>CADDYX010000155.1 GCA_902810735.1 Verrucomicrobiota bacterium | reverse complement strand
CTTCTGGACCGAGATGTTCGATCTGAAGCTGGATTTCGTCGGCGACTTCAGTCTCCAGCCGACGCGCGTCGACCTACGTGGCGCCTACGCGAAGAAGAAGTTCGTCGTGCGTTATTTCCATGGCGAAAAGCTGCGGGGCGTGCTGCTCTGTCATGCCGCGCCGCGTGAATTAGAATCTGCCAGGGCGGAACTAAAAGCCGCGCTGGCCAAGTAACTGAAGTCTGCTCGCGCAGGATTGGCGGCGCGATTTCGAATTGACGTGATTACTGAAACACGGCACAAACCGTGCTGCCTTCCGAAGCTCTCTAATTGAATGTTGACCCTCGGCTCATTTGCTATCGCGGTATTTGCAGTGCTTGGTTGTGTTTGGTGGGCATGCCTCAACGACACAGACCCGAGCTGACCAGGTAGCGGCTATGCTGGATCAGGAAGACCTGAAGTGGATCGCGACCACTTCGACGGAGCTGAACTCGCTCCTGCAACAGATTTCGCGCTACGCTGATCTCGCGCGGCAACACAAAGGCGAACACAATTACGTCGAGATCCTGTCTGATCGCGTCGAGCTCGCGTCCAAGCAGGCGCAGGCGCTGTTCGATCGCGTAACATCGCGAATTCTCGCCGGCAGCGCACAGAAAGCGGCTGCCGCTCCCGACCGGACGAAGCCGCCGTCGTTTACCGTCGTCCGTCCACCAACTGATGAACCGGCCGCTCCGAAATCGAAATCTTCTTCGCGAAGCAGCACGCGTGGTGGCACCCAGCCAGGGCAGCAGAAAAAGGGTACCGGTGGCGGCGCCGATCTAATTCCGCCCGAGATCAAAGTCCTGAACCGGAAAGGAACGCGCGAGCTGATTTTGCTCGTCGAGGACGAGCCAGAAATTGGGGAGCTTGCGGCCGAGATGCTGACCGATGAAGGCTACCGTGTCATCCTTGCGCGCGACGGTTTCGAAGCGCTCCGGATTTATCAGCAGATCGGCAAGCTGATCGGCCTCGTGATCCTCGATTTCTTCCTGCCGGTGATGGATGGCGATGCTGTGTTCGACGAGATTCGCGCGCTAAACTCGAACGCCGCGGTTGTTCTCAGCAGTGGATTCGCGGAGCAGAGCAAGCTCGGGAACATGTTGGCGCAGGGACTTCGCGGATTCATCCCGAAGCCTTACATGCGCGATAAGTTGCTCGAGCAGGTGCGCTCCACGCTCGAGACTGCCCGGTAAACGGCCGTCCCGAAGGCGCGAGGCCGCCGAACCGGCGTGCTTCGCTGAATCCGCACTGCGTGGCACCGATTTAGCTTCTCGATGACGAGTCGCAATGGCTCGCATCGATTCCTTTTTCAAGCTGATGGGGGAGCAGAAGGCCTCCGACCTGCACCTCGCCACCAACAATCCGCCGATGCTCCGCATCAACGGCGAACTCGTCCGCGTCGATTACCCGCCGCTACGCAATGACGATCTCAAGGCCATGGTTTATGAGATCGCGCCGGAAGGGAAAATCAAAGTCTTCGAGGAAACCTCGGATGTTGACTTCGGATATGAAGTTCCCGGGATGGCGCGGTATCGCGCAAACTTTTTCCAGCAGAAATACGGCATCTCAGCCGTGTTTCGCTTGATCCCGTCGAATGTTCTCACCGTCGAAGACCTCGGCCTGCCGCCGGTGCTGAAGAAGTTCCCAATGCTGAAGAAGGGGCTCGTGCTCGTCACCGGCCCGACGGGTTCCGGTAAATCTACGACGCTCGCCGCGATGATGGATTACGCGAATCTCCATCGCCACGATCACATCATCACGGTTGAGGACCCGATCGAATTCGTGCACCGCAGCCAGAACTGCCTCGTGCAGCACCGCGAAGTCGGCGTGCACACACGGTCCTTCGCGGCCGCGCTGCGCGGCGCTTTGCGCGAAGACCCGGACATCCTGCTCGTCGGTGAAATGCGCGACCTGGAGACGATCGAGCTGGCGCTGACCGCGGCCGCGACCGGCCACCTTGTTTTTGGAACATTGCATACCTCGAGTGCGGCTAAGGCCGTCGACCGCGTGATCGACGTTTTCCCGACGGATCAGCAGAACCAGATTCGCGCGACGCTCGCCGAATCACTCAAAGGCGTGGTCGCGCAGAACCTGTTCAAGCGTATCGACAAGTCGGGGCGCGTGGCAGCACTCGAGATTCTCGTCGTCGACATGGCCATTTCGAACCTCATCCGCGAAGCGAAGACGCACCAGATTCCCGGCATGATTCAGGTCGGCAAAAAGAAAGGCAATCAACCGCTCGACGACGCGATCATGGACCACCTGCGAAATGCGCGCATTTCGCCAGAGGAAGCGTACGACAAATCGATCGATAAGAAAAAATTCCGCCCGTTCCTGAAAGAACCGCCGGCCGACGGATCCGAGGAGTAAACGCGTGCGCGCTCCTGACCTTAATAAAATCCTGTCGGCGATGCTCCAGACCTATGAGGGCATCTCGGACCTCAATTTCTCCGTCGGTCATCCGCTCCAGGTGGAAGATTTCGGTGAGCTGAAGCCGGTCTACGTTGACCCTCCGATCGAGGCGCTGACGCCGTACCAGACCGAGCAAATCGCGCTTGCTCTGATGCATGGTAACCGGCGGCTCCTTTACGATTACCTCACCGGCGGCTCGTGCGACGTGAGCTACTCGTTAGGCGACGAGGCGCGCTTCCGCGTTAATATTTTCCGACAGCAGGGCAACTTCTCGATCGTCCTGCGAAAGCTCGAGGGCGAGGTGCCGAGCATTTCATCGATCAACCTCCCTCCGATCTTCCACGATATCGCAAAGGAAAAAACCGGATTGGTGCTTGTGACCGGCGCGACCGGCAGCGGCAAGACCACGACACTGGCGGCGTTGCTGAACGAGATCAACGAGACGCAGCCGGTCCACGTCGTCACGCTCGAAGATCCGATCGAGTTTGTGCACCCGACTCGCAAAGCGACGTTCAACCAGCGGGAGCTCGGTCACGATTTTAACAATTACCCGAACGGTCTGCGTGCAGCGCTGCGCCAGGCGCCGAAAGTGATTCTGGTCGGCGAGATGCGCGATCGCGCGACGGTGGAAGTCGCATTGATGGCCGCGGAAACCGGTCATCTCGTGCTCAGCACGTTGCACACAGTCGATGCAGGCCAGGCGATCAATCGAATCCTCGGCCTCTTTTCACTCGGTGAAGAACAACAGCTGCGCATCCGTCTTTCCGACACGCTGCGCTACATCGTGAGTCAGCGGCTCGCTCCGAAAGTTGGCGGCGGGCGTCAACTGCTGACGGAGATCATGGGGAACAATCTCCGCACGAAAGAGACGATTGCGCTCGGCGAAGGCGAACACCGCACCTTCTACGAAATCATTGAAGCGAGCGCGCCGTTCGGCTGGATGACCTTCGACCAATCAATCCTGAACGCCTACGAAGCCGATCTGATCACCGAGGAAACGGCGCGACTCTACGCCTCCCGCAAAGGCCGGATCACCCGCGGGATCGACGCGATTCAGAAAATTCGTGGCGTGGACAGCGATCTCGATTCCGGCCTGCGGCTCGACCTCCCAGCCAACGCATTCCGCTAAGCATGGATCCACACACCGACACGCCGTTCTTCGATTTGAGCGACAACACCGCGCTCGTTTGCGTCGATCACCAGCAATACCAGAAGCTGATTGTGCCGCAGTTGATCGACATTGGATACAAGGTGCACCTCGGACTTTTCGAGGAAGACGTCGTGCTGAAGCTGCAGACCTACAGCTACAACGTCGTAATCATTTACGAAAACTTCAAAGATTCGAAGGCGGAGAATAACCCAATCCTGCGCGAAATGGTGAGTCGCTCCGGCGCCGAACGCCGGGCGCATTTCGTGGTGCTCTTGAGCCATCGCTTCGCGACGAACGACGCAATGAGCGCGTTTGTGCAAAGCGTCGACCAGATCGTCAACGTATCAGATCTCGCGAACCTGAAGCCGGTGTTGCGTCGCGGTGTGGCGCAATATCACGAGCTTTACACGCCGTTTCACGAGACGCTGAAAGCCGTCCAGGCGATGTGAGCTGCGCGGAGCACGCGCTCCGCAAATGAGGATCGAAAGAGCCGACGGCCAGCGCCCGGCTGAGTTGCGATCCACTCGCGGGCTGAGATACTGCGCCGCCGCGATGAAGATCGAAAACTGGCTACGATTCAGGTGGGAGCTGGCAAAGCTGCCGCCGATCGATGCGCAGCTGCCGAAGCACTATTACATCGCGCGCGCCGTCGCCGAAGACGAGGCAGAGGTGCGGAAAGTGATTTCGCGATCGTTTGTTCTCGATCCGAGCTGGAACGGAGCGATTCGCGACGTGATGCAGACGGTGGATGGCTGGCTCGAAGGTGCGTTCGCAAATCAGAATTCTGTCGTTCTCGCGCTACGCCACGGCACGCGCGTGATCGGCGCTGCCGCGGCCGCGGTGACCGCGCCGGACGCGACGCACCTCGCGCCGGGCCCCTGTATTCTGGTCGAGTACCGCAACCGCGGATTCGGCAAGCACCTGCTGGCCCAGACGCTCGCAGCGTTACGCGATGTCGGGTTGCGCGAAGCGACCGGAATCGCAAAGCGAAACTCCGCCGCGGCGAAGTTTCTTTACACGCGCTTCGGCGGCGTCGCCGAGCCATACGAGCTCACGCCGTTGCTCGCCGCGTAAGATTGTTCCGACGCACGACGGCTACTGACCGTTGAACTTCAGCATCACCAGCTCAGCGTCGCCGCCGTCGAAATACAGCCGCAGAGCGCCGTCACGGCCGAGGACATTCGTCGGTAACGCCAGGCTGGACCGCCGACTATGGACCTGGTGGATACCGACATGCTCGCGCACATAGAGTTCTCCCCATGCTTCAGCGAAAATCGCGCGGCTGAACCTTCCGACGATTTCGCGCACGATCGACGCGGCGTCATGCGGCCGAAAAGAGAAGCCGGTGTCTCGGCAGATGGCTTCATAATCGACGCGACCGCCGGGCGAAATCCCAGCAGGCGGCAACGCAGTCCAGCGCGTCGAGACGACCGCGAGTTGCACGCGCGGATCGACGCCGGCTGCAAGGCTGGGAACCGACCAGGTGGTCAACGCGATCCGAATTTCACCGATTTCGCCGGCACGGACCGTAAGCCACAGGTGGTCGTTCTTTTGCGGGTCCGGCCCTGATTCTTCTTCGGAGCGCAGCGGCACGCCCGCGACGCGAACGAAATCGCCGGTGCGAAACTCGGCGTCGCCGGCGCGGACGGTGCGGTCATTGCGATGTGCCAAAGCAGCGCGCCTGAGGAGATGGCTGGGGAGGGAATTGAACCCCCGACACGAGGATTTTCAGTCCTCTGCTCTACCAACTGAGCTACCCAGCCGCAGTGGGTGCTCATTTAAGCAGAAAACATCGTCTGCTCAAACATTCGTCAGCGAACGATTCAAACGAAAGCGCACGGCAACTGAACTGCGCGCGCGAGCAACCGCAGGTAATGGCGCCGCTGAATCTCGACGACGCCGAACTGCCGCAGATGCGGTGTCTGCCATTGCGTGTCGAGCAGCGTAAAGCCGCGATCGCGCAAACGCTCGACCAACGCGCAGAGCGCAACTTTGGAAGCGTTCGTTACGCGGTGAAACATCGATTCGCCAAAAAACGCGCCGCCCACCGCAACCCCGTACAAGCCGCCGGCCAGCTCGCCGTCTTGCCACGTTTCGAGTGAATGCGCGTGACCGAGTCGATGAAGCTGCGTGTAACTCGCGATGATCTCGTGATTGATCCATGTGTCGTCGCGCGCCGCGCACATGCGCATGACTTCGTCGAACGCGCTATTCGCGCGGATATCAAACCGGCCCTGCCGCAACACGCGCCGAAGTCCATGTGGAATTTTGAAGCTATCGAGCGGCAGGATGGCCCTCGGATTGGGCGAGAACCACTCGATCTCGCCGTTCTCCATCGCCATGGGAAAAATGCCGAGCTTGTAGCCTTGCAGCAAAACCTCCGGCGGGATCATTTCGCGATCTTCGCGCCGATGCCGGTGGTTGCAATGAAACGCTGCGCTCGATAACGTGAGAGCTTGAAACGCATAGTCGCCGCGCTTCTCGGTTTCAGCGCCGTCATTCTGCTCATCGCCTGTGCTGACGAACGCGAGCAGATCACCGGGCAGGAGATCGGCGAAAAATTGCACCGCGGTGTAACGGGACAGGGGCAGATCGGGCCGATCGATCGTTCGGACGATCCGTACGTAAACCACGACGTGCCGCAAACGCATCCGTAGCGGTGAAGACGGCGGCGACTTCACACTCGAAGATTCTCATTCTCGATTTCGGCTCGCAGTACACTCAGGTGATCGCGCGCCGCATCCGCGAGCTGCAAGTCTACTCGGAAGTCGTGCGCTTCGACATCTCTGCGGAGGAAATTCGCGAGCTCGCGCCGAATGGCCTGATCCTCTCCGGCGGCCCCGCCAGCGTTTACGACAAAGGCGCGCCGCACATTCGACCGGAGATTTTGTCGGCAGGCCTGCCTGTGCTCGGCATCTGCTACGGCATGCAGTTGATCGCGCATCACCTCGGCGGCGCGGTTGAGTTCAGCTCACGTCGCGAGTACGGCTCTGGAATTTTGCACGTCACGAATGGCTCGGAATTGTTCGCCGGGATTGGCGAGCAGCTCGACATCTGGAACAGCCACGGCGACAAAGTCACACAACTGCCGAGCGGATTCCGGAGCGCCGCGCGCACCGACAACTCCGATTTCGCGGCGATCGAAGATCCGCAGCGAAGGCTCTACGGTCTCCAGTTTCATCCCGAGGTCGCCCACACCCCGCGCGGCAAAGAGATCCTCAGGAACTTCGTCTACCACGTCTGCCATTGCTCGATGAACGAGCCCATCGTCCAGTCCATCGAGCAATGGCAGACGTGGTAGACGAAGTTCCTGAGGATCTCTTTGCCGCGCGGGGT
>CADDYX010000154.1 GCA_902810735.1 Verrucomicrobiota bacterium | reverse complement strand
CCCAACTGGCCAGCGCCGAGCGCAGGGCGTTCCGCTGTGCGTCGCTCGGCGGCAATTGCTCCACCCACGCGACGGCCGCACGGGCATCCGAGAGCGCCCACTGCCGTGCGATGTTTCCAATCGCCTGGTCGCGCGCGGCGCTGGCCGGCAAAGTGGGAACGATGGCGGCGGCGCGTTCCGGATCTTTGTTTGCCCAGCTCGCGAGCACGTTTTGCAAGGCGTTGTTCCGCCCCTGGCCCGCCGGCAACGTATTCACCCACGCGAAAGCGGCTTCAGGATCCTGATTCGCCCAGTTCGCGCCGACGACTTGCATCGCCATGTCGCGGCTTACGCCAGCCGGCAATTGGAACGCGCGTTCCGCCGCCGCCTGCGGGTCGGTCATGGTCCAGCGGTTAAAAATCGGCCAGTAAAGATTCTGCCGGTTGCGTCCTGGCGGCAGAGTTTGGAGAAATGAGAGCGCGCCTTGCGGATCCTTGTCGGCCAGCACGGTAACGACCGTCTGCATTGTCTGGTCGCGCATCGGGCCGGCGGGCAACTGCTGCGCCCACGCCATTGCTGCCGATGTATCGCGCTCGGCCCAGCCGCTCACCGCGCTGGTGATCGCCCAGTTACGCGATGTGCCGGCCGGCACGTTTTGGGCGTAGGCGATCGCCGCCTTCGGATTGAGCTCCGCCCATTGCCCGATGACCAGCGACATCAACATGCTTTTTTCCTGCGGCTTGGGCAGCGTTTCGACGAACGCGAGCACGTCGCGCACGTTCTTCGCGTCAACAGATTCAGCGAGCCGGCTGAAGGTCGCGTAACTGTGCCGGCTGCCCGAATGCGCGAGGGCCGCCTTCATTTCTGAAATAAGCGCGGCTGCGGAAGGATGCGCCCGCGGAGGTTCAGGGCTGCGGCTGGTCTCAACCTCGGCGGCGTCTTCCGATTTCGATGCGGCGGCGTTAGGCCGAGCAGTTTCGGTCTCCGCAGCGATCTTGTCGGGCTGCGAATTCGCCACAGGCTTCGGCGTCGCCGAGGAGCGCGGCCACAGCTCCATGACTAAGACGCCGGCAATGAACCCGACTGCCAGCGCCACGCCGATCCTAGTGTCCAGCCGCTTCACAACGCTAATAACAACCGAAAGCTGATATGTTCAACTGAACTTATAAGCTCCCTTGCAACGAAGCGAACTTCGCTCCTGCAAACGACTCTACACGCCCGAATGCGACGCCGCACGTGGCGGCGCCGCATAAAAACCCCTCTGTCGTAACCGAACGGTTACAACGTGAATTTCTGGTCGAGCACGACTTTGCCGCCCTGCCGCACGATGATTTCTGCGGTCGAGAACTGCACGTCGGTGATGTTGGCCGACCAGTTCGAATTCGGGCAGCCTGCTTCCGTCGCGGTCGGCGATGGAGGCGGAGTCGTCGTCAGGCAGACGCTCAGGTTGCCGTTCTTGATCTCGGTCGCAGGAAACGTTTGCTGCGCGCTCGGCGCAACCGGCGTCTTGTTCTGCCCCGGAGCTGCTTTTCCACCTTGATTGGTGCAGATCGTCGTGGCCGATCCGGTCGTCTTCACGGTGATGGTCACGTCCTGATTGCCGAGTCCCGCGAGGCTGAGGCAGGTCTGCAATGTGGTGCCTTGGTCAGAGAAGGTTGGCGCTTTTTTGAAGTGAACGCTCGCCGCATAGACGAGCGGCACCGCGAGTAAGGCCAGAACGACTGCTGCCAAGGTGGTTTTTGATTTCTTTTGCATGATGTGTGGTGTGTCTTTTGGTCGCGACCCGCCGGTACTGCCGGACGGTAGCGGGTTGTGATTGTTGGCAATCGCAATAATTACTGTCAAGCGCATTCGTTAGGCCAATTCGGGCGATCCGCGCGCGCCGCCGCAGTTTGTCAGACCACTTCCACCGGACATTTCGGCAGCGCTCTGAGAAACGCGCGACCGTACGGCTTTGTCACCACCCGGTTATCGAGAATCACCACGATCCCGCGGTCGCTCTTCGTCCGGATCAGACGACCGACGCCCTGGCGCAGCTTCAGAATCGCTTCCGGCAGCGAGTATTCGGTGAACGCATCGCCGCCGCGCGCCTCGATCAGCTCGAGTTTCGCCTCGATCAACGGATGATCCGGAACGGCAAACGGCAGCCGCGTGATAATGACATTCGAGAGCGCCTCGCCCGGCACGTCGACGCCCATCCAGAAACTATCGGTGCCGAAGAGCACACTGCGCGGTTTGGTTTTGAACTCCTCCAGCATGCGGCTGCGCGGTGCGCCCTGTCCCTGCACGAGCAGGTTCATCCGATTGTCGGCAAAAAACGGCGCCATCTGATCGGCGACCTGCTGCATGCCGCGATAACTGGTGAACAGCACGAACGCGCGGCCCTCCGTCTCGGTCACAAAATGCGCGACCCATTTCGCGACGGCCGGTCCGTAGGCGGCGTCTCGCGGATCGGGCATTTTCTGCACGACGAAGAGCTTCATTTGTTTGTGGAAATCAAAGGGGCTGCCGAGCTGCAATGCCGTCGCTTCGTCGGCACCAATTCGCTCGCGAAAGTAGGCGAGGTCCGGCCGTCCGACTGCGAGGGTGGCGCTCGTCATCACGCTGGTCGCGTCGTCGCGGAAGATCAGCCGGCGAAGCACCGGCGCCATGTCGACGGGCGCGGCGTTCAGCGTCAGGAACTGCGCGGTCTTGCCGGTTCGCTCGACCCAGTAAACGTGTCCGGGTGCACTCTGCTCGAGGAACGTCACGATGCCGTTGCGCGCATCGCCGATTCGACGCCCGAGTTCCTGCAGTTCCGAGCGCAGCACGTCGTCCTCGGTTTTGCGCACGACTTCCGCAATCCGCGCCTGCAACCCCATCAGTCGCGGTGAAATCGTGTCGGGCGCGAAATCCGCTTCGCGCACGCGCATTTCGCGCCCTTTTTTAAAATCGCAGCGCTCCTCAATGGCGTGGAAAAATTTGTCGACATCATCGACGAGCTCGGCCGCAAGCGTCACACCCGGCGCGTCCCGGGTGACCGTGAACAGACCCTTGCGTGTTCGTGCGTTGTAAAGCCGCTGCACCGTCGCGCGCAGCCCGTACTGCGAAACGCCGATTCCGATCTGCCGCGACGCAACCTGCTCGATCGTGTGCGCTTCATCGAAGATCGCAAAGTCGTTCGGGAACAAATAGCCGCCTTCGCGGTCCTCACGTTCTTCATCGTTGCCGAGCAGCATGAAGAAAAGCGTGTGGTTCAGCACCACGATGTCGGCGGCCTCGGCTCGCCGGCGCGCGACGTGATAAAAGCAACGTGGATCGGCGCCGCACGTTTTCTTCGTGCAGATGTGCGCTTCGCTGCAAACCTGCGTCCAGACTTTCGCATCGGGCTCAATTGGAAGATCGCTGAGCGATCCGTCACGCGTGATGCGGGCCCATTCCGAAATCCGCACCAGCTCGGCTTGCTCCGAGGTCGTGAACAGCTCGTTCGCCTGCTGCATCGCGCGATCGAGCCGGCGTGGGCAAACGTAGTTCTGCCGCCCTTTCATCAACGCCGCTTCAAACTCGACCGGCAGGATTTTCTTAAGAATTGGAATGTCTTTGTAGAGTAGCTGTTCCTGCAGGTTGATCGTGTGCGTGGAGACGATCGCCTTGCGTTTTTGCTCCAATGCAAAAAGCACCGCCGGCGTCAGATACGCGATCGATTTACCGACGCCCGTGCCGGCCTCGACGACGAGGTGCTGTTCGTCTTCCAGAGCAACGGCCAGCGCAACAGCCATCTCCTGCTGCTGTGGGCGATACTCGAAGTTCCGCGCTTTCGCGAGCAGTCCCGACTCCGAAAAGATCGAGCGGACCCGCTCGACAAAATCGCTCCCGAGCGAATCTTTCAGTGCGATCATTGAGACGCGGCGCGCGTCGGTCGCAACCACCCTTTTCCCAAACTTCGTGTGAGACTTCTCGACCGATACATCATTCGCAAGTTTCTGCAGGCATACGTGTACTGCATTATCGCCTTCATATCGATCTGGCTGATCTTCGACGTCAGCGACAATATCTCCACCTTTCTCGAGGACCGTGTCTCGTTCGCTGCGATCGGCCGCTACTATCTGACGCAGGTGCCGCAGATTCTTGTCGTGCTGCTTCCGGTTGCGCTGTTGCTTGCGCTGCTCTTCTGCCTCGGACGCATGTCACGTACGAACGAGATCGTCTCGATGTTGACGGCCGGAATCAGCCTGCCGCGGATCATTGCGCCGCTGGTCGCGATTGGTCTGCTGACCACCGCCGCGAGCAGTGCACTCAATTACGCGCTGGCGCCGCATGCCGAGCTCGCACACAAGACCGCGCTCGAAGGCCGCTCGCGCCGCGATGAGATGGGAATCCGCGGCCAAATCTTCCGCAACCGCACCGACAATCGAACGTGGTTCGTGCAGCAGTTTTATGCCGGCTCGAACGACTTCAGCACCGTGCAGGTCATCCAGCAGGACGCGAACGACAATATCACCGCGAACTACTTTGCCACGCACGCCGTTTACCATCCTGACAACAAGCTTTGGGAATTGCAGCAGGGCCGGCTCGTTCACTACGACAACCGCGGCAACATCGTCGAGACGCAGGATTTCGACCGGCTGCCGATCAGCAACTGGAGTGAGACGCCGTTCCGCCTCAGCAGCGCGAACTTTCGCGCCGAGTATCTCAGCGTTTCCGAGCTCCGCGATTACCTCCGCTTCAATGCCGATTTTCCGCCGACATTGCTGGCCCCATTCGCCACCCACTTTTATTATCGAATCGCGCTGCCGTGGGCCTGTTTCGTCGTCGTGCTGATCGCCGCACCGCTCGGCGTCGGCTATTCACGGCGCGGCATTCTCGCCAGCGTCGCCGCCGCGATCCTGCTGGTTTTCTCGATGAACTTTCTCACGCACCTCTTTCTCGCTCTCGGCGAAGGCGCGCGCATACCCGCGGTCGCCGCCGCGTGGACGCCGATCGCGATCTTCGCGGTCATCGGGTCTTTGCTGCTCTACTACCGGTCGACAAACCGCGAGCCGCCCACTTTTGATCGACTCTTCACGCGCCGTATCGTCTCGACATGAACCCGCTGGCGAACGACTGGCCGATCAAACAACGGTCGAGCGCGTGCGCGCGCACGCAGCGCGCCTTTGAGCCGGGCGAGCAGTTCTATACGCTTTTGTTTCGCGAGGGAGACGGTTTCCGCCGCGAGGACCTGAGCGAAGAAGCGTGGGCGGCGCGGAACGAAAACATCCGGCCGTTCTCCTTCTGGAAAACGCGTTACGAACCTCCGCCGCCTGTGCCTCCGGAGCCGCTCGCAAAACAAACCGCCGAAGAGCTTTTGCGCCGTCTGCTCGGTCAAGATGATTCCGCGCATCGAAACGCCTGCTACGTCCTCGCCGCGATGCTCGAGCGAAAACGCGTGCTCAAGCAGATCAAAACCGACCAAAGCGACGACGGCTCAATCCTGGTCTACGAACACACCAAAACCGGTGAGGTCTTCCTCGTTCCGAACGCCAACCTCCGCCTCGACGAAGTCGAAACCGTGCAGCGCGAAGTGGCCGAACTGATAGGTGGATCGCGCTCTCCGAGCGCGATTAGCGAGCGCTCAGCCATCAACTCGTAATGCTCGCCTCAATCGCAAATCGGCAATCGCAAATCGCAAATGCGCTGCCGTGGCTCGACGGCAGCGCCTTCCCCCTCTATCTCGCGCCCATGGCCGGGGTGTCGGATAAAATTTTCCGCCAGCTCTGCAAAGAACGCGGCGCGGACGTGCTCGTCACCGAGTTCGTCTCAGCGGAAGGCGTTTTCCGCCGTAACGAGCGCACCCGCGAGTACCTCGACTTCGACCAATGCGAGCGGCCGCTCGGCGTCCAGTTGTTCGGTGGCGACGCAGCGCACATGGCCGAAGCCGCGCGTCACGTGGTCGATTGGGTGGCGCCCGATTTCATCGACCTCAATTTCGGCTGCCCGGTCAACAAGGTCGTCGCGAAGAACGGCGGCTCCGCATTACTGAAGGATTGCCCCACACTCGCCGCCGTCGCCGAAGCGGTCGTCCGCGCGGTGGCGCCGCTGCCGGTTACCGCAAAAATTCGAATCGGCTGGGACTCCGATTCGATCAACGCGCCGCGTGTCGCGCGCATTCTCGAGGAGACCGGCATCGCCGCGATTGCGGTCCACGGACGGACGCGCGCACAAGGCTACTCCGGTGAAGCTGATTGGAACGTCATCGGCGATGTCGTCGCCGCCGTCTCGCTGCCGGTCATTGGCAATGGCGATCTCACCACACCGCGCGACGTCGCCCGCCGCCGCGAGCAAACCGGAATTGCCGGCGCAATGATCGGGCGCGCCGCCATGAACTCGCCGTGGATTTTCGAGCAGGTGAAACACTACCTCGCAACCGGCGAAGAGCTGCCGCCGCCCCAGGATGAAAGTCGCTGGAACCTGATCCGCCGCCATTGCCGTCTAGCAGTCGAAGAATGGGGCTGCGAAGACAAAGCGATGCGCTCACTGCGCGCCCGCCTGATGGCGTATTCGAAAGCCTTCCGCGACAGCAAGCAACTGCGCGAACGTTTCCAGCACATCTCCTCCCTCGCCGAGCTCGACGACATAGCCATCACTCATCTCGCGAGCTGCGCCGATGTAGAGGCGGTTGTGCCAACTGCCTAAACGAGATAGCGATGCGTTTCGGCAGCTCCAAAATGTTCGCTGCCTAATCACGCACAGCGTCGTCGTGCCCGGTGCTGCGCAGGATCGGCTCAGCAACTCGATCGCGCCAAACAGCGAGAATCACAAACCAACTCCTTTCCCAAACCGCTTTCCCAACGGTGGAGTGAACGTTTCACCCGCCCTCACAAACGAGCCGTCGATCACTAGCGGTTCTTTCGCAGTACGGCTGTGGCAGAGAGGCTCCAGCAGCGGGCCGAATCGTTTTCAATTCCCGTCCCTTCCCGCTGCATTTATGGGATGAGAGCTGCCGCCGGTTTGCGCTTTGCTGCTGCGATAAACTCAGCATAC
>CADDYX010000153.1 GCA_902810735.1 Verrucomicrobiota bacterium | reverse complement strand
TTGCGGAACCGATCGCCCAGCCAGCCGGCGACGAGCGAAAACGCGGCGTAAAACACGTTGTGCAATACGTAAAGGCCGACGGCAACAGTCGCCGCGCGCGCGGCGCCATAGGCGGGCAGCAGACGCTGCGTGGCGAGCAGAATGAGCATGCTGTGCGCGAAATCACCTGCGCCAAACGCCGCCACGCCGACCAGAAAACGCCGGTAGTTGCGCGGCAACTGGCGCAGACGCTGAGTGAACGAAACGTGTAAAACCGGTGCGCGCGCGCGCTCTTTCACGAGGAACGCGATCACGGCTGCGGCGAGGAGTCCCGGGATCAGCGTCGACGCAAACAGCAGCCGGTAGTTGTGATTCGTGAGCTGCAATAGCAGCAGCGCGGTGAGCGGGCCGATGATTGCGCCCAGCGTGTCCATCGCGCGTTCCAGACCGAACGCGCGGCCGTAGGCATCACGTGAGACGGATGCCGCGAGCAGCGCCTTGCGGACGGGCGTTCGAACCCCGCGACCAAACCACGCCGCGGCGCGCGCGATCAGGACATGCCACGCGTTTGTCGCGAGCGCGAAGGCAGCTGTGCCGATTGCCGTGACGACATATCCGGCGACGGCGATTCCTTTGCGCCGCGATAAGCGATCGGTGTAAACGCCGGAGGCGAGTTTCGCGAAGCTCGAGAGTCCATCGGCGACGCCTTCGATGACGCCAAGCCACGCTGCGGCGACCCCGAGACTGGCGAGAAATGCCGGCAGCGCCGCGGTCGCGATCTCGTGCGACCAATCGCTCAAGAGCGAGGCGAGACCGATCCCGAGAACGGTGGAGTTTAGCCAACGCGATTTTGTCATCGCGAGCGAATGCCGCCGCAGCGGCGGCAGCAGTCGAGGAACCCCGCCGCGTCACCGCTTGATTGCGGTACGGGGTTCCTCGACGTCGCTCCGAATGACAAGCGCTTTAGTGTTCCGTCGGCAGCCCGGCGGATTTCCACGCTTTGAACCCGCCGGCGAGCGACTTCACGTTCGTGTATCCCATCTTCTGCAAACTCTCGGCTGCCAGCGCGGACCGGCCACCACCGCCGCAGTAGCAAATGATCGGCGCGTCTGGCTCGGGAAATTTTTCCTCGATCTCGATTTCGATCGTGCCGCGACTCATGTGCTCGGCATTTGCGGCGTGGCCCTCCTGCCATTCATCGGCTTCGCGAACGTCGATCAGATGCGCTTCGCCGCGCGCCGCTTTTTCCGCTGCCTCTTCGGGTGAAATCTCGGTGATGTTCTGCTTCGCGTTTGCAACGAGCTGCTGGAATCTGTCCATAACGAGAGAGGATTAACTGAATTCGCGCGATTCGCCAGATGCTCCGACTGCGCTCGCTCGATCAACCCTGTTAGGCCTGTGAATCCTGTCTAGTTCGTTCGTCTCATTCGTAACGCAACGCGTCGATCGGATCGAGGCTTGCCGCCGTTCGCGCTGGGTAAAATCCGAAGAAAATTCCGACGGCCGCGCTGACGAGAAATGCAACCAGGATAGACATTGGCGAAATCAAAGACGGCCAATGTTTGACGGCTGAGAGGACCTTTGACGCGCTGACGCCGAGCGCGATCCCGAGCAGTCCGCCAACCGCGCTGAGTGACACCGCTTCAATCAAGAACTGGGTGAGGATATCCCGCCCATGCGCACCAACTGCCATCCGCGTGCCGATCTCACGCGTTCGCTCCGTCACGCTCACGAGCATGATGTTCATGATTCCGATGCCACCGACGACGAGGGAGACGCCGGCGATCGCACCGAGCAGTCCCGTCATCACATCAGCGGTCGCGGTCGCTGCTTCGGCGATCTCCTGCTGATTGCGCACCGTGAAATCGTCGTCACGATCGCCGCGGATGTTGTGCCGCTGGCGCAGCAGCGAGGTGATCTGCTGTTGCGCCGGCGCGAGATCAGCCGCGCTCGCGACCTGCACGTTGATATTGCGCAGGGTCGTGCCGCCGGCGACGCGTTTCATCGCGCTGGTGTAAGGCATAATCACGACGTCATCCTGGTCAGGTCCCTGCGCGCTCAATCCTTTCGGCGTGAGGACACCGGTGACGATGAACGGCACGTTTTTGATCCGCAACGTCTGGCCGACCGGATCGTCATTTCCAAAAACCTCCGACGCGGTGGTCTTGCCGATGATGCAGACTTTGTTCGCGCTACGGACGTCCTGGTCCGTGAATGGCGCGCCCGCGGCGAGCGGCCACTGCCGGATGTCGAGATAATCAGGGGACTCGCCGAGCACGCGCGTGAACCAGTTCTGGTTTCCCGCGGCGACCTGCGAGGTGGAGACGACTTCCTCACTGACACCGATCACGCCCGGCACCTCGCGCCGGATCGCCTCCGCGTCCTCGATCTTCAAAGTGCCCGCGCCTCCCCAACCGGTCCGGATACCGCTCGCGGTGGTGCTTCCGGAGAAAACAAGGATGACGTTTTGGCCGAGACTGGCGATTTGCGCCTGCACCTGCGCCTTCGCGCCGTTGCCGATGCCGACCATCGCAATCACCGCACCGACACCGATGATGATGCCGAGCGCCGTCAGCGCTGATCGCAGCTTGTTTCGACGCAGCGCGCGGAATGCAACTTTGAACGTGGAGCCGAAGCGCATCTCTTAAGATTCCAGCGCAGCGAGCTGATCGACGCTCACCATTTTCAACAACTCGTCCGCTGCAGTCGCACGCAGCGTCACCGGTCTGTCGCTGCGCACGAGACCATCCCGCATGACCACGTTTCGCTGAGCAAACGAGGCGATGTCCGGCTCGTGCGTGACCATGATGACGGTGATGCCGCGATCGTTCAGCTCCTGAAAAATTCCCATGATCTCGATGCTGGTGCGGCTGTCGAGATTACCGGTTGGCTCGTCCGCCAGCAGAACCTCCGGTTCGTTAATGAGCGCTCGCGCAATCGCGACGCGCTGCTGTTGTCCACCGGAGAGCTGGCTCGGATGATGGTCCTCGCGTCCTTCCAATCCGACGGAGGACAAAACATGATCAGCTTTGGCGCGCAGTTCCTGACCCGTCAGATTTCGCGCACCGTAGAGCAACGGCAGCTCCACGTTTTCACGCGCGGAAGTTCGCGGCAGCAAGTTAAAGCTTTGAAAAACGAAACCGAGCTTCCCATTGCGGATGTCGGCGAGTTGATCGCGATTAAGTTGCGAGACGTCGGTGCCATCGAGCAGATAACGCCCGGCGCTCGGCCGGTCGAGACAGCCGAGGATGTTCATCAGGGTCGACTTTCCGGAACCGCTCGAGCCCATCAGCGCGACGAACTCGCCGCGGTGAATTTCCAGCGAAACACCACGGACAGCGTGCACCTCCATTTCGCCGCTGCGGTATGTCTTTCGCACGTCGATCAGCTGAACAACCGGCGCATTCATTCCGCTAAAACCGCCGCCGTGCCCCGCCGGCGAAAGGATTTCCCTGCTCCTGCCGCGCGCTCGCCGTCGCGTTCAGCTGCGCGGTCACGACTCTGTCGCCCTCTTTTAAGCCGTCGATGAGTTCCGTCGTCACGCCATCGCTGATGCCGGTTTTGATCTGCACCGGCTGCGGTTTTGAGCCGTTTAAGAGATACACGGTGCGTTCGCTCCGGCGTTCGCGCCCCTGCGAACCGGATGGACGGCCGCGCCCTGCGGGCGACGCGCTCCGCTGCGCTTGCGACGTCGACGCAGGTGCATCCGCCGGCCGGTAACGCAGCGCGGCGTTGGAGATTTTCAACGTGTCGTCTTTATGGGCGATCACGATAGACACGCTGGCTGTCATCCCCGGCTTCAACTTCAGGTCGGAGTTGTTGACGTCGATCACGGTGTCGTAGGTGACGACGTTCTGCACGGTCGTTGGCGCGTTGCGGACCTGAACAACTTTGCCGTGAAACGTGCGATTCGGGAACGCGTCGACCGTGAAGTCGACATCCTGCCCAACCGCAACCGCACCGACGTCCGCCTCCGCGACGGCGGCGTCGATGTGCATTTTCGTGAGGTCGTTCGCGATCGTGAAAATAACTGGCGCCTGCAGGCTGGCCGCGACCGTCTGGCCAACATCGACGTTGCGCGAAATCACTTCGCCATCGACGGGCGACTTAATCGTGCAGTGTTCCAGGTCGGCTTGCGCTTTATCGAGTGCACCCTGTTTGATTTTCACCGTCGCTTCAGCCTGGTGCAGCGTCGCGAGCGCTTGGTCGAGGTCCGCTTGCGATGAATTCTGCTTCGCGACCAGCGCCTGCATTCGAGATGCGTTCACCCGCGCGAGCTCCAGCGCAGCCTGTGCGCTGGCGAGGTCGCCTTCCGCCTGTGTGACCGTGGCCTGGAACAGCACTGGATCGATCTGCGCCACGACTTCACCTGCCTTTACCTTCGAGTTAAAATCCGCGAACAGCTTCTGCACGTTGCCGGAGACCTGACTGCCGACCTGGACGTTAACGACGGGATTGAGCGTTCCGGTGGCAGTGACAGCTTGCGTGATCGCGCCGCGTGTCACGACCGCGGTCTGATACTTCGGCGACTCGCCTCCGCGGATCCAGTGCAGGATGAGCGCAAGCAGGAGTAGCAACAAACCTGCCGCTATGATGACCGGGCGTTTCGCCATATCTTCGAAATTTGCCGCACGATGCGGCGGCAAAGTCTAAGACAGCTCAGGGCCGTGCGCCGTTACATAGAAATTTACTCGATCATGCTGCGCAACTCGCTCATCCGCGAGTTGAGCTTCAAAGCCAATTTTATTCTCTGGATGGTGGTCGAGCTGCTCTGGTTTTGCGGCCAGATTTTCTTCTTCGGAATCATCTTCGGCAGCGTGGACCGGATCGGCGACTGGTCGAAATGGGAGGTCGTGCTGCTGATCGGCACCCACCAAATGATCGCGCAGCTCTTCCAGGCGTTTTTCTTTACGAACGTCGCGAACATTCCGGAGCTCGTCCGGACGGGGAAACTCGACTCCATGCTGGTGCTGCCGATCGACAGTCAGTTCGCTGTGTCGACCAAGCAGTTCGGCCTCGACAGCGTGGTGAATGCGCTCCTCGGCGGTATTGTGGTGCTCGTCTCGCTCCGCCAACTGCACATCGTGCCCGGCGTTTCATCCATATTGCTCTACATCGTTGCGCTCGCGTTCGGCATTGCGGTCCACTACTCGATCATGCTCACGCTGGCGGCGATTAGCTTTTGGATCGTGAGAGCCCAGGGCCTCGTCTACGGCTATTTTAATTTCCTGCAGATCGCGCGCTACCCTGATGCGATCTTCCCGCGTTTCTTCCGGTTGATCTTCAGTTGGATCGTGCCGGTGATCATCGTCGCAAATATCCCGGCGCGGCTCTTGATCAAGCCATTCGAGCAGCCGCTCTGGCTGATGATTCACCTCGTCATCGCCGGATCGATTGCTTTCGGTCTTTCCCGGGTTTTCTGGCGATTTGCGCTGCAACATTATTCCAGCGCGAGCTCGTGACCTGACGTTTGCGGCAGGCAAAATTTTGCCGTTTTACGAGGGGAAATCTCCCCTTGCGCAGAGGGGGAAACGTCCTTAATTAAGCGCTCCCAATCGGCGCCGAGTACGCAGGTGCCGCCGAACCTATGGCTACCTCCAAGAAAAAATCCTCCCCAGCGACGCCTAAAAAGAAGGCGGCGAAAAAACCTGCTGCGCCGAAGGCTGCAAAGAAAAACCACGCTCCGGCGAAAAAGGCATCGGCCGCTCGCGCGCCAAAAGCTGCCAAACAGACAGCACCAAAACAGAGAAACAACGCGAACATCGCTGACGTTCTCCCGCCCAAGCCGCGCGAACAGAAACTCGATCCATTTACGCGCTCGCAAAAGGAGAAGCTGCTGCAGCTGCGCGACGCGATGGTTGACTCGATGGCCGGCGTCGCGCAAGACACGTTGCGGTCGCGCGCCGAAGGCAGCGAGGCGTCTGCGTTTGGAATGCACCAGGCGGACGCGGGTAGCGATGCTTACGATCGCGATTTCGCGCTCAGCCTTCTCTCGCAGGAGCAGGATGCGCTTTACGAAATCGACCAGGCGCTGAAGCGAATCGAGCTCGGTACCTACGGCGTTTGCGAGATGTGCAGCAAACCGATCTCACGCGCGCGTCTCGAAGCGATTCCATTCACGCGCTTCACCGTTGATTGTCAGTCGCAGCTCGAGAAGCAGAGCAAGGCGTCGCGCGTTCGGCAGTCGGTTACGTCCCTGTTCGGCTTGACCGACGACGAGGGTGGCGAAACCGAGGAAGAAGAAGCGCCGGCCGCGAAGAGCGAGGAATAACCATGGCGCAGGAGATCATAACGCTCGAATGCACGGAAGCGAAAGCGGAAGGGAAACCGGCTTCGCGTTACATGAGCTCACGCAATAAGAAGAGCCCGCGCACGCCTAACCGGCTCGAGAAAAAGAAATACAATCCGTTTCTGAAGCGGCATACCCTGCATCGCGAAACGAAGTAGCAGCTCATGCAACCGAAGAACGCCAAACGCCGCTCCAATTTCCGCCGCGCCAACCGGACGATGCCGCGGCGTCGGATCGATATCGCGACGGAAGCGATTGACTACAAGAATCCCGACCTCCTGAAAAAATTCGTCACCGAGAGCGGAAAGATTCTGCCGCGGCGAGTCACCGGAATGCCGGCGCACATGCACCGAAAGATCACGCGCGAAATCAAGCGCAGCCGGTCGGTGCTGCTGATGAAATAGCTCGCGCGGCGGCTAGCTCTTCCGCGTCGCTTCGCCCTGCTCGATCAGCTTCCAGAACTCGCGCGTTTTGCCAAGCTGATCGTCTTCAGCCATCGGTAGCTTGCTGCGGAAAAGGAAGTCCCGAAACGTGTTCTTGTGCAGGACACGATGGACGGTGAGTCCTTCCGGCGATTTCTCGAAGTAGATCCGGTAATCCTTCGCGCGGTAACGGTGCAGCTTTTTTCCTTCGCGCTCGATGACGCCGAACTTTCGCGAGTCGAGGTGGTCGAGCTCCTCAGGCAGGACCTGAAATTCGGCGAGCAGTTCCAGCTGTAGATGTTTCGTC
>CADDYX010000152.1 GCA_902810735.1 Verrucomicrobiota bacterium | reverse complement strand
GATCGGGTCGTCGCCTTCATGCGCATCGAAGGGCACCCGCACTTTCAACCGTGCGACTTTCACCTGGTTGTGTGCGAAGTCACCGAGGTAGAACTCTACTTTATGATTGATTGATAGATATCGTGGGTTCTTCCCCTCGTCCGGGCTCTTGATTTTGAGCACTTTATTCTTGGCATCAACGATGTCCGCGTGCTGGAAGATGACGTTGCGCGGAACGGGCGCGGTAACGGTCACGTTCTTGGCGGTTGCCTTGTCGCTCGTATTCGTCACGATCATTCGGTAGGTGATGAATCCACCCGGTTGCACGGTGACGGACGGCTCTACGATCGTTTGCAGAGCAAGAAAGCCGGCGGAAGCGTCGGCCACGGTGAATTGGACCGGCGGGCTTGTAGCTTTGCGGCCTTCGGTGTCGGTTGCTACCGCGTAGATCACCTGGTGCCCAGGAGTCCTAACGATTGTCGAAAGTTCGTACGGAGCCTTTGTGTCAGGCGCGTAGACGTCGTCGTTCACAAAGAATTGCACTTGGGCAATGCTGGCGCCTCGTGCACCGGCCGGCTCGATCACGGCCTCGATTTCAACCCCGGTATTAGGACGTACTAGGATGTCGTTCTTCTGTCCTGTTAAATGGACGGTGAAAGGCGCGGGCGCGCTCGTCGTGGTAAACGTCATATCCGCGCCCGCGGTGGTGCCACCTGCGTTGGTCGCCACAGCGTGAAAATGGTAAACTGTGTCCGCCTTCAGCCCGGCGATGTTCTTGCTGATAGCAACATCGGCGGTACCTGAACCAACGTTCTGACCTGTGGTCGCCTGGCCATAACTGTTCGTCAGCCCGTACTCAAAAAAGACTATGGTCGCGGTCCCCTGCGGGTTGACGATCGCGTGGAGCGTCGCGCCGGTGGCGGTGAGGTGATCGGCTGCCTTCGTTTGCACCGTCGGCGCGGTGGCAGGGGCGGCTGATCCCCAGTCCGGCTCCGCAGACAAGCCTCCGCTGTTGAGCGGCGTGTCGTTACTACCATCGACGTCTACCTTGTGAATGTTATCGTCCGAGCCGACGAACGCGATCTGTGTGCCATCGGGCGAGAAACTCGGGTCCCGGCCGTCAGCAATTCGCACCTGGTTCGTGCCGTCGGCGTTCATCAGGTAGACCTCCGCGGTAAATCCGAGGGTCCGCACCGTGCGAAAGGCGATCTGCGTCCCGTCAGGTGAGAAACTCGGATTGTCGTCGGTGAAGCTGTTGTTGGTCACTTGCACTTGGTTGCTGCCATCCGGGTCCATCACCCAAATTTCCGACGCGGTGTCCTGCCCGAGCACAAGGGCGAGGCGGCTGCCGTCTGGCGACCAGTCCACTTCGGCTACGTGGCCGGCTGGAGCGGGAATCGGCGTTTCGTTCGTGCCGTCGGCGTCGACGATGAAAAGGTCTCCATCGCCGTTGCGGTCGCTGATGAACGCGACCTGCGTTCCATCGGGAGAAAAGCTCGGGCGGGAATTGCTCCCTGATTCCTTCGTGAGTGGCGTGAGGCCGGTACCATCAGTGTTGATGATGAAAATGTCCGTGTCACTACCCGCGCGATAGCTGCTGAAGACGATCCGTGTTCCATCCGGCGACAGGTTCGGTTCGAAATCGTTGAACGTAGTATTTGGAACCCGGTGGACGTTCGTGCCGTCCGGGTTCATCAGGTAAATTCCCTCCTTGTCCGCGAGGGTTCCGAAGAACGCGATCTGCCCGGCCGAATCCTGGCCTCGGCTTGGTGAGCTGAAAGAGACCGACCCGACCGCGCAAACCGCGATGAGGAATGCGCGGATCACCCGGGTGAATCGCCGCGCCATCGGCTGGTTCGGAGTCGGTTTGACGGCGGCGGTGAAGGAGATGAAGGTGCGATTATTTTTCATGGTTCGTGAACGCTGGGCCAGCGGATGGAAGATCAGCCTTACAAGTAAACGCCGGGAAACTGGCCAAAACGGCTCGCGGCGATCTCAGATTTTTTGCAGCCGAGTTCGGCAAGCACATTGCGAGAGTTAGCGCCGCCAGTTTTATGATGACCGTGGGCGCGTAAGAACCTATGATCGTTGCGTGGTAGCCGATCTTCGCGCCGACAGGCAGTTTCTCGACGAAACCGCCCGCTGGCTGGATGCGGACAGTGCCCGGTTAGCCGACGCGCTGCCCCAGGTCTACGACGAATTGCGACGGCTCGCGTCCGGATACCTGCGTCGCGAACGTTCCGACCACACGCTCCAGGCCACTGCGCTGGTGCACGAGGCCTACATTCGGCTGCGCGATCAACGCACCGTCGATTGGAACAACCGCGCGCAATTCCTGGCAATCGCGGCCAAGATGATGCGCCGCATTCTGGTCAATCATGCCGAAACACGCGGCGCTGCGAAGCGCGGCGGCGGGGTCGCACACGTAGACCTCGACGCGGCGATCGACGCCTTCGACCGGCACGCGACCTCAGCGATCGAGGTGAATCGCGCGCTGAAAGAGCTCGAGGCAATCGACGCTCGCCAGGCGCAGATCGCCGAGCTGCGATTCTTTGGTGGCCTGACCGTTGCGGAAACCGGGGAAGTGCTTGGCATTTCGCCGGCGACGGTGAAACGCGAGTGGAATGTGGCCAAGCTCTGGCTCGAGCGTGAGATGAGCGCGGCGCGCTGATTGCGGTCAGCCGCGATGGAGCCGGATCGCTGGACGCGGATCAAGAGCGTTGTCGCTGACGCGCTCGAGGAAGAAACCGCGAGGCGGGCGGAGTTCGTCGCGCGCCGTTGCAAGGACGACACAACGATTCGCCGCGAAGTCGAATCGATGCTCGCTCATGCTTCTTCGCGGCTCGACGAATGCGCCGACGCAATCGCAGTTCGGCGCAGCGATCCGCTTGGTTCGCGTACCGGCGAGCGGCTGGGCGCTTACGAAATCGTCCGCGAGCTCGGTCGGGGCGGAATGGGCCGCGTTTTCCTAGC
Source organism: Verrucomicrobiota bacterium (assembly GCA_902810735.1). Lineage (GTDB taxonomy): Bacteria > Verrucomicrobiota > Verrucomicrobiia > Chthoniobacterales > UBA10450 > CADDYX01. Next base: position 4,088 of record CADDYX010000152.1, on the reverse strand, counting down.
GCGGCGGGCGGACCAGAACTACGAGAAGGACGTCGCGATCAAAATCCTGAAGCGCGGCACCGACACGGATGAAGTGCTGCGGCGATTCCGGGCCGAGCGCCGGATGCTCGCCGGTCTCGATCATCCAAACATCGCGCGCCTGCTCGACGCCGGCACAACTGACGATGGGCTGCCGTATTTCGTGATGGAGTACGTCGCCGGCAGCCGGGTCACCGATTTTTGTCGCGAGCAGAATCTCTCCACGCGCGAGCGGTTGCAGCTCTTTCTCAAGATCAGTGAGGCGGTGCGGCTCGCGCATCAGAAACTGATCGTCCACCGCGACATCAAACCGGCTAACATTCTCGTCAGCAGTGCGGGCGAGCCGAAGCTGCTCGACTTCGGCATTGCGAAGCTGATCACACCGGACACCGGCACGGCCGAAATGACCATTGCGCAGAGCCAGCGTTTCACAGCCGCCTGCGCTTCGCCAGAGCAGGCACGCGGCGAAGCGGTGACCACGCTTACCGACGTCTATGCGCTCGGCGGGTTGCTGTACCAGATGCTGACGGGGCAGCCGCCGCACCGGTTTACCTCCGATCAGCCGAGCCACGCGGAAATCGTGCGCGTCATTGCCGAGCAGCAGGCGGAACGGCCAAGCGCGGTCGTGGCAGATGTAAAGGTGCGGCGCGAATTGCGCGGCGACCTCGATAACATTCTCCTCACCGCGTTGCGCAAAGTGCCGTCCGAGCGATATGGCGGTGTCGGAGCTTTCGCGGGCGACGTGCAGCACTACCTCGATGGCCGGCCAGTCCGCGCGCGCCCGCTCACCGCCAGTTACCGGGCGGTGAAGTTTCTCAAGCGAAATACCGTCGCGTCCGCCGCCACCGCGGCTTTGCTGCTCGCGCTTCTGGTCGCGGGCACGCTTTCAATCTGGCATGCGCGTCGCGCCGCTTGGCACGCGCAGCGTGCGGCGCGGCACTTCACCGAGCTGCGGCAGCTCGCGAACTCGTTCCTGTTCGAGTTTCACGATGCGGTTGCACCACTTCAGGGTTCAACGCCGGTACGTCGCCTCGTCGTTGAGCGCGCGGTCCAGTATCTCGACCGCCTCGCGCACGAAGCGACGGCTGATTGGAAGCTTCAGCTCGAGCTTGCGAATGGATATCTCAAAGTCGGCGACGTGCAGGGTAAGCCATACACGCCGAACCTCGGCGACGTCGCGGGAGCGATCCGCAGCTACACCGCCGCAGTAACCATTGCTGAGCCATTGGTCGGACGCCGCCAACACGCCGCTGCTGCGAGTTCGATTGCCGCGAAGGCTTACGCCGCGCTCGCAGCGGTGGAAGCGCGAACTAACCGAATCGAAGCGGCGCGACAGCATAACACGCGCGCGCTGGCCCTCACCGAACAATTGCTCGTCAACGATCCGGTGAACGCCGAGCAGTGGCGATCGCTAATCGTCAGCTGTCATCTCGGTCTCGGCGACGGCATCGAAGCGGCCAACCACCGCGCCGAAGACCCTGCTGCGTTTCACGCCGCTCTCGATCATTACCGCCGTGGATATGTGGTAGCCGAGGAACTGCGGCGCGGGCATTCTGGTTCAGTCGAACGTCTGCTGCTGTCAGCGAAGAGCTGCGCCCGAGTCGCCTTCATTCTGGCGGAGCTTGGCCGGAAAGGTGATTCCGCGGCTTACGATGAATGTTTCCAGCTCCATGCGCAGGCCCTCGAACTCGAGCGGGCCGCAGCGGAAGTTGAGCCAGAGAACACCTACATAACGCGCAACATTGCGGACGAAATGATCATGACCGCCTATGCGTACACGCTCGCTCAGCGCGATCTTCCTGTTGCGGCCGAATACTGCGAGCGCGCGCTCGCGACGGAGAATGCGCTCGCGGCTGCGGACCGGTCCAATGCCGAAGCGCAGCAGGACCTCAGCTTCGCGCATTTCGTCACCGGCCGCGTGTTTCAACTCCGGGCCGATCGCGCGCACGCCAAGGAACATTACGAGCTCTGCCTGAGCATTCTCGAACCGCTCGTCGCGGCACAACCGAACAACGTTGAGACAGCCTTCGACATGTCGCGCGCTCGCGAAGGATTGGCGCAGGTCGCGGCGGAGGAATGATACGGCGGTTCTTAGCGGCATTCGTCGCCAGCCTGTTTCTGCATGGTGCGGCAGCCGCAGAATCGGATGCGGACCAGATCGGCGCACTTTACCGACGTGCGGTCGCGGGCGATAAAGCGGCCGTCGAAGAGTGCATTGCTTCGCTCGAAGCAGCGGTAAAGCGTGAGCCCGAAAATCAACTTGCGCGCGTGTATCTCGGCAGCGCCTACACCTTGCGCAGTCGCGACATGAGTTTCGGGTCGGCCAAGCTCGCAACACTACGACAAGGCCTCACGACGATGGACAACGCCGTTGCCGCGGCACCGAAGGAACCGCGCGTTCGCCTCGTCCGTGCGCTCACGACCGATTCGCTCCCGTTCTTCCTCGGTCGCAAACAGTCGGCGCGCGATGATTTCAAATTGCTCGCCGATATTGCCGCCCGCTCGCCGGAGAAATTCAGCGCGGACGATCTCGCCGTAATTCGGGAGCATTCGCGCTGATCCGGTGCGGCATCGACACGGCCGAGAAGCGCCGTTAATTCTTCGACATGCAGGACGACCTCGCTCGCGTGCTCTTCGACGAGGCAACGATCCTGCGCCGGCTGGACCAGATCGCAGCGGAAATCTCGCGCGATTATCGCGAGCGCGAGCTGACGGTAATCGCGATCCTGAATGGGAGTCTTATCTTCATGGCGGACCTGCTCCGGCGGATACCGTTGCCACTCAAGCTCGATTGTCTGAGCGTGGCGAGCTATCACGGCGGCGTCGAAACCACCGGCGAGCTGATCTTCCGCCAAGTGGCACTGCCCGACATCGCCGGTCGGCATATCCTGATTCTGGACGACATTCTGGATAGCGGGATCACGCTCTCGGCTGTGCGGCAGAAGCTCGAAACGGCCGGGCCGGCGAGCATTCGTGTGTGTGTGTTGTTGCAAAAGAAGAAGCTGCGCCGCCGCACCGTCGACGCCGATTACGTCGGCTTCGAAATCGAAGACGAATTCGTGGTCGGCTACGGGCTGGATTACGCGGAGCGCTACCGCAACCTGCCCTGCATCGGCGTCTTGCGAAAAGAGCTGATCACGGGGTCATCCTGAGCGGGGCGAAGGATCTCGCGAGCTGCCGCTTGTGAGGTTCCTCACTGCGCTCGGAAGGACAGTTTTTTAATCCCGGAAGTTTTTGAAATTTGTCGCGACGCCGAAGTCGCGGCCGCGGACGAACTGGATGACTGCCTGCAGCTCGTCCTTCTTCTTGCCAGTCACCCGAATCTGCCGGTCCTGGAGCTGGTTCTGGGTCTTGAAGCCGGCGCCTTTGATCGCGGCGATGATCTCTTTCGCCTTTTCGCCTTCGAGCCCCTGCTGAATTTTCAGCTCCTGCCGTGCGTGTCCCATCGACGAAATCGCCGCCTCTTCCTGCTTCAGGTTGCGGAGATCGACCCCGCGTTTCGAAAGCTTGCCAATCACAATTTCACGCAACCCTTTCAGGTGCGCGGCGTCGTTCGCCGTTAGAACGATCTTGTCCTTTTCGTGGACGATCTCGGTCGTGGCGCCTTTGAAATCGAAACGCGTGGCGAGCTCTTTGCGCGCCTGGTTGAGCGCGTTATCGATCTCCTGCTTGTCTACTTCGGAAACGATGTCGAACGACGGCATTGCAATTTTCGATTTGCGATGATCTTGAGCGGGTAAACATGGCGAAGGCAACGGAGTTTTTCGCGATCGCTGCGCTGGGGCTGCTGGTCGCAACCGACAGCGGCTGCCGCTACAGATCGCCGGAGGAGAAAGCGATCCGGGCCGAGCTGCGGCACCTTTTGCAGGAACAGAATTACGCCAAGGCCGAGCCGCTCGCGCAGCGCCTCGTCCAGATTGCGCCGCGCGATGACGGAAGCTGGGACCGCCTGCTGCAGGCCTATTTCGGCGAGAACGACCTCGTCGCGGTGAAGCGTGCCCTGGCGTCCTGGCGGGTCGCGGTCGATAACCCGTCGTCGAAGGTGGACGAATACGCGGGCGAGCTTGCGT
>CADDYX010000151.1 GCA_902810735.1 Verrucomicrobiota bacterium | reverse complement strand
CGTTCGCGCGCCGCATGGGCGTGCTGCGAGACACCGGCGCGTTCGCGCGGCTGAGCGTTATCGCGCAGGAGCCGCGCTGATTTCCGCCGGATGAAATTTTCGCCAGTATCGCATCGCCGCACCGACGGCCATGTAGCTCGGATCGGCTGATTCGTAGCCATCAACGAGCGATTGGTCGGCGCCGCCGCCGCGAAGATCCGCGTGCTCGAATTCGGCGAACGCCGGAATCAGCTCCTGTTCGTCGGCGCCGGCGCGAATGCGATCGCGAAACCAGGTCGACCAATCGCGCACGCGTTGCTCAAGCGCATCAAAATGCGCGTCGAGCGAATCAGTGACTCGGCCGAAATGCGGCAGATAAAGATCCGCAGCGCCGAGCGTGCGCATCTTGTCGATCGAGTCCAGCCACGATTCTACGTGCAGCTCCGGCGGGACGAACGGCGGAATCGGCGGGCCTTTGCCGAGTCGCACACCGGCCACGTCGCCGCCGAACAGGACGTCGTCCCAATTGTAAACGTGATGATGCGTCGCGTGGCCCGTCGTTTCCGTAACGCGAATGTCGAACGGCGCGACACGCACGACCTCCTGATCTTCGACGACGCGCAAATGCTCCCGCGCGATTGGCGCAACGCGCCCCCACAACCGATCCATGTCGGCGCCGAAGATCCGCGTCGCAGATTCAACGAGCTTCGCCGGATCGATCAGATGCGGCGCACCGCGCGGATGCACATAGACAGTTGCGCCGAGCTCGGCGAAGCGCCACGCAGCTCCGGCGTGATCGAAATGAATGTGGCTGACGAACACGTGACGGACGTCTTCGGCTGATGCGCCGATCCGCTGCAGCTCCGCCACGACGTTGTCGAACGTCGACTCCGGGCCGGTGTCGAATAGCGCGATGCCGTCGTTCGTTTCCAGCGCGGTGGTTGCGATGATGCCGCGCTTGCCGAGGTGCCGCGTGTCGAGAACGTGAATCACTTCGCGTGCTGGATGCCGCGCTGCGTCGTCAGGTAAACAGAAAAGCTGCCGAGCCAGTGCCCGCCTTCGTAATGTTGGCCGGTTACCGCGGCGAGACCGGCGCGACGATGTGCGTCGGCGGTCGCTTGCAGCGGGGGCCGCCGCGGATCGTCTGCCGGAAGCGCGGAGAGAATTCCTTCGAGCATCCACGCGCGGCTCAGATTCAATCCGTCGAGATGCGCGAGCTTCGGATCGCTCGGATCAGGCGAGACGGCGACCGGCAGCCAGTCGCTGCTCGCGGTTTTTGGAATCTGCGGGATGAAATCGCCGAGCCATTTCGCGAACTCCGCCTGCGGCAGAACGCGTCGCATCACATCCGCTTCGCCTAAGGACGGCGAAAGGAAATCTTCGCCCGATGGCTCGTAGGCGAGCGGCGCGTTTTTGTCGTTCAGGAAAAACTTGCGCGCGCTGTCGGTAATCAGCTTTTCGAATTCCGCGTCGTGTGTCAGCCGCGCGTAATCGAGCATCAGCCCGAGGCCGAACGCGGTCTGGTCGTGCTCGCCGACCCGCACCGGATTCGAAAGCTTTGGCAGCCAAGTCTTCAGTCGCTCGACCGCGATTTGCTCGAGCGGGCGCAGGTTTGCCGACATCTCGCGCGCTTGCGGATCCTCCCATTCGCGCAGCTCCGCGCAAAGCTGCAACAGCCACGACAATCCGTACGGACGTTCGAAACTCGCGCGTCCCTCGCCTTTCAGATACTCCGCCTCCTGCTTCAGGTGCTCGGCGGTGAGACTCTTCCTCAGCGCCTGGCGTGCGGCCGAGGCGAACGGCGCGTCAGGAAACGTGCGGACGAGGCGCACGAGCAGCCAATGTCCATGCACGGACGAATGCCAGTCGTAGCAGCCGCAGAACGATGGCGTCAGCTTCCGCGGCGGCGCGACGTCGGCGTCGCTGTTCAACACATGCGAGATCTTGTTCGGATACTCTTTGCTGACGCACGCGAGCGCGAGCTTCGCGAACCGATCCGCCGCGGCCGCGTCGAACTGCGGCGTGCTCGTCGTCGCCGTCGCCTCCCGCGGCTCCTCCGCAAAACCAGCCGATGAGGCGACGAGGAAAAGCGCGACGACGAAATGTTTCATCGAGTCAGCTTCGCGTTACTCTAAATCGTGCGCGACGAAAAGTTCACGCCGGCGGAACTCCGGAAACTCCGCTCGCTCAAGAATCCTGCCGGCGTTCAGCGGTTCCTCGATTCGATGCCGTACCACATCGCGCACAGTGCGTGGTCGCCTCGGACGGTGCTGCGTGAAGGGACCGCGCATTGCCTCGAAGGCGCGATTTTCGCGGCAGCCGCGCTCCGCGTGCTCGGGTTTCCGCCGCTAATCTGGGACTTGGAAGCGGACAACGACACCGACCACGTGCTCGCGATTTACAAACTCCGCGGCCACTGGGGCGCAGTCGCGAAATCAAATTTCAACGGCTGTCGCGGACGCGAGCCGATCTATCGGACGCTACGCGAGCTGGCGTTGAGCTACTTTCACATCTACTTCAACCTGCGCGGCGAGCGCACTTTGCGCCGCTACTCGCGCCCGGTCGATCTCGCGCGCTTTGACGATCGGAATTGGATGACGTCGGCGAAAGACGTCTGGTTCATTGCCGAATACCTGTGCGAAATCCCACACACCGAACTGCTCACACCTGCGATGGCGAAACGTCTCACGCGCGTCGATTCGCGGACCGTTCGCGGCGAAATCGTCGGTCATCGCCGACTGCGCGGGCAGCCACAGCCGCGGATTTTTCGCGCCTGACTATTTGCCGGAAACCGCGGCGATCTCCGCTTCGAGTTTCGCCTGCCGCTGGTTCAACGTCTGGAGCCGCAGCTCCCAGCGATGCAGTTGGATACTGAGTTGATTGATGTAACCGGCGATCTCCGTCCGCTGCGACTGGTTCTCTTTTAGTTGATGGTTCAAGTCCGCTAAACGAAGCGCTTCCGGCGTCGCTGGCTCGGCAGAAATCGAGGGCACCCTCGTCGGCTTGCCGCAGCTCTCGCAGTTGAGAGTCGCTCCGGCTGCTGCTGCGTCGACGAGGAATTGTGCGGCGCAATGCGCGCAGGCGAAAAGAATTTCGCCGGCTGGCTCGGCAGCATCGGCGGTCCCGCCGCGACTCGGTTTCATCGAGCGGATGAAATAGCAGGAGACATACCGAGCTACGGTCGTTCGTGTGACAGGCAGGCGCGCCAGCGTATGGCGAAACGTGACACGGTGGCGCATTTCGCCGCTGCCGAGGAATGGAGCCGCATCCATAAACCACTGATAATTCGCCTGTTAAGGCGATGGCCAGCGTTCGGAATATGGATTGCTAAAAGGGACGTGGATCGCATCTCGCGATCAACGAAAGGATTTTTCACTATGGCAAAAGTTTTGGGCATTGATTTGGGCACCACGAACTCCTGCATGGCCGTGATGGAGGGTGGCGACCCGGTGGTTTTGGAAAACAGCGAAGGCGCGCGGACGACGCCTTCAGTTGTGGCTTTCACGAAAAACGGCGAGCGGCTGGTCGGCCAGGCCGCCAAACGCCAGGCGGTCACAAACCCGGCGAACACCGTGTTCTCGATCAAGCGTTTCATGGGCCGCAAGTTCGACGAGGTGCGCGAGGAAGAACATCGCGTGCCTTACAAGATCGTGAAGGCGGCGAACGGCGACGCGCATGTGCAGGTCGACGTGAACGGCGAGAAGAAGACGTTCAGCCCGCCGGAAATCTCCGCGATGATTTTGGCGAAGCTGAAATCCGACGCGGAAGCGAAGCTCGGCGAGAAGATCACGCAGGCCGTGATCACGGTGCCGGCTTACTTCAACGACTCACAGCGCAACGCGACCAAGGACGCGGGTAAGATCGCCGGCCTCGAAGTTCTGCGCATCATCAACGAGCCGACCGCTGCGTCGCTCGCTTACGGCTTGGACAAGAAGAAGGACGAAGAGATCGCCGTCTACGACTTGGGCGGCGGCACGTTCGACATCTCGGTCCTCGAGATCGGCGAAGGCGTGTTCGAGGTCAAAGCGACCAATGGTGACACGCACCTCGGCGGCGATGACTGGGACAACATGATCATGGACTGGATTATGTCGGAGTTTAAGAAGGACTCAGGTATCGACCTGAAGAACCAGCCGGACGCTGTCCAGCGCATCAAGGAAGAAGCTGAAAAAGCGAAGATCGCGCTGAGCAGTTCGCAGGAATACGAGATCAACCTGCCGTTCATCACGGCGGACGCGAGCGGTCCGAAGCACATCCAGAAGAAGCTGACCCGGTCGAAGCTCGAGCAGCTGACCGATCCGCTCTTCGAACGCACGATCAAGCCGGTCAAGGATTGCCTCGCGGACGCGAAGCTTTCTGAGCGCGATATCAACGAGCTCGTCCTCGTCGGTGGTATGACGCGCATGCCTAAGGTCATCGAGACCGCGCGTCAGTTGATTGGCAAAGAGCCTCACAAAGGTGTGAACCCCGACGAAGTCGTGGCCGTTGGTGCCGCGATCCAGGGCGGCGTGTTGAAGGGCGACGTCAAAGACGTGCTGCTCCTGGACGTGACGCCGTTAACTCTCGCAATCGAGACCGCCGGTGGCGTAGCGACGCCGATGATCCCGCGCAACACGACGATCCCGACGCGGAAATCGCAGATCTTCTCGACCTACAGCGACAACCAGCCCGGCGTGGAGATCAAGGTTTTGCAGGGCGAGCGCCCGCTCTCCCGCGACAACAAGAACCTCGGCACGTTCCACCTCGACGGCATCCCGCCGGCCCCGCGCGGAACGCCGCAGATCGAGGTCACGTTCGACATCGATGCGAACGGCATCCTGCACGTCTCGGCGAAGGACCTAGGCACCGGCAAGGAGCAGAAAATCTCCATCACCGGCAGCTCAGGTCTGTCGAAAGAGGAAGTCGAGAAGATGCAGAAGGAAGCCGAGCTGCATGCGGAGGAAGACAAGAAGGCGAAGGAAGGTATCGAGATCAAGAACAACGCCGACAACCTCGCTTACCAGTGCGAGAAGCAGTTGAAAGACCTCGGCGACAAGGTTTCCGGCGACAAGAAGAAGCAGGTCGAAGACGCAATTGCCGCGGTGCGCGACGCGATCAACCGCAACGACACCGACGCGATGAAGCGCACCTACGACGACCTGCAGAACAAGTTCCAGGAAATCAGCGCCGAGCTTTACAAGCAGGCGTCAGCGCAGGCTGGCCCACAGCCGGGCGAGGGTGGACAACAGCCGGGACCTGAGGCAGGTTCCCGTCCTGGCGCCGAATCAGGCGCCGGCAGCCGCCAGTCCGGCTCGGGCCGCGGTGCAGATGGCGACGTCGTTGACGCCGAGTTCGAAGTCGTCGACGAAGACAAGAAGAAGTAAGCGAACGAATTTGCCGGCGAGTAGCTCCTTAACTCCTTGAGTTACTCGCCGGCAACAACCCTGAACTAAAGAAGGAGGCAATAAACCACTATGGCAAACGTTAACGTGAAACCGCTCGGCGACCGCGTGCTGGTGCAGCCGCTCGAAGAGCAGGAAGTCAAGAAGGGCGGTATCATCATCCCCGATACCGCGAAGGAAAAACCGCAGGAGGGCAAAGTCGTCGCTCTCGGCACGGGGAAAGTTGACGACAACGGCAAGAAGGTCGACTTCACCGTCAAAGCCGGCGACAAGGTGCTGATCAGCAAATACGGCGGCACCGAGATCAAAGTCGACGGCGATACCTACCTGATCATGCGCGAGGACGACATCCTCGGCATCATTGGTTAATCCAAACAGAAACGGAGAACTAACACTATGGCAGCTAAACAACTACAATTTGACGAGAACGCGCGGCATGCGCTTCTCCGCGGCGTCGAGAAACTCTCGAAAGCCGTCAAGGCGACGCTCGGACCGAGCGGCCGCAACGTCATCCTCGACAAGAAATTCGGCAGCCCGACCATCACGAAGGACGGTGTGACGGTGGCGAAGGAGATCGAGCTCGAGGATCCTTACGAGAACATGGGCGCCCAGCTCGTGCGCGAAGTCGCTTCGAAGACGAGCGACATTGCCGGCGACGGCACCACGACGGCGACCGTGCTCGCGGAAGCCATCTACAAGGAAGGCCTGCGTAACGTTACCGCAGGCGCTAACCCGACGTCGCTTCAGCGCGGCATTAACAAAGCCGTCGAAGCAATCGTGGCCGAGCTCGCGAAGATCTCGAAGAAGGTCAACGAGCGCACCGAAATTGCGCAGGTCGCGACCGTCTCGGCTAACTGGGACAAGACGATCGGCGAGATCATTGCCGACGCGATGGACAAGGTTGGCAAGGACGGAACCATCACGGTGGAAGAAGCCAAGTCGATCGAAACCAGCCTCGACGTTGTCGAAGGCATGCAGTTCGACAAAGGCTATCTCTCACCCTACTTCGTGACGAACGCGGAGGCGATGGAAGCCGTGCTCGACAACCCTTACATCCTCATCCACGAGAAGAAGATCTCGAGCCTGAAGGACATGCTGCCGCTGCTTGAGAAAGTAGCCAAGGCTGGCCGTCCGCTCCTGATCATCGCGGAAGACGTGGAAGGCGAAGCGCTCGCGACCTTGGTCGTGAACAAGCTCCGCGGCACGCTTCAAGTGGCAGCCGTCAAGGCTCCGGGCTTCGGCGATCGTCGTAAGGCGATGCTCGAAGACATCGCGGTGCTCACCGGTGGCCGCTGCATCACGGAAGACCTCGGCATCAAGCTCGAGAACGTGAAGCTCGAAGACTTAGGGCGCACCAAGCGCGTCACGATTGACAAGGAGAATACCACGATCGTGGAAGGCGAAGGCAAGCAGGCCGATATCCAGGGCCGTGTCGCGCAGATCCGTCGTCAGATCGAAGAGACGACTTCGGATTACGATCGCGAGAAACTCCAGGAGCGTCTGGCGAAGCTCGCCGGTGGCGTGGCCGTGATTAACGTCGGCGCCGCGACTGAGACTGAGATGAAAGAGAAGAAGGCGCGCGTCGAAGATGCGTTGCATGCTACTCGCGCCGCGGTTGAGGAAGGCATCGTCCCTGGCGGCGGTGTGGCACTCATCCGTGCGCAGAAAGCGCTCGACGGCATCAAGAACCTCGAAGGCGACGAAGCCGTCGGCGTGCAGATCGTGCGTCGCGCTATCGAAGAGCCGCTCCGCCAGCTTGCGGACAACGCAGGCCAGGAAGGCGCGCTCATCGTCCAGGAAGTCAAGGCCCGCAAAGGCAACGAAGGTTACAACGTTGCCACCGGCGAGTACACCGACCTGGTGAAAGCCGGCGTCGTCGATCCGACCAAGGTCACACGCAGCGCGTTGCAAAACGCCGCTAGCATCAGTGGCCTGTTGCTCACCACCGAAGCAGTCATCACCGAAGTTCCTGAAAAGGAAAAAGCTCCGGCGATGCCTCCGGGTGGAATGGGCGGCATGGGCG
>CADDYX010000150.1 GCA_902810735.1 Verrucomicrobiota bacterium | reverse complement strand
CCCGCAGGCCCCGGTCCACGTGCTGATCGTGCCAAAGCGTGTGTTCCCGCGCCTCGCTGAAGCGACCGAGGCGGATGCCCAGCTGCTCGGAAAGTTGCTCGTTGCGGCGCGGGATATAGCGCAGCAGCTCGGCACTTCGCAGTCTGGCTATCGAGTGGTGATCAACAATGGGCCGGACGCCGGCGAGACAGTGCCGCACCTGCACGTGCACTTGTTAGGCCAGCGCGCGCTTGCGTGGCCGCCTGGATAGCGGCAATAGCTACCGGTGAGCACACCGGAACCTGTCCGCCAGATCGATCTCGACGAAATCCGGCAGGCGCGAGAACGAATTTCCTCCACCGTGACGCGGACGCCGCTCGTCCGGCTCGAGCTCGGATCCGGGTTCCCCGACATTCGTCTCAAGCTCGAGAACCTGCAGCCGATCAACGCCTACAAGTTACGCGGCGCGGCGAATGCAATCGCGATGCTCTCCGCGGAAGAGCGCAGCCGCGGCGTCTGGACAATCAGCGCGGGAAATGCGGGGCAGGGTGTCGCTTACGCGGCAAGACGCGCCGGCATTCCGTGCGCCGTTGTTGCGATCGAGACCGCGCCGCAATCGAAGGTCGATCGAATGCGCGCTCTTGGCGCACGGCTCATCACGGTGCCGTATGAGACGGCGTGGCAGGCGCTCGAGGAGCGCTCGTATCCGGGCGCGGACGGTGTTTTCATTCATCCGTTCGACGATCACAACTTCATCGCCGGCCACGCAACAATCGGCCTTGAGATTCTGGAAGATCTTCCCGATCCCGCGGCGGTGATCGCAAGCATCGGAGGCGGAGGCCTCATCGCTGGTGTAGGCAGTGCGATCAAAGCGTTGCGGCCGGAGACCAAAATCATTGGCGTCGAGCCAGAGACCGCCGCGCCCGCGGCGTTGTCTCACCAGCGCGGATCTCCGCAGGTCTTTGAGAACTGGCAGGCATCGTTCGTCGATGGCGCGGGTGGCCGCAGCGTATTCCCGCGGATGTGGCGGCGAATGGAGCCGCTCGTTGACGAATTCCTCGTCGTCACGTTGGACGAAACAAAAGCGGCGATGCGAACCCTCGCGGAGAAAGCGCGCGTGATCGCAGAGGGCGCGGGAGCGATGACTGTCGCCGCAGCGTTGAAGGTCGGACGACCTGGTGGTCCGATAGTCGCAATCATCTCCGGCGGAAATATCGATCTGCCGAAGTTTTGCGAGCTGATCGGCGGCTGCGCGGAATGACGCGCTATTCTTTAACGATGATCGGCGTTCCTTCGGGTGCCGCGTTATAGAAGCGTTCAGCCATTCCATCGGGAACACGAATGCAACCATGCGACGCCGCGAATGGCGGCACGTAGCCCTGGTGCATCGCGTAGCCGCCGTTGAAGTGCATGCAATACGGCATCCGCGCGCCGTCGAAATGCGTTCCGGGCGGCCGCTTGTCCTTCCGCACGTCAATGTTCGGCTTCACCACATTGCCGGCATCGTCGACGTAGTCACCAAATTCGCTCGACACGTGATTCTTGTCTTTCGAGACAACGTGATAATGCCCGGGCGGCGTGGAAAAACCGGGCTTGCCGGTCGAGACCGTGCTTTCGCCGATCAGATGTTTGCCGCGATAGAAATACGCCTTTTGCTCACTGAGATGAACTACGATGCGCGGCGATCCGGTCGCTCCCTCAGGATTCCAATAACCCTGCGGCCGCTCAATCACATTTGCCACGGCGTGCACTGCCGCTGAGGTCGCGTTCTCCATCTCTGCACAGCTCGAAAGCAATAGCGCCAAACTGCTTCCCGCGACGATTCGAGCCATGACCGCTGCTTTCATGAAGGCGCGGATACTACTGGCGGGGAGCGACGCGTTCAATGCCCAATTCGTTAGGCATTTTGCTCGCGGGAGGACGATCGGTTTGACGCTATTCCGCGTCCGAAATACGCTGATGACGTGAGCACCGTCACCGCAGCGCCGCCTCGTTCTCCAGCTGAAACAACTGACGCCGGCGTTCAGTCCGCGATTGAGCTGAACGCGTGGATCGAGGCGAACCGCGACAAGTTCAAGCCGCCGGTCAGCAACCGGTATCTTTACGATGGTCGCGATTTTTTCGTCATGATCATCAAAGGGCCGAACGCGCGGAACGATTTTCACCAGGTCGACAGCGAGGAGTTCTTCTACCAACTCAAAGGCGACATCAAGGTGCGTATCCGCGAAGGCGATCGCATTGTCGATCAGCTCGTCCGCGAAGGTGAGACATTCTTCATCCCACCGAATGTTCCGCATGCGCCAGTTCGGCCGCCGAATACAATCGGCCTAGTTGTTGAGCGACGCCGGCCGCCCGGCGAACACGAGCACGTGATTTTCTACTGTCCGAATTGCGAATCGCTCGTGGAGGACATCGATTTCGATTGCGGCGACATTGTGCAGCACTTCAGCCAGGCGATGCTCGATTTTTGGAACGATGACGCCCGGCGCACTTGCAAGACCTGCGGCGCAAAAGTCGAGAAGCCAGAGCCGGTCAAGCCGTTCTGAGCTGCAGACGCGCAACAGCGGCGCGTGATCGCGGCGACGCGCAGGTGACGGAATGAAGATCGACCTGCACACTCACATCCTGCCGCGCGAGTGGCCGGATCTCGACGCGAGGTATGGCTACGACGGATTTGTCCGGCTGGAGCATTGCGACGCCTGCAGCGCGCGGATGATGAAAGGCGACACGCTGTTTCGCGAGATCAGCAGCAATACATGGGATCCTAAACGCCGCATCGAGGAGATGGACGCGTCCGGCGTCGCGATGCAGGTGCTGTCGACCGTGCCAGTCATGTTCAGTTACTGGGCGAAACCGGACGACACGTTCGACCTCTCGCGCATTCTGAACGATCACATCGCGGGAATCGTCGGCGAATTTCCGGCGCGATTTTGCGGGCTCGGCACGCTGCCGTTGCAGGAGCCAGACCTGGCGGCACGCGAGCTCGAGCGATGCGTCCGCGAGCTCGGTTTGCGTGGCGCGGAAATCGGCACGCACGTGGACGCGAACGAGCATTGCGACCGGCCCGATTGCCGCAACCTCGACGATCGCTCACTCGACGTTCTGTGGCGCACAGCCGAGGAGCTCGACGCCGCGATCTTCGTCCATCCGTGGGACATGCTCGGCAAAAACCGAATGCCGAAGTATTGGCTGCCCTGGCTCGTCGGCATGCCGGCAGAGGAATCGCTCGCCATCTGCTCGATGATTTTCGGCGGCGTTTTCGAGCGATTTCCAAAGCTTCGCGTCGCGTTTGCGCACGGTGGCGGTGCGTTTCCGTTTACCATCGGCAGAATTGAACACGGCTTCGACGTCCGGCCGGATCTCTGCGCAGTCGATAATGACAAGAGTCCGCGCACTTACCTGGCGAATGGCAACACGCCTGCGCGCTTTTATGTCGACTCGCTCGTCCACGATCCCGACGCGTTGAAGCTCCTGCTCAAGCTGTTCGGCGCGCAGCGGGTTGCGCTCGGCTCCGATTATCCGTTTCCGCTTGGCGAGCACCGGCCAGGCGAGCTCGTCGAGTCAATCGACGAATTGTCAACGTCCGACAAGACGCAGATCCTCGCGGGAACGGCTCGCGAATTTCTTCGGCTCTAGCGCCTCACATCTCGTGCCGGACGGCCCAGAGATCGTGGAAGATTGGTTTGAAGAGCGACTCCTTCAGGAACGGCACACCCGGTGATCCGCCCGTGCCGTATTTGGCCCCGATCGTCCGCTCGACCAGCTTGATGTGACGGTAACGCCATTCCTGTAGGCCTTCGTCAAAGTCGGTCATCAGCTCGAACAAAATCGACACGTCGGGTGACGACTTGTACAGCCTCAGAATCTCCTGCTGCACGCGTTCATCCGGCCCGTTCGGCTGCGTCACATCGCGATTCTTCAGTTCCTCTGGAATCGTTGCGCCGCGGGTCGCGAGAAAATCGTAGAAGTGATCGATGACGGTCCGCTCCGTGATTCGCCGCTGGAGTCGATCCGCGCCCGGAAATTCCGGCTTCACGTGCGCCAGCGCCGAGCTGCGCTTGTACCCGAGGAGGAACTCCAGCTCGCGAAATTGCACCGATTGGAAACCTGACGCGGTATCGAGCCGATCGCGAAAACTGGAAAACGACGATGGCGTCATGGTCTCGAGAATATCGATCTGCCCAACCAGTGTTTTCATGATCGTGCGTGTGCGCTTGAATGAATGGATCGCGCCGAACAGATCGCCCGCGGAAAAATCGCGCTTCACTTTCTCGAACTCGTGCAGCAGCTGCTTAAACCAGAGCTCGTACGTCTGGTGAATGACGATAAAGAGCATCTCGTCGTGCTCCGCCGGGCTGGACCGCGGCCTTTGCAGCGTGAGCAGCTTCTCGAGGTCGAGGTAGTTCGCGTAGGTCAGCGGCGGCATGAGCAAATGCTCCACGCCACGCGCGGCGCGGTCAACGCAGCAGCAGTTGCCGCCGCTTATTCGGTCCGCAGCGCGACCAGCGGATCGACCCGTGTCGCGCGCAGTGCCGGCACGTAACTCGCCAGAATTGCGACAGCGAGCAACACGACGGAAATACTCGTGAACGTCATCGGGTCTGTTGCGCTGATCCCGAAGAGCAGAGTCGCCATGACGCGCGTGAGGACGAGAGCGCTCGCCAGGCCGATCACTAATCCAAACCCCACGAGCTTCAGCCCCTGTTTCACAGTCATCTTCAATACATCCCCGCGTTGTGCACCGAGCGCGATGCGGATGCCGATCTCGCGTGTTTGTTGCGCGACCGAGTAACTCATCACGCCGTAAATTCCGACAGCCGCAAGCACCAACGCGAGGCCGGCGAAGATCGCGAGCAACAGCATGCTGAAACGCTGTCGCGCAACTGCCCCGGCGACGATGTGGTCCATCGAATCGATGTCCGCGACCGGCTGATCTTTGTCGACGGACCAGATCGCATTGCGTACGGACGTCGCGAGGCTTAACGGATCGACGCTCGTGCGCACGACGAGCGCGTTCGGCGCCAGATCTCTCAGTTGTCGATAGCTGAAATACATCTGCATCTTTGGCGGCGCGATGAAATCATTTTGCCGGACGTCTTTCACAACCCCGATCACCTCGCGCCACGGCGCATCTGACGTGGAGGAACCAGGCTTGATCCGCTTGCCGATCGGGTCCTGGCCCGGCCAGTAATGCTGCGCTGTCTTTTCAGTGACGACGACGACGTAGCGCGTGTCGGCGGTATCCTGATCGGTGAAATCGCGGCCGCGGACCAGGGAAATTCCCATCGTGCCAAAGTAGCCCGGCCCGATCGCGCGGTAGATGACGTCCGCGGCCTGATCCGGCGGCGGATCAGGAATTCCTTCGACGCCAATCGGCATCGAGTCGCCGTTGTAAGTGAGCGGCAGATTGCCGGCGACCGCGACCGAGTGCACGCCCGGCAATTCGCGCACGCGCCGCAGCACTTCCTCGAAGAACGTGATCCGCCGTTCGCGTGTCGGATATTTCACTTCTGACAAGTCCACCTTCATCGTCAGCAGGTGATCGGCGCGAAAACCGGGGTCGAGATTCCGCAGGTGCATGAAGCTGTTGATCAAAAGGCCAGCGCCGATCAGGAGGATGAACGAGACGGCAACTTCCGCGATCACCAGCGAACTGCGCAGACGCTTGCCGCGCGCGCCTGACCCGGGGTCGCGGCCGCCTTCTTTCAGCGTGTCGTTGAGATTGAACCGCGACGCCTGACTGGCCGGCGCGAGACCGAAGATTACGCCGGTCACAACTGCGACGAGCAGCGTGAAAATGAGCACTTTTCCGTCGATCGCGATCGTATCCGCATGGGCCACATCCGCCGGAATAAAGCGGGTGAGAACGTTCATGCCGACATACGCGAGTGCCAGGCCCACGGCGCCGCCGACCAGCGAAAGCATCACGCTTTCGACGAGCAGTTGTTTAGTCAGCCGCGCGCGATCGGCGCCGAGCGCGAGGCGGAGCGCAATTTCCTTTTGCCGCACCGCAGCGCGCGCGAGCAGAAGATTCGCCACATTTGCGCAGGCGATCAGGAGAACAAACGCCACCGCGCCGAGCAAGATCAGCAGCGCCGGTTTCATATTGCCGACGATCTCTTCGTGCAGCGGATTAACGACCGCTCCGATGCGCAGGTTGTATTTCGGATATTCCTGCGCGAGGCGCGCCGCGATCGTCTCCATCTCCGCGCGTGCCTTCTGCAAAGTGACGCCGGGTTTCATCCGCGCGATCACTTCGAGAAAGTGATCGCCGCGATTCGCCGCTTCTTCGGAGGAAAACGCGAGCGGCACCCACACTTGATCGCGCCAGTTGCCGAATGCGGGTAAACGCACGCTGCGCGGCACAACGCCAACGACGGTGTAACTCTCGCCGTTGAGGGCGATCGCGCGGCCGATCACACTTGGATCACTCCCGAAACGGCGCCTCCAAAGACTTTCGTTTAACACCGCGACCTTTGTTCCCGGTTTATCTTCGTCGGCGACGAACGTGCGGCCGATGAGCGGCGTCACACCTAACAAGTCGAAGAGGTTCGCCGAAACGCGCCGGCCGTCGAGCCGTTCCGGTTCGCCGACGCCGGTCAGATTGAAACTGCGCTCGCCAAACGCCGCCATCCCGCTGAAGACGGTGTTCTGCTTCTGCCAATCGAGGAAGTTGGCCGGTGACGGCGTATTTTTTGGAAAACCAAGATGCGTCGCGTTCTCCCACACCATCACAAGTTGTTGCGGATTTTTGTAAGGCAGCGGTCGAAGCAGGATCGCGTTGACGACGCTGAAGATCGCGGTGTTCGCCCCAATCCCGAGTGCCAGCGCGAGCACCGCGATCGCGGTGAATGCCGGGTTTTTCGCCAGCATGCGCAGGCCAAATTTCACGTCTTGTCCAATATCTCCGATCATGTTGCTCTTCCGTTGTGTGCCCATCGGCACAGGGTTTTGTGGAACGCGGCGTTCGACGCGTCTCAGCTCTCCACCTAGGTCGGTGACGCTTAGTTCCTGCAGAGCTGCGTCCATTGCCTCGCGTTCAGTCGCGCCGCGACTCAGCGCCTGCTCGTAATGATCCTGGAGATGCTGCGACAGCTCCTCCGTGATCTCGGCTTCGCGGACCGGCGATAGTCCGAGCTCCGCGAGCCGCCTTCGAATTTCAGTCCGGAAATCAGGCATGCTGAATTCCGGTAATCAGACTGATTGCTTCGACGAACTCGCGCCAGCCGTCGCGCTGCGCGGCTAGAACCTTTTTCCCGGCTCGCGTCAGTCGATAGTATCGTCGCCGGCGCTGTCCCGGTTTTTCAACCCAGCGCCCGCGGATCCAGCCGCGTTTTTCGAGGCGGTAGAGCAGGGGATAAAGTGAGGCGACGTTGAACCGCAGCGCGCCGCGAGATCGCATTTCAATCAGCTGCCCAATAT
>CADDYX010000149.1 GCA_902810735.1 Verrucomicrobiota bacterium | reverse complement strand
CGTGCTCATCCGCGGAAACGCGAAACTGTGGCGCGGTCGTTTCTGGACGCATCAGGGCATCAGCGTGATCTGCGCGCTGCTGCTCGCCATCGGGATCATGTCGATCTGGTTCGACGATCCCGCGCGGCTCGGAACATTCGCGGGGCTCGTTACAGCGGGCGTCGCGTTCGCGCTCCAGAAAGTGATCACTTCGCTGGCCGGGTACTTCGTCATCCTGCGCGGCAACACCTTCTCCGTCGGAGATCGGATCGTGATGGCTGATGTGCGCGGCGACGTGGTGGCGCTTGGCTTCATGCAGACGACGATCATGGAAATGGGACAGCCGCCGCCAGTGCAGAGCGCCGATCCCGCGATGTGGGTGCACAGCCGACAATTTACCGGGCGCATCGTCACGATCAGCAACAGCGAAATCTTCGATAAGCCGGTCTACAACTACTCGCGCGAGTTTCCGTACATCTGGGACGAGATCCACATTCCGATCACCTACGATGCAGACCGCGCCAAAGCGGAATCGATTCTTCTCGAGGCGGCGAATCGGCACGCGCTGAACCGGCAGAAGCTCGGGGATGAACCCGTGCGGCGTCTGCACGAAAAATATCAGGTCGACCCGATCGACCTCGATCCGACCATTTACTACCGCCTGACCGACAATTGGCTCGAGTTGGCTGTCCGTTTTCTCGCTCCCGACCACGGCATCCGCCGAATCAAAGATGCGATGAGCCGAGAGATCATTGCGCAGCTGGATCAGGCGAAGATCGGCATCGCGTCCGCGACCTACGCGATCGTGCAGGTGCCGCCAATCGAAATCAAAAATTTGCCGCAGACAACCACCGCGAACGATGGCGACCGGCTGCGAAACGCTTCACAGATGTAATCCGCGCGTAATCCGATAGAGAGGTTAACGCGGCAAGATTCGTGTTGATGGATTACTCCAAACAACCGCTCTACGGCGCTGATTACATCAGTGCAGTCATTATCGCGATCGCGTTGACGATATTCTTCGCCAGTGTCATCCGAGAACGGAACTATCGCGCCTGGCGAGAGTTTCCCGCGAAACTATGGATTCTTGGTGTCGGCTCGTGGGCGGCTGGTTTCGTCGTTATGTTTCTCGGGGCCGTGCTGATTCGGTGGCTGCCACTTGCGGCGGCTGTCGTGTCGCTAGTCGTGATCATCTTTGCCGTGATCCGCGCCGCCGCAGCGGCCGACCTCGCGGAGCCGAAACCGCCTCGGCCCGCAGGTCTGCGGAGCGTCCTCGTGCTCTACTTCTGCGCGACCCTCCTGGTGCTGCTGGGAACCGTGTTTGCGCGGAGCTATTTCAGCGCGATCAGCTAATTTGTCATGGCCTTCGACCAATACCACGAACCGCCTAACGAGTTGCCGCAGGAGACGCGCACCTTCGCGCGCATGATCCTGTCCGTGATCGAAGAGGCGCAGGCGATCGACTGGTACGAGCAGCGCATGTCGGTCGAAAATGACGACGCCGCGAAGGCGATCATGCACAATGCGCAGAAGGAGGAGTTCAAGCATTTCGCGATGGACCTGGAGTTCCTGCTGCGCCGCAAGAACGAATGGCGCGAGGTCATGCAACGCGTGCTCTTCACGACCGGCGATATCGTGGAGAAAGGCGAGAAGGCGGAAGAAGCGGTCGACTAACCGGCAGCGATACCCGATCGTGCATCTATGAGGTTAACCGCAGACAGCGGTGAAACTCGCGGTCCATGGCGGCTGATCACAGTGACGTTCCGGGAATGGTGGAACGACAATACCTTTCGGCTCGCCGCTTCGCTCGCCTTTTACACGATCTTCTCGATCGCTCCCGTGCTGCTGATCGCGGTGGGTGCCGCGAGTTTGTTCCTCTCGCGCGAGACCGCAGTCGAAAGGATTGTAACTGAATTGCAATCGCTCGTCGGTGCGCAAGGAGCGGATGCGATTCGACAGGTGCTCGAGTCGGCGAGCGGATTCGGCCGAGGTTTTTCGGCGATTGCGACGGGCGTAGTTACCTTTCTCCTCGGAGCGAGCGTTGTCTTTGCCGAGCTGCAATCGGCGTTGAATCAGATCTGGGACGTGGAGGCGGCTCCGCGTCGCGGTGTGATCTTGAAGTATCTGCTCGATCGCCTGCGCTCTTTCGGCATCGCGCTGGGCGTCGGCTTTCTCCTACTCGTTTCGCTTGTGATCAGCGCCACATTAAGTGCGCTCGAGACTTACATGAGCAACTGGATGCCAGGCCTGCCGGTTCTGTGGCAGACGCTCAATATCATCACTTCTTTCGTCGTCGTCGCGCTTCTCTTCGCGATGATCTACAAATACTTGCCCGACGCGGTCATCAACTGGCGCGATGTCTGGATCGGCTCGGCCGTGACATCGGCGCTTTTCACGGTCGGGAAATACGCGATCAGCCTCTATCTCGGACAAACCGCAACTGCGAGTGCGTTTGGCGCAGCAGGATCGTTCGCTGTGCTGCTGATCTGGATCTACTACTCGGCGCTGATCAGCTTTTTCGGCGCGGAGTTTACGCAGGTCTACGCGCGCATGTATGGCTCGCGGATTCGCCCGGAAGAACACGCGGTGCGAGTCGGGAGAAAGACGGAACAAGCGCACTTGGCGCGAGACCAGTCATTGCCGATCACTTCTTCGCCTTCGGAATTGTAACCGTGAGGGTATGTTCGCCGCGCGCGATCTTCTTCAACTTCGGAAGCGCGTCGTCTGGCATCGTGACAAGCTTGACGGCTGGCTTTTCGTCGCGTTTCGCCGGCGGCACAACGAGCTTAAGCTCCTTTGCTGAGATGGTGACACGGACATCCTTTGGTGAGGCGTTGCCGATCGTTGCATAGACGTTGTAGTGATCGCCTTCGTCGCGCGTCACGACCGAGAATAAGGGACGACCCGGCGGCGGCAGTAGAGGCTTGCCCGGCACAGGGGAGGATCGAACGAAAGGCGTGGGAGTCGGCGGCGCTTGGTTCCGGACTTCAGGTAAGCCAGCGAGCGCGCTTACCAGGCCAAAGGCCGAAATGATGAATGATAGAAGAACGCCTGTGGTGGGTTCTGTTGTTCGGATGCGCATGTGCATGGCCTAGCTTCGACAGCCAACGTGGCGTGAGTTTGTCCGTGGTATTACACCTGTGTAATCGCTGGGCAGGATCAGCGTGCGGGCGAGCGCACGACGAGTTTGTTCCTCACGGCGCGCACCCCGGGCACCGCGCGCGCAACTCTGTCGGCCATTTTCTTCGCGCTATTGGTACGCACAAACCCAGTCAGCGTCACGACGCGATCGAGAACAACAACGTGAATGCCCGCAGCAGACACTTCCGGATTGGCGAGGAGTCCTTTCACCACGGCATCCTGGATTTCCTTATCGGTCTGGAGGTGCGCCGCAGGGACATTGCGCTCCGGCGGCTCTTTCACCGCCGATGCGGTGGCGACTGTCAGGCACGCCGCGGCCGCCAGGGACAGGATCATTGTCATCAGGCCACCCATCAGCGGAAAAATAGCCCGAAGCATGACGCGAAGATATCGCGCGCATTACACCTGTGAAAGAGCTCTGCGCGGATACACCAGCGCGCAACCCGCGGGCGTAGTAATGATATGAACTCATCAATCTTTCGCTTCAGCGCGCTTTCTCTTTTCCTTTTCGCGAGCGCTATCGTGCCCGATCAATGCGACGCGCAGTCGGCACGGCCACTCCGCGCCGTCGCGTCGCTACACTCAACTGGCGACGCCAATGTGAAGGGCGTGGTCACATTCACCGAAGTCGCGGACGGCGTGCGGGTGGACGCGAACATTACCGGTCTCTCGCCAGGCAAGCATGGTTTCCACGTTCATGAATTCGGAGACTGCAGCACGGCCGATGCAAGCGCCGCAGCCGCAAGTGCGGCGGGCGGTCATTTCAATCCCGGCAATAATCCACACGCCGGTCCGGAGGCACGCCAGCGCCACGAGGGCGACATGGGCAACATCGAAGCAGATGTCTCCGGCGTAGCGAAGCTCAATTACATCGACCATCAGCTCTCGTTAGCCGACGGTCCGAAGTCGATCATCGGGCGCGCCGTGATTGTGCACGAGAAGGCCGACGACCTGAAGTCGCAGCCAAGCGGCGAAGCGGGCGACCGGATCGCGTGCGGCATTATCGGCCGAGCGAATTCAAAGTAAGCGGCGAATCGCCTCGCAATGCGCGTGGGTCGTTACACCGATGTAATGCCCCGACAACCTTTTCGTCATCGCGGCCGCGGACGTTGGCGGATGAAACGAACAATGATTACAACGATAGCGTGCTGCACGGCGTTGCTCCTGAGCTCGAGCGGTGGGTTTGCAGCAGAGAACAAGGCAGACAGCAAACATCCGAGCGGCAAGCTGGTGAAGGGCAGTGAGGTCACCGATGCGAAGCTGTTCGATCAGCAAGGCAAGCACATCGGCGAAATCAAAGATGTGCTCTTTGACGAAAACACCGGCGGCCTGACGCACGCGATTGTCTCGGTCGGCGGCTGGGCCGGGATCGGAGAAAAGGAAAGCGAGGTGCCGTGGAAATTCGTGAAACCGAGCAAAGACAAGGCGAACGAATTCGTCCTGACGGTCGATCAGTCGAAGCTGAAGGACGCCGAGAACTACGACCGGAACAGCTGGCCCGATTTCACGGAGTCATGGTTCGACAAAAACTACAAGCACTACGGCTTGACGGCGAAAAACGGGGCGAAGCTTGTCCGCGCCTCGAAAGTGATCGGCGCCGATGTCTACGACCAGAAAGGCGACAAGATGGGCCAGATCAACAACGTCCTCATGCACCCGAACACGGGCAAGGTGGCGTTCGCCACGCTCGACATCGGTAACTGGGTCGGGCAAGGCGACAAACTAACAAACGTGCCGTGGCCGCTCGTCAGGCAAAGCGAAAAGGAGACGGCCGGTTTCGTCGTGAACGCAGACAAGGCAAAGCTGCACGGTGCGACTTACTTCGAGCGCAACAGCTGGCCCGACTACGACAACAACTGGGGGCTGCAGACTAACACCTACGGCTACTACGGATACGAGCCGTACTGGACCGACCCGCATCTCTAACACAGTTGTGGAGCGGCGGAATGGTACCGCCGCTCTCCACGCAGGCTATGCAGACTCTGGAGCGAACTCCGCGTGCGGCGAACGCGTCCTGCTCCCGGCTGTGTGCCAAGCGTCAAAAGACGATTAGCGAGAGACACCGACGGTCTTCGGCGTCAACTTCGACGGGTTGAACGTTGTTTCTGCGCCGACTCTTCGGCTGGCGCAACAGTTAGTCTGGACGTCAATCCTTCGCGTCCAGAGACGATGCTGACTTTCTCTCGATGTGCGGCCTGAGAAAGCCAACCGCAGTCAGGACCAGCCATGTCAACACAACACTGGCAATCGCAAGGCCGATCCGCCCCAGCCCTGCGGCAACACCAGCGGCGGCTGTCATCCAAATTCCTGCCGCCGTCGTTAGCCCCTCGATTTCTCGCTTGGCCCGCAATTTCAAGATCGCGCCGGCGCCAATGAAACCGATGCCTGTGGCGAGGCCTTGGATCACCCGCGATAATCCCTCCATCGACATATCCGCCGCCGCTCCCGCCAGCACGAAGAGCGCGCTCCCCATCGAGACGAGCATGTGTGTGCGCAATCCGGCCGCTTTGCCCGCGCGCTCACGCTGATAGCCGATCACTGCGCCGAGCAACATCGCCGCGACCAGCCGAAGCAGTAATCGCTCAATTCCTTTCCAATCCGGAATTCCGGCGGTCAATTCTTCAACAAGCGTATTCATCGCGATCGCGCCGATCTGGCCAGCCGAGCGCCCCGAATCGACGGCACCCCAGTAAAGCGCAAATGGATGCGGCGCGCGAGAATCCCAGCGTACTTCCGGGGAAATGCGGTTCTGCCAACGTCACGTTCCTACAGGCACTGCATGACAGGCTCGTTCGTCCCGCTCCAGGAATTCGTTTCGGTACCGCACCAGCGCGGCTTGTTGCACCGCGACGCGGACTCAAAGCGGCTAGTTCTGCCGAGTATTTTGCGGGACCACTGGTTGAACCTGCGCTTGCAGGACCGCATAAACTCCTGTGAACCAATCTGCGGTCGAGGCGCAGGTGGCGAAGTCGCAGCAGATTGTCTGCAACGGGAAAGCTACGTTTGGCTTGATGGACTGCGGCTGCTGTGTGCGAGCGAAGTTGTGATTCGAGAGTCAAGCGCTCGGTAAGGCGCGGAGCGGAACGCTCGTTGGATGCGGCTGCGCCCGGGGAGCTGATAGCGGGATGAGCGCAACGCCACGCGTGGATCGCTCCTCGATTGTATGGCTCGGTCCGCGCCGTCAAGGTATTGCTCGTCCCTGCGCTCCACCTTGACTGTGCTCGCTCGCCGACGCGAGGTTGGTCATCGATTCACGCGAAAGAATTGTGGCGAGGCGAAGTAGTCGCCGTCCTGCGTGTCAGCGCGTTGCTTCGTGTGGGCGCACTGTTAGCGTATTCGCGGCGATCACGAATTCCAAATGACGCGAGTCGACGTTCGTGAGCAGCGCATCGGCCACGGCGCCGCGGAGGTGTTTCTCAATCGCATCGCGCAGCGGACGCGCGCCGAGTCGCGGGTGAAAGCCTCGCTGCATGATGAAGGCGACCAGCTGTTGGCTCGCAACCAGGTGGAAGCCTTTGTTGCGCAGAAACGCGAGTTCGCGCTCGACGTGGAAACGCGCGATCTCCATCTGCACGTCGTAGCTCAACCGACTGAAAACCAGCTTCTCTGCGATGCGGGCGTAGAGCTCAGGGCGCAACGTTCGCTGCGCTTTGGCGAGGACGTGACGCTCCATGGTCGTGAAGGATGAATGCTGGAGCGTAAGGATCTCCGATGCCGCGATGTTCGAGGTGAAGACGACATAGAAGCTGCTGAGGTCGAGTGTTTCACCGCTCGCCATCGTCACGCGTGCGGCATCGAGGATCTGCAGGAACAGATCCAGCACGCGCGGGTGCGCCTTCTCGATTTCGTCGAAGAGCAAGGTGCCCGTCGCGGACTTCGCCCGCGCCATTCCGAGCTGGCCGACTTCACCGACTCGGCCGCCGATCAGAACCGCGAGGCTCTCCTGCGTCTGATACTCCGACATGTCGAAGCGGAACAGCTTGTCGCGGCCTAACAAGTAGTCTGTGAACGCAATCGACAGCTCGGTTTTGCCGACGCCCGTCGGACCTAGAAACAAGAAACTGCCGCGCGGTCGTGTTGGTGTCGTTAGCCCAAGCTCACCGCGATGCAGCGCGGCAACCACGCGCGGAATGACATGATCCTGTCCGCGGATTCTTTCACAGAGGTGCGCTTCGAGATGACGAAGGTGTTCGAGCCGCTCGGCTGAAATGTTGAGTGCGTTCATCGAACGCAGCCTGCCAGCGCATGCAACGCGCGGTCGCTCTCGCGCTGGAGCAGCGTGC
>CADDYX010000148.1 GCA_902810735.1 Verrucomicrobiota bacterium | reverse complement strand
AAGGACCAGGAGTATTTCTGTGATGGCATCAGTGAGGAAATTCTAGATGCGCTGGCCAAGGTTAAGGAATTGCGCGTCGTTGCGCACACCTCCTCCTTCGCCTTCAAGGGCAAGGATGCCACGGTCGGTGAGATCGCGCAGAAGTTGAATGTGCGCAATGTGCTGGAAGGCAGCCTCCGCCGCGATGGCAACCGCATTCGGATCAGCGCGCAGTTAATCGATACTCGCAACGGCTTTCATCTCTGGTCCGAGACCTACGAGCGAGAGCTACAGGATGTGTTCGCACTGCAGGACGAAATCACCGGCTCGATCGTCAATGCACTCAAGATCAAGCTCGCCATCGCGCTTCCGGCGAGCAAGAAGCCGAATCCGGAGGCACACGATCTGGATTTAAAAGGCCGATACTTCCTGAACAGGAGGGACTTCGAGAAAGCGATCGATAGCTTTCAGCTAGCTCTCGGCAAAGATCCGAAGGACGCGCTGGCTTATGCGGGATTATCCGAGGTCTATGTGGTCTCGGCGGTTCGTGGAGGGGTAGCGCCGCGAGAAGTAATGCCGAAAGCGAAACAGGCGGCATCGCAGGCGCTTTCAATTGATGATGGGCTGAGCGACGCGCACGGGTCGCTCGCTTACGTGACATTCTTTTACGATTGGGATTGGCCGGCCGCTGAGAATCAGTTCAAGCGAGCTATCGAGCTAAACCCCAACAACGCCGACGCCCACCATTGGTATTCCCACTACCTGATGGCACAACGGCGGATTGATGAGTCTTTCAGAGAGAGCAACCGCGCGGTGGAACTCAGTCCTTTCGACTTCCTCATGCACGTCCATCTTACCTGGCATTACCTCTACGCGCGCCAATACGATCAGGCCCTCGCCCACACGCAAAAGGCTGGTGAAATGGATATCAGAGTTAGAGTGGCATGGCTTGGTTTAATCCTTGAACAAAAAGGCAGGTACGCCGAGGCAATTGCCCAGCTTGAAAAGGATGTGGAGAGGACTGGAGGAGGCTTCGGCAGCGAAGCAAGCCTCGCCCATGCCTATGCGGTGTCGGGAAACCGCGACGCTGCACACAAAATCGTCGCCGCGTTGCAGGAGAAGTCCGAGAGGGAGTACACCTCGGCCTTCGACATAGCCCTAATCCATGTTGGCTTGGGCGAAAAGGATCAGGCGTTCGATTGCCTCGAAAAGGGTTATGAAGCGCGAGCGTCCGAAATGGTGACCCTCACGACCGAACCAAGGCTTGATAATTTGCACTCCGATCCACGTTTCACCGAGCTGGCGCGCCGGATGAGGTTGAGTCTGCCAAAGTGAGCGAGCGCAACTTCTTCTCCGAGCTGAAGCGGCGCAACGTTTACAAAGTTGCCGTCGCCTACGCGGTGGTCGCCTGGTTGGTCGTCCAGGCCGGCTCGATTCTGTTCCCGACCTACGACGCCCCAGCGTGGGTGATGAAGGTTTTCATCGCGATCGTCACGCTCGGGTTTCCAATCGCGCTCGTCATTGCCTGGGCTTTTGAGATGACGCCGGAAGGAATGAAGCGCACGGAAGACGTCGGGCGCGACGAAAAACTCCCACAATGGAGCCGGCGGAACTTTGTCGCGTTGATCGTCACGGTTGCGCTGATTGCCGCAGGCTTACTCGCGTTTCAGCTATTTCGTTTTGGCGGGACGCGCTCTGTCGCGTCCAGTATCGCTGCAAAGTCCAAGGACGCGACGGAGCGCGTCCCTCCAGAGAAATCGATCGCCGTTCTGCCATTCGACAATCTCAGTGAGGACAAGGCTAATGCGTTTTTCGCTTCCGGAATTCAGGACGAAATCCTGACCCGGCTCGCGAAGATCAACTCGCTACAGGTCATTTCGCGAACTTCGACGCAGCAGTATCAGAGCAAGCCGGCGAGTGTTGGCGAGATCGGCCGGCAACTCGGCGTGATTAACGTTCTTGAAGGCAGCGTCCAGCGAGTCGGCAACGCGGTCCACATCAACGTCCAGTTGATCAAAGCGGCGACGGACGCGCATCTTTGGGCCGAGAGTTACAACCGAAAGCTGGACGACATCTTTGCCGTGGAAGCGGAAGTGGCCACTGCCATCGCCGACCAGTTAAACGCCAAGCTCACCGGTTCGGAAAAAAAAGAGCTGGCGCAGAAGCCTACCGATGACGCCGCGGCCTACGAAGCGTATCTGCGTGGCGTAACGCAAATCGCGCAAGACAGCCCGGAATCAGACAATGCCGCTGCGTCATTCGAAGAAGCGGTCAGGCTCGATCCAAAATTCGCGCTGGCCTGGGCCGCCCTCTGCCGCATGCATGCGGTAATCTTTCTCAACAACATAGACACCTCGCCGTCCCGACGCGCCGCGGCTGAACGAGCCGTCAGCGAAGCGGTGCGCCTGCAACCGCAGCTGCCGGAAGTGCAGCTTGCGCGCGCCACCTATCAGTATGTCTTCCAGCGCGACTTCAAAGGTGCGCGCGACCTGCTGCAACAGCTTCGGATGATCTGGCCGAGCAATGCCGACATCATCCAGTTCATCGGATACATCTCGGCGCGCCTGGGAGAATACGAAAAAAGTGCGGACTACCTCGACCACGCGAACGCATTGAGTCCCCGCGACCATTTCTTGCGACGCAATACGATCACGATCCATATCGCGATGCGCGATTTTGCGACCGCGTTG
Organism: Verrucomicrobiota bacterium; assembly: GCA_902810735.1. Classification (GTDB taxonomy): domain Bacteria; phylum Verrucomicrobiota; class Verrucomicrobiia; order Chthoniobacterales; family UBA10450; genus CADDYX01. Next base: position 4,791 of record CADDYX010000148.1, on the reverse strand, counting down.
CGCATGGCCGACGACGCCCGGCACATTTGGCCAGGCGACGCTGGCTTCGACGCGCAAAAAGCTGAAGTCTTCCAGGCGCAAGGCGAGCTTAGCCAGGCCCAGTCAATTCTGGACCCGCTGACGGCCCACCTGATCGAGAATCAGTTAGCCGCAGCCATTGCTTACCAGGCGAAGCTGCGGCGAACAAAGCAACCACCTGCCGCCCTTGAGGATTGCGAAAGCGCCGCCGACAAACCGAATTCGGGAAGATTCAAGGTAGCAGCCCTGTTGATTTGGACCGACCTGCTCGAAGCCTCCGGAGACAAGCCGCGGTCCGAGGCCGTTTTAAGAAGATTGCGCCACTCGACGGACACATTGCTGAAGGAACAATCTTACAACCGGCAACTCGTCACCTCTCGCGCATTTGCTCTGGGCGGGTTGGGAGAGCGAGACGAAGCGCTGCGCGCCGCCGGCGAAGCGATCGCGCAGACCACAAACGACGCGCGCGAGCACGGGACTGCGCAGGAAATCAAGGCGCGGCTTCTGGCGCGATTCGGTGACGAAGACGGCGCAATCCGGCTATTGCAGCAGCTTCTCGAGAAGTGTTACGACGGCGCATATGGCCCGCCGCTTACGCCGGCCTTGCTCCGGCTCGATCCCGATTTCGACCCGCTCCGGGGCGACCCTCGTTTCGAGAAACTTTGCCAGAACAAACAGCCGTGAACTCCGGAAACTTCTTCGCCGAACTCAAGCGGCGCAATGTCTACAAGGTCGCGGTCGCGTATGCGGTCGTCGCCTGGCTGCTCGTTCAAGTGGCGACGCAGGTCTTTCCATTTTTCGAAATCCCAAACTGGGCAGTGCGGCTCGTCGTCCTGCTGCTGATTCTCGGTTTTCCCGTTGCGCTGGTTCTGGCGTGGGCCTTCGAGCTGACGCCGGAAGGCATTGTGCGAACAGAAGATGTCCCGCCGAACCAGTCGATCGCGCGCAAGACCGGTCGCAAGCTCGTCGCGTTCGTGGCGATCATTGCGGCATTGGCGATTGGGTTGCTCGTGTTTCAAATGGCGCGGCGTGATCGCTGGCGCCGCTCCGACAACGCAACGACACAACCCGCACAGCTCGGCGCTCCGTCTCTACCCATCCCGGCCAAGTCAATTGCCGTGCTGCCGTTTGACAGCCTGAGCGAAGACAAGGACAACGCCTTCTTCGCCGAGGGAGTGCAGGACGAAATCCTTACCCGCCTGGCGAAGGTAGCGGATCTGAAAGTGATCGCGCGCACTTCGACGCAGAAGTTCAAAAGCGCGCCGGAAAACCTACCGGACATCGCGAAGCAACTCGGCGTGATGAACCTTCTGGAGGGCAGCGTGCAGAAAGCAAACGGCCAGGTGCGCGTGAATGTGCAGCTAATCAACGCGCTGACGAACGCCCATCTCTGGGCGGAGATTTACGATCGCAAGCTGAATGACATTTTCGCGGTCGAAAGCGACATCGCGAAGACGATTGCCGACACGTTGCAGGCAAAGCTGACCGGCTCGGAGAAGAGTGCGATCGCGAAAAAGCCGACCGAAAATCCGGAAGCCTACGAGCTCTATCTCAAAGGCCGCTATTTCTGGAACAGACGGACGGGCGAGAACCTGAAACAAGCGCTGACCTATTTGCAGCAGGCCGTGGAGAAGGACCCTTCCTATGGACTCGCCTACGCCGGCATCGCCGACTGTTACTCGACATTGATTGTTTACACCAACGATCCGCCGCGAAAATACATCGCCCCGGCCTTTACGGCCGCTCGTCGTGCGGTGGAACTGGACGACCAACTCGCTGAAGCGCACACTGCTTTGGCGAGCACCCTTGCGACCGATTTGCAGTTTCCTGCCGCGCAAGCGGAGTTTAAACGAGCGATCGCGTTGAATCCGAACTACGCCACCGCGCGTCAGTGGCGCGGAGAGTGTTTACAAGCTTTGGGCGAGTTCGATGAAGCATTAGCCGAACTGCAACGAGCGCGCGAGCTCGATCCCTTATCCCTCATCATCAACAGCAGTCTCGCCTCAGTGCTCGATACGGCCGGCCGCTACGACGAAGCGCGTCAGCAGGTAGAGCGCGTCCTAGCCCTCGATCCAAACTTCGGTGTCGCTCACTTGTTCCGCGGCCAAATTCTCGAGGACCAGGGCAAGCTCAATGAAGCGATTGCGGAGTATGAGAAGTCGCAAAACACCATCCCGCGCGCCGAGTATCAGTCGCTAATCGCCTGCATCTACGCCCGCACCGGCCGAATCGAAGAGGCGCGCAAGATTCTGGCCGACCTCACGAATGCATCGCAGCATGAGTATGTTTCGAGTTACGCGCTTGCTCAAATCCACGTCGCTCTCGGTGAGAAGGAGGAAGCTCTGTCGCTCCTGGAGAAAGCATACGATGAACGAGGAATGCAGACAGGCGGCAACGATACCAGCCCGGTCATCGACAAGCGGCTCGACCCGCTGCGTAACGAACCGCGTTTCCAGAAGCTGCTCGCGAAAGTGACGGGACGCTCGACGTGAACACGCGCAGTTTCTTCAGCGAGCTCAGGCGACGTAACGTCTACAAAGTTGCAGTCGCCTATGCGGTGGTCGCGTGGCTGCTCATCCAGGCGGCTTCGATTCTGTTTCCCACTTTCGATGCGCCTCCGTGGGTGATGAAGGTGTTTGTCGCCGTTGTCGTGCTCGGCTTTGTGCCAGCGTTGATTTTCGCCTGGGCTTTCGAGATTACACCGGAAGGCATCAAGCGCGAATCGGAAGTCGAGCCCGCGCAGTCGATCACCCATCACACCGGGCGCAAGCTGATCGCGATCACCGCCGTCCTCGCGGTGATTGCAGCCGGCCTGCTCGTGTATCGGCTGCGGCCGCGCGACCGGTCCGAGCCGCGTGAGGCGAAAGCGACCGCACAACGCGGCAGCCCGCCCCCGCCAATCTCCGACAAAAGCATCGCCGTCTTGCCATTCGACAATCTCAGCCACGACGCTGACAACGCCTATTTCGCCGAAGGCATTCAAGACGAAATTCTGACGCGGCTGGCCAAAGTCGCGGACCTGAAGGTGATTTCGCGCACTTCGACGCAGCGATTCAAGAGCTCGCCGGACGATCTGCCGGCAATCGCGAAGCAGCTCGGTGTTTCGCACATTCTCGAAGGCAGCGTGCAAAAGTCCGGCGACGCGGTGCGCGTCAACGTGCAGCTGATTAACGCGCTGAGTGACGCGCATCTTTGGGCGGAGATTTACGATCGCAAGCTGATCGACATTTTCGCGGTCGAGAGCGACATCGCGAAAACAATTTCCGACACACTGCAGGCAAAGCTCACCGGCACACAGGCGCAAGCGATCGCGAAAAAGCCGACGGCGGATCCCGAGGCGCACGAGCATTATCTCAAAGGCCGGTATTTTTGGAACAAGCGAACCGGCGGCGATTTGTTGCGCGCGGCGGAGGAATTCAAAGCTGCAATTGCGAAAGATCCGCACTATGCGCTGGCTTACGCGGGTCTGGCGGATTCCTACGTCCTTATGCCCGCCTACGCGGCTGCTCCACCTGAACCAGCGATGCCGCAGGCGAAAGCTGCGGCACTCAAAGCCCTGGAGCTCGATGACACGCTGGCCGAAGCGCACACCTCGCTGGCAATGGCGGTGTTCGCCTACGATCTCGACTTCCAGCGTTCTGCTGCTGAGTACGAGAAGGCGATCGCTCTCGATCCGAACTACGCCACCGCGCACCATTGGTATGCGAATGCGACGCTCGCCGCTCTGAAGCAGTGGGACCGGATGACTGCGGAAGCGGATCGCGCGGTCGAGTTGGACCCGCTTTCGTTGATCATCAACGCCGACCGCGGCGCTAATTTCATTTATCCTCACCGCTATGACGATGCGATCGCCGCATTACGCAAGACGCTGCAGATGGACGACCGCTTTGGCTACGCACACATGTGGCTCGGTCAGGCCCTGCAATTCAAAGGGGACATCGAGGGAGCAGTTGCCGAGTACACGAAAGCGGTGCAACTCGAGCCCAACGACACCGGCTACCTCGCCATCTTAGGCGTAGGCCAGGCTCGCGCCGGCCGGCGCGCCGAAGCGGAGAACATCCTCACGCGCCTGACCGAAACGGCGAAATCGAAGTACGTGAGCAACTACTCGTTCGCAATCCTGTGGCTTGCGCTTGGCAATAAGGAGAAGGCAATGGAGCAACTCGAGCTGAGCTACCGCAGCCACGCCGGCACGGACATTAATTTCATCCACATCGATCCGATGTTTGATGATTTGCGCGGCTACCCGGCGTTTGACGCGCTCGTGCAGCAGGTCGTAAAGCCGAAGTGACGCGCCTGTCTGGAACCGCCCGGTGGCCTAACCGTGGAGCAGCAACCGCTACTGCGCCTTCTGTTCGACCGATTGCGCCGGATACATCACACCTGCTTTGAAGACGGCGTGCAGATCGGAGGCGTGCGCAATGTCGTCGATTGGATTTGAATTCAACACGACCAAATCCGCGAACTTGCCAGCGGCGATCGCGCCGAGCTTTGCGCCGGTTTCGCCACCGAATGTCTTCGCCGCATTTGCGGTCGTGCTTTGAAGGATCTGCATCGGCGTGAGCCCGGCTTCTTTCATGAGCTGGAACTCGCGGAAGAGTGATGGCCCGTCGATCGTGCCGATGTTTCCCGCGTCGGTGCCGGCGGCGATCGTGATGCCGGCATCCTCGAGCGTTTTCAGGTTTTTCAACGCGACGTCGTAGGTCTTCTGAATCTGCGCCAGCACCGCGCCAGGATTTGCGAGCGCTGCTTTCAGGCGGTCCGGCATTTTGT
>CADDYX010000147.1 GCA_902810735.1 Verrucomicrobiota bacterium | reverse complement strand
ATGCTGATCTGAAAATTCACGGACTCTTTGCCGTGCGCGTCGATCTCGGGTGATTCGTCACGTTTAGCCAACCAGATCACGAGCGGGCCGACGATGTGTCCGGCCCACGGAACGAAAAATCCGATCAGCGCAATCGCGTGCACAAGGATGGTCCAGGTGCGGATATTCGAGGTGGCCTCAGTGGTCATGCCTCAGGCTTTCACGCGCTCGATGTCCGCGCCAAGTTCAATCAACTTCTCGTCGAGATGTTCGTAGCCGCGGTCGATATGATAAACGCGGCTGATCTCGGTCCGCCCCTCGGCTTTCAACCCGGCGAGGACGAGCGCAGCTGAAGCACGAAGGTCGCTGGCCATGACCGGCGCGCCGAAGAGCCGGTCGACGCCCTGAATGATGGCGGTCGCGCCTTCGAGCTGGACATGCGCGCCCATGCGTTTGAGCTCCGCCACATGCATGTAGCGTTGCGGGAAAACATTTTCGGTGATGACGCTGATCCCGTCGGTCATGCACAACAGCGCGCACATCTGCGCCTGCATGTCGGTGGGAAAACCGGGATACGGCTCGGTCACGAGCTCGAGCGGTTTGGTTGCGCCGTTCGGCGAGATCGTAATCGAATCTTCGGCCCATTGGATTTGGAAACCGGCGGCGGCAAGCGCGTTGGTCACCGCGGAAACGTGATCGCGATCCACGCGTTTGATCGTGACGCCGTTCCCGCACATTGCGCCCGCGACGAGAAAGGTGCCGGCTTCGATCCGGTCGGGAATGACGGTGTGCTCAGCACCATGCAATTCCTTGACGCCTTCGATGATGATGCGCCGCGTGCCTGCGCCTTCGATCTTGGCGCCCATCTTGTTCAAAAAGTCCGCCAGGTCCACGACCTCCGGCTCCGACGCCGCGCCTTCGATCACGGTGATTCCTTCCGCGAGTGTCGCGGCCATCATCACGTTATCGGTGCCGAGCACCGTGGGCCCGAACTTGCCCCGCAAATTAATGATCGCGCCGGTCAGCTTCGGTGCGAAAACGCGCACATCGCCGCCTTCGACGCGGATCGCCGCGCCGAGCGCTTCGAAGCCTTTGAGGTGGAGATCAATTGGCCGATCGCCGATGACACAGCCGCCAGGCATCGACACATTCGCCTCTTTGCATCGGCCGAGCAGCGGGCCGAGCACGCACACGGAGGCGCGCATTTTGCGCACAACGTCGTATGGCGCGAGCGACTCGACCTTCTCGGCCGTGACCGTCACGGTGCCGCTGGCGCGCTCCACGTCCGCGCCGAGATGCCGCAGAATTTGCAGCATGTAATTCGTGTCGCTCAGGTCGGGGACGCGATGGAGCACGCATGGCTCGCGCGTGAGCAGCGTGGCGGCGATGATTGGCAGCGCCGAGTTTTTCGAGCCGCTAATCTTGATCGTGCCGGAAAGCTCCCGGCCGCCGTGGACGACGATTTTATCCATACCGAGCGAAGAGGAATCGTATCACACCGGCGAAATCGCGTCTCTTTTCGATATCGCGAAACTTCTGCTCCGCCGCGAACTCGGCCAGCAGCTCTGCCTGCCCAATTCCGGTCTCGAGCGCCAGCATGCCGCCCGGCCGAAGATGTGACGGCGCGGCTTCGATGAGCCGGCGGATCAATTCATCGCCGCGTTCGCCGGCGAAGAGCGCGATGTGCGGGTCGTGCAAGACCTCGCGGGCAAGCGATGCGCGCTCGCTCGACGGCACGTAGGGCAGATTCGCGATGATCACGTCGAATGCGCTGTCGGTTGGCGCCAGCAGATCGCCTCGGTGAAACGTTACCCGCGCAGCAAGACCGAGCCGCTCAGCGTTCTCGCGTGCGAGCGACAACGCGTCGTCCGACACGTCGACCGCATGCACTTCCGCATCCGGGAAGTTTGCCGCCAGGCTGAGTGCGATCACGCCGCTCCCGGTACCCACGTCGACAAGCTTGTAATCCTTTCCTCCTTTCCCGCTTTCCTTAGAGATCACCAGCTCGACGAGCTCTTCCGTTTCGGGCCGCGGCACGAGCGCGCGTTTATCGCAGGCAAACACGCGGCCGCAAAACTCGACCGTGCCGAGCAGATGCTGGAGCGGTTCGCCTTGTCCGCGACGGCGGACGAGATCGCGCAGCGGCGCCAGCTCGCTTTCGCTCAACTCGCGCTCGAACTCGAGATACAGCTCGATCCGTTTGCGGCTGAGCGCATGCGCGAGCAGATGCTCGGCATTCAGGCGCGGCGTCTCGATCTTGCGCTTCGCGAAGTACGCAGTGGTCGATTGCAGAACTTCGAGAACCGTCATAGAGCGCGGCGTTTTTCCGAAGAATAGCGACGGCCGAGCTGTTGAAACGGTGCTTCGACCAGGTGCCATGACAGTGCCGAGACGAGAGCCACGGCAGGCACACCGAGCGCCGCCGTCCACGCCAGCAACACCGCGCTCGACTCCGGTTTAATCCACCGCCAGATCACCGCCTGGAGCGCATAAAGCACCGGCGCGTGAAACAGATAGGTGCTGTAGGAGACGAGGCCCAGCCATTGCAGCGGCCGAGAATTGAGCATCCGGCGCAGCGCCGTGAGACGGTCGAACCGCACCGCGACAATAACGGCGACCCAGACGATCGGCGGCAGGAGCGCTTCGTAGAATCGCCCAGTCCCCCGCCACCAAAACGCGGCGAGCGCAATCGCTGGCAGCGTGCACAGCAGCAAATCGCGCCGGTTTCCATTCCGCTGTTGCACCGCAAAATAGCTCAGCGCGCCGACCAGGAAAAACGCCGCCTTCGCCGGGAGGAACGCATTTGAAAACGCGGCGATGATGCGCCCCGCGAAAAGCGTCGTTGCTGCGACCACAAACACGAGCACGAAAATCGCGCCGCGCCATCGGCGGCAGGCTGCGAACATCGGCGGCGCAACGACGTAAAACTGCGCTTCAAGCGAAAGACTCCAGGCAACGCCGAGGATGGTGTACGGCAGAGCCGGCAGGACGGCCGCCGGGAACACGCCGTGCAAAAATAAAAAATGCAGCGGCGCATCGATCCAAGCGCGGCTGGCGCTGATGTTCGCGATCTGCAGGTAAACGGGCGCGACGCTTCCCGGTGGCATCTGTCGCAGGTTGTCTGCGAGCAGACCGTTCACTGCCATGCCGATGACGAGCGCAACGAAATATGCCGGCACGATTCGACACGCACGCCGCAGAAAATATTGCGAGGTCGGCGGCCGCAGCATGAGCAAATGCGTAATCGCGAAGCCGCTCAGCAGCATGAAAACGTCGACCGCCGACTCCGGCACGTCGCCGAGAATGGCGAAACGCGGCACCAGCGGATCGAACCAGCCAGAGGTCAGCAGAATGTGGCTGGCGACGACTGTCCAGGCGAGGACTCCACGCAGGCCGTCGAGCTCGGGAACGCGTTGCGCCTTCGAATTGTTAGCGCTCGCGCGAGGCGCGGTCACGCCGCGACAGCAGACGCTTTCAGCCGCTCCTGGAGATCGGCGGCCCGCAACGCGCTGATTAGTTCGTCGAGATCGCCTTCCATCGCGCGGTCGAGATTGTAAAGCGTGAGGCCGATCCGGTGATCGGTGATTCGATTTTGCGCGTAGTTGTAGGTGCGAATTTTTTCCTCGCGGCCGCCGGAGCCGATCTGGCTTTTGCGGTTGGCCGAATACTTGGCTTCTTCCTCGCGTTTCTTGTCCTCGAGCAGCCGCGCGCGCATGATCGTGAGCGCCTTTTCCTTGTTCTTCTGCTGGCTGCGGCCGTCCTGACATCGAACGATGCGGCCGGTGGGAATGTGCAACACCTGCACCGCAGAGTCGGTGGTGTTCACGCCCTGGCCGCCGGGGCCGCCGGCGCGGCAGACTTCAATCCGCAGATCCTCCGGTTTCAGCTCGAGGTCGATCTCTTCGGCTTCGGGAAGCACGGCGACGGTCGCGGTCGAGGTATGAATGCGGCCCTGCGCTTCGGTAGCCGGCACGCGTTGCACGCGATGGACGCCGCTCTCGAACCGCAGCTTTCGGAAAACATTTTCGCCGGAGACTTTGAAGATCACTTCCTTGAGACCGCCGAGCTCTGACGGGCTCGATTCGAGATCTTCCACCTTCAGACCCGCGGCTTCCGCGTAACGGTTGTACATCCGGTAAAGATCGGCGGCGAAAATCGCGGCTTCGCTTCCGCCGGTGCCGGCGCGAATTTCGACGATCGCGTCGCGCTCTTCGTTTTCGTCCGGCGGCAGGAGCGCAATCTGCACGTCGCGCTCGAGCTGCGCGATGCGCTTCTCCAGCTCCGGAATTTCTTCCTGCGCCATCTGCGCCAGATCGGCATCGGCTGCTCCGGCCAGCTCGCGATTGTCGTCCAGTTGGCGCCGCGCCGTTTGCAATTCGTCCCAGAGGGAGAGCAGCTGCTTGACGCCGGCGTGCTCGCGCATGATCTCGCTGGCGCGCTTGCGATTTTCAAAAAGCGACGTGTCCGCGATTTCGCGTTCGAGCTGCTCGAAGCGCTCACGTTTGCGCTGGATGAGAGAATTGAAATCCATACAGCTGTAGGCGCGATCGCTGGTCGCGACCCGGCCGAGGCCGACGACCTCGGCTACAGGAGAATGCAGCTAAGACTTCTTGGTGGTGCGGGTCGCTTTCGTGCTGCCGTAGCGGCGCGCGAACTTTTCAACACGACCCGCCGTGTCGACGAATTTTTGCTCGCCGGTGAAAAACGGATGGCAAGCAGCGCAGATGCCGATTTTAATGTCCCGCCGCGTGGAGCGCGTGTGGTAAACCGCCCCGCAAGCGCAGGCGATTTCAGTCTCATTATATTCGGGATGAATGTCGGCTTTCATGGCGGAAACGGGACGGCGAATCTAGGCGCGCTCGAACGCGTCCGCAAGCGATGAAAGCCGCTTCCGACGACGCGCTGCTCGCCGCGTGGGAGGAAACGCTCGGCTCGCGGGATGAGGCCGCTATCTTCGCCACCGATGAGTCGGTGCTGCGCACGTTTGGCGACATCGAAGCCGAAGCGCAACGGTTCTGCCGCGATCTGCTGCGGGACTGCGAACCTGGCCAAGTTGTGGCGATTCAGATCGGGAATCACGAGAGCTGGCCGGCTTTGCTGCTCGCCTGCCTGCGATCCGGGCTAATCGTGTTGCCGCTGGAGCGGACGATCAGCGAGCGCGAGCGCGACGCGGCATTCGCGACGTGCGGTGTTGCAGCCGCCGCCGTCGTGAACGCGGACCAGGTGGAGATTTTGCGGACGAAGAGACCCGCGGCTGCGAGCTCGTGGAGCGACAAACCGCCGGTCGTTCTCAAGCTTACGTCCGGCACGACGGCAACGCCGCGCGCCGTCCGGTTTCGCAGCGAGCAGTTGATCGCCGATTGCGAGCAGATTTGCGAGACGATGGAGATCACGCGCCGGGATCTGAATTTCGCGGCCATCCCGGTGTCGCATTCGTACGGGTTCAGCAACTTGATTACACCGCTGATCGTTCGCGGCGTGCCGATGGTGATCAGCCGCGATCGCATGCCGCGCGCCTTACTCGATGCGCTCGTGCTGACCGAGGCGACGGTGTTTCCCGGGATGCCGGTGTTCTATCAGGCGCTTTGCGAGCTCGAAGACGTTCCGCCGTTGCCGGCGCTGCGCGTTTGCATCTCGGCCGGCGCGCCGTTGCCGTTGGAGCTGGCGAAAGCTTTCCGGTCAAAGTTCGGACACGCGATCCACTCCTTCTACGGCTCGTCGGAATGCGGCGGCATCTGTTACGATCGCGTCGCGGCGCTGGTGGAAGAAGGATACGTCGGCGAACCGATGTCGAGGGTCGAGCTGGAAATCACCGATGAAACCGGCGGGCCCACTCAGGTCCGCGTGCGAAGCAACGCAGTCGGCGACGGCTATTTTCCCGACGCTGATCCAGACAAACTCGGCGACGGTGCGTTCCTGCCGGACGACCTGCTGGTGCGGAGCGGCGACGGCTTTACAATCGTCGGGCGCGTCTCGGACCTGATCAACGTCGCCGGAAAAAAGGTGAACCCGGCCGAGATCGAAGCGGAATTGCTACGCTGCAGCGGAGTGCGGGCGGCGGTTGCCTTTGGCCGCGAATCGGCTTCGCGAAACCAGGAGGTCGCCGCCTGTGTGGTTGCGGACTCCGGCGCCGCTGAAGCGGCATTGCTGGATCATTGCCGCCGCACATTAAGCGCCTGGCAGGTGCCCAAGCGGATTTTCTTTGTCGACGCAATTCCGGTAAACGAACGCGGAAAACTCAGCCGACGTGCGCTGGCGGAACAGTTCCGTTCGTGATCCGCAGATGATCGGCGCGACACGCCCATTTGCAGGGCGCTGTTCGAATAGCAGATAAACAAAGGAAACGACATGCGAACCATTCTATTCTCCACGCTCGGCGCCATTATTCTCCTGGCCTGCTTCAGCAGCTGCTCGACGACGGTCAAAACCGATAACGGGCACGCTGTGACGACCGGCGTCCACACGCGCTAATTCAGCCGCGTCCGACCCGGCTCGCATCGCCGGATTGATCGACCCGCTCCAGCCGTTCCGCTGGCTGACGCGGGTCGAAATTGCTTTTCATTCCGCGAAAAGCGGGCATCTCTAATTGGGACGCGGTGCGGCGCTGGCTCGCCGCCGCATTCGATTTAGCGTGAACGAAACGTCGCTTTCCTCCGCCACAGGTCAGGACTGGTCTGCCATGGAAGCTGTGCCTGAAATCGACAAGGCGCGCGACGCCGCTCAGGGGAAGGAGCAATCGCAACGCGCGACGCGACGCAAGGTGCTCGTGATCGACGACAGCCTGATGCTGCTGAGCTTCGTCAAGGAAATCCTGACCGAGGCGCATTACGAAGTCGAAACTGCGGCGTCAGCGCAGGAAGGCATTGCCGCCGCGGCGCGCGAGATGCCGCAGCTGGTTCTGCTCGATTACGTGTTGCCGGACATGCGAGGCAACGAAGTGGCCGAGCAATTGCGGGCGAAGGAAGCGACCGGCGCCGCGCGAATCGTCTACATGTCGGGATTCGGCAGCGAAGTTCGGCCGGAGCAAATCGGCGCAAACAACGTCATCGGATCATTGAACAAACCGTTCACCTCTGATTTGCTCAAGGAAACAGTCGCCAAATACATGCCGCCGGAATCACCTTCTCCCGAAGCCGAAACTGCAACCGCGCCGCCAGCCGACGCGACGCCGGCTGAATCGCCCGCAGTCGAACCCGCCGTCGAAAGCGACGCAGCAGTTCCGACGGATGTCGCCGCTGCCGCAGGCGAGACAGCGGAGCCGTGGTGGAGTGCGCCGGCCTCGTCGCCGCCGACGGAGTGGAAGGACCCGGTCGCAACTGAAGCGACCGAAAGCGTGGGCGAGCCGCAGGAAATCTCTGCGCCGCCGCCGGAGGCGAGCTTCACCTCACCGGAATTTCCGCCGCCGCCGGTCTTCACAGAGGCAGCGCCGCCGACGGAAGAGCCTCCCGCTGAGCCGGCGCCCGCGCCCGCAGAGCCGATGCCGGTGACCA
>CADDYX010000146.1 GCA_902810735.1 Verrucomicrobiota bacterium | reverse complement strand
CGATAGTCGGCAGCACGAGCGCCAGCACTGCCGCTGCGATGCCGCAGAGGATGAGCACCGCGATCCCGGCGAGCCGCGGCGCACGCGGCATTCGGTCCCACGCGAGCACGACCCAAAGTGCAAATGCGCCCCACATGCTCATCGAGTAGTAATCCTGCCGCTGTCCGATAAAAAGCAGCGGCAGAAAAACGATTGCCATCCAGCAGAGCGGCACCGCATCAGCGAATTCGATTTCCCGCGGGCGGAAAATGCGTCCTGCGGAAAGCATCAGGCCGGGCAGCACCAGCAACGCTGCCGGGAACCACCAGGCGAGATGCAGCACGAGGAACTGCAGCTGCGGCACGTTGTCGTAGCTGTGGCTCACGTCACTGCGACCGAGCAGATGTACGAGCGTTTCCGAGCTCTGCAGGTGAGCGTAGAAGCCGCCGAAATGCGCCTCGCACCAGACGTACCACGGCGCCACGATGACGGCGAAAAGCAGCAAACAGGGCCACCACAGCAGAGCGCGGTAGCGGATTCGTGCTTCGCGATAAAACAGCGCGAGCAGCGCGCACACGCCGGCGCTGTAGAGCAGGCCGTGCAATCCTTTCGTCAGGCATGCCAGCGCGGCAGCAACCCAGAACGCCACCACCCACCGCCGATCGCGCCCGCGCTGCTCGTAAATGACAACAGCACAAAAAATCGCGGCTGCGATAAACGCGCCGAAAACTGGCTCGGGCATGATAATGCGGCCGAGCAAAAATGTGCCGCAGAAGCAGAGATGGACGAGCGCGGCGAGAAACCCGCGCCAGTAGTCGAACAATCGCTCACCGATCAGGAATGTGAATGCGATGGACGCGATGATCGCGGCCGCGATCGGCAGCCGCGCCGTTGCCGCGCTGACGCCGAAGAATTTGAACGAAAGGAGAATCAGCCAGTAGAGCAGCGGCGGCTTCTGGAGACGCGGAATGCCGTCATTCGTCGGCACGAGCCAATCGTTCCGCTGCAACATCTCGCGGGCGGCGCCCGCGTACTGACCGTCGGTCTCGTTGTAAAGATCGCCCCAGCCGGCGGTGCCGATGTGAATCACCGCGGTCAACGCGATTAGCAGCGCGAGCAACGCATGCCGCACCGGCGGCGGATTCAGCGCCCGCGGACCGAGAGCGATTTCGTGCAACGGGAACGTTCGCGCGCCTGCGACCATTGATTCGTTAGGCTAACGGTAGCGTTCCCATTGTTCCGGCACACGCAGTAAACGCGCATCCGGCATTTGAATGATCGCAAGTGTTTGCCGCGCCTCGGCTATCAGAGCGCCGTCGTCAGGCCGTTCGATTCGAAACGCGCACCAAAATCGCACCCGCTCGACCTGGTCGAGCCAGCCGTCGATCACGAGTCGATCGCCCAGCCGCGCGGCGCGCCGATAATCGATCTCGGTGCGGACAACCACCGGATATTTTTGCGTGTCCGCCATTTGCGCGAGACCGAGACCGAGCTCCTCGGCGAGCAGAGTTCGCGCGATTTCGACAAACCGGAGATACGCGATGTTATGGACGACCGCTGCGCAATCGGTGTCGAAAAACATGACCTGCACTTCGGTGCGAACTCGAGGCCCATCGCCGCTCATGCTCGCGCATCATCGTGTCATTCCGGGCGAAGTCGAGGAATCCCATTGAGTGTCTGGAGCAGTGCATCGGCGACTTCCGCGGATGTGACGGCATGCATGCAGCGGAAATCGATCGGGCATTCGCGGAGGAAACACGGGCTGCACTCGACGTGATGGCGAATCACGCGATTGCCTCGGCCGAGCGGTCCGGTCAGGCGCGGCTCGGTTGATCCAAACACCGCGACGACGGGGACGCCGAGCAGCGTCGCGAGGTGCATGGTGCCGGTGTCGTTTGTGAGCAGGGCCGTGCACGTGCGGAGGTGTTCGATCAGCTCGTCGAGCGTCGTCTGGCCGATCAGATTCGTGCAGTTGTTTCCGAGCGCCTTGCCGATGCGTTCGCCGATTTCGCCGTCGGATGTTGTGCCAAAGAGCACCCATTCGACTTCGCGCGCCGCCGAAACGATCGCGGCCGTCTCGGCGAAGCGCTCCGGCAGCCAGCATTTCGCCGGGCCGTACTCCGCGCCTGGGCACAACCCGATCTTTACGCGCGACTGCGGAACGGCTGTAGCCGCGGCTACTCGTAAATCTGCATCACCGCTGCCGCCGAGACGATTCACGAGGTAGAGATAGTGGTGCACCTGGTGCTCGACCGGACGAACACCTCTGCGATCCGGCACAATCTGGTTCAACCACGCAGCGCGGCGGTGGCCGCGAAATCCGATACGACGAGGCACACCAGCGAGCCAGACTTCCAGTGCGGATCGGAACGAATTTGGCAGGACGACCGCGACGTCGAACGGCGCAGATTTGCGCAGCGTCTGCGCTGCGGCGCGAAGCGATTTGCCGGGCAGCGCAATTACGTCATCAACCTCCGGCACCAGCTTCCAGACGGCGGCAAGCTTCTGCCGTGCAGCGATCGTGACGTGCGCGTCCGGTCGGCCGCGCTTGATCGCGCAAATCGCCGGCACACTGATGACGTTATCGCCGAGCCAATTCGTCGCACGGACGAGGATGCGGAACGGCTGCAGCTTTTCGGCCGGGAAATCCGGCGGGAGATAAACGCCGCGTTTGTAGCGCGTGAGAAGGAAATTCGGGTTTGGCGTTTTCCACCGGTTGTGGACCCAGAACCAATCTTCCGGCGAAGCGCGCACCTGCTGTTCGATCGCGGCGTTCGCCTTCGCCGTGAGCGATTGGACCGTGTCCTCCGGCTTGTCGATACGCGGCGTAAAACTCAACTGCCACCGCGCAACCCCGACGGTACGAATCGAAGCGGAGAGCATCGACGCGCCGGTACGTTTCGCGAGCAACGCCGGTAATGTGGTACTCGATGCGAGCCGGCCGAAGAACGGCGTCCACAAACCCTGATCGCCGGCGTGCTGGTCGCTGAGGACGCCGATTCCTCCGCCGCTGCGCAAGAACGCGCTTGGCGCGCCAAAGCCTTTGCTGCGATCAAAAAGCTGAAGGCCGGCGCGTGAGCGTTGTCGTCGGATGTGCGCATCGATCCAGCGGTTGCCGAGGCGCTGATAGATCGTGGCGGTTTTGACGTCGGCGAACATGGTCGGCAGCAATTGCGCCAGCGCTTCCCAGTTGCCGATGTGGCTGAGGACCACGACGGCAGAGCGCCGCTCGCGTCGCTCGGTTTCAGCCGGCTCGAGCTCGCTCACCTCGACGTAGCGCGAGATTTGCGCGAGCGGCATCGCGGTCATCTTCACGCTGCAAAGGATGTTCGCGCCCAGGCGCTGGAAATGCCGACGGACGAGGCGCCGCTGCTCGCGTCGCGATTTCTCGTTCGCAAATGCAATCGCGACGTTGCGCAGCGCGAGTGCGCGATAATTCGCCAGCACGATCCAGGCGATGAGCCCGAGCGCGCTGCCAATGCGGAAGAGCAGGCGCAACGGAATGATGCCGACCACCGCCGTTCCTGCGCGATACAGGAGGTAAATGCTGAAATCGACCATGCAGAAACGCGGCGCGGCAGCGTAAATTTGCCTGCGACGCCCTTCAATCAATATAAAGTCGCGCTGTGCAGTCGTCCGCCGATTCTCGTCGCGCCGAACGTCCGAACGGCAACGCCGCAGATGCACCGGAGGCCGGTGCGGAAGACGTTGCGCAGTTGCAGCGCGAAATTAGCCGGCTGCAGCGCGCGCTCCGCACACGCATGTCGGAGCTGGAATCGGCCGATCGGCATATCGCGGAGCTTGAGCAAAAGCTGCTGAAGCTGAAGGAGTATCGGCGCAGCATTAAGCAGCTGAAAGAAGAGAAGCACGCGCTGCGTAAATCGCCGGAGCGCAAGATCGGGCAAGTACTGCTCGCTCCCTACCGGCTGCCGCAGAAACTTTTCCGCGAAGTTCGCAAGCACTGGCCGACGAAGAAGGGCGCCTCTGCGGCGAGCGAGTATCAGGCGTGGTTCGAGCGGCATCGTGCGACTCCGGAACAACTGGCGGACATGCGAGCGGAAGCACGACGATTTCGCTATCGCCCGCGCGTCAGCATCATCACGCCGGTTTACAACACGCCGGTGCAGTGGCTGCGCGCCGCGATCGATTCCGTGCTGGCGCAGGTCTACGAGAACTGGGAGCTGGTGCTCGCCGACGACTGTTCGACGCATCCGGACGTGCTTGAGCTTCTTGACGAATTGCCGAAACACGATTCGCGCATCGTCATCACGCGGCTCGCGCGACAGAGCGGAATCTCGGCCGCTTCGAATGCCGCGCGCGAGATCGCATCCGGTGAATGGATCGGTTTTCTCGACCACGACGATCTCCTCGAACCGGACGCGCTCTTTCACCACATGCACGTTGTTCAGGCGCAGCCGGACACCGACCTGATCTATTCGGATGAGGATAAGCTGACCGAGCACGGCCTGGACGCGCCGATCATGAAGCCGGACTGGTCGCCCGATTTTTTCACGGCGACGAATTACATCTGTCACTTCACGATCATCCGCTGCGCACTGCTGCGCGAGCTTGGCGGATTCCGTTCCGAATTCGACGGCGCACAGGATTACGATCTTTTCTTCCGTGCGATCGAGCGCACGCCGCGGATTCATCACGTGCCGCGCGTGCTCTATCACTGGCGGCGCAGTGACGCGTCGACTGCTGACAACATTCGGCGAAAGCCGCAGTCGCTCGAGACCGGACGGCTTGCGGTCGAAGCGCACTTGAAACGCACGGGGAAGCAGGGCCACGTGGCGGTCGATTGGCGCACGCACGCCTATTGGATCAGGCGCGACATCCCCGACCCGAAGAAGATCTCGATCATTATTCCGGTGCGAGATCGGATCGATCTGCTCGCGCGCTGCATCGGCAGCCTGGAAACGCGCACGAACTACGACCCGTATGAGATCGTCGTTGTCGACAACGACAGCAGCTCGGATGAAGCCGCCGCATATTTTAGCAACTTCAAACACCGGCTGCTCCATTTTTCGGGCCCGTTCAATTTCTCCGCGATCAACAATTTCGCAGTGCAGCAGACCGACAGCCCGTGGTTGCTCTTTTTGAACAACGACACCGAGGCGATCGAGCCGGGCTGGTTGAGTGCGATGGCTGAACACGTCCAGCGACCGGAAGTCGGCGCAGTCGGCGCGCGACTGTTGTTTAGCGACAACACGGTGCAGCATGCGGGCATTGTCGTCGGCGTCGGCGGGATCGCGGAGCACGCCTTTCGTGGTTTCCCGGCGGAAGCGCCCGGCGTCTGCCGGCAATTGCAGGTCTTTCGAAACTACAGCGCGGTTACCGGTGCGTGCCTGATGACGCGACGTGAAGTTTTCGAAGAGGTGGGCGGCTTTGACGAAGAACGTCTGCCGGTCACCTTCAACGATGTTGATCTTTGCTTGAAGATGCGGCGCGCCGGATACGTGATCGTCTACACGCCGTACGCGAAGCTCTATCATCATGAAGGAGGGTCGCGCCGCCGCAGCGTCGAACCGATGGAGACGCGCGTGATGCAGGAGCGCTGGAGCGATGTGCTGGCGCGCGATCCGTATTACAACCCGAATCTTTCTCGCGAGCGCGCCGATTTCTCGTTAGGCAATTGATCGATGGATGACTCGAGCACATCTCTTTGGCAAGGAATCGACCCGGACGCACGTGCCGCGCTAACGACACGCAATTACAGCGCGGCGGAGCTGGCCGAGCAGCTTCGCACAACCGGAATCGAAGCAGGGCGGCTCGCTTCACTGGAGCGACAGGATGCGCAGCTGCGCGATGCCTGGATTCCTGGAGTCGAAATCTTCGCTCGCGCTATTCACCCGCAACGCCATCGCGGCGTGTTCGGCGAGTTTGCCCGCTGCAATGAAGGCGTTCTCAATCGGATCGGCTTCTGGCCGAAACAGTGGGCGAGCGCGCGAATGTTCGCGCAGACCGCGAAAGGCTTTCACATTCATCCGCCGTTTATTCCCGAGGGCATTTCGCCGGAGAATTGGCTACGCCGGCTGTTTGTCGACGAGCCGGAGAACTTCGCCCGGCGCCGCTACGACGACGAACAATGGGACGCGATGTTTTTCGTTCAGGGGCGCGTCGAGATGCTGCTCCACGATGTTCGCGCTGGGTTGCCGCGACGAACGATGCGGGTGTGGATCGACGGCGATAATTACCGCGGCCCGAATAACGTCGGCGTCGTAATTCCTCCAGGCGTCGCGCATGCCATTCGTGGCGAGGGTTCGGAAGACCTGATCATGGTCTACGGCACGAGCACCGCTTTCCGTCCTGAATTCGAGGGCAGGATCGGCAGCGAGATCGAATCAGCTCCGCTGCCGGAGTCGTGGCAGCAATTTCTCGCGCGCTGACCGGCTGCGCGATGAAACGACAATTCGATCCGGCTGTGCCGGAATTAATGGATCGCCCGCAGCCTCTTTCCGCGGCGCTGGAGGTCGACCTGCGAAACCTGCGACAGCTCAACCGCTACTTCGGGAGTTACGCGCTCGTGCGCCAGTTCTTGCGGCGCTGGATCAAGCGGGGCGGCTCGTTGCGTGTGCTCGATATTGCCACCGGCTCGGGAGACATTCCGCGGCTCGTGGTCGAACACGCGCGCGGCGTTGGCGCCGAGGTGAAAGTTGTCGCGATCGATCAGCAAAATTCGACGCTCGAAATTGCGCGGCAGCTCAGTGGATCGTTTCCGGAGATCATTTTCGAACAGGCCGACGCGTTAACTTTCGCCGCGTCTGAGCCGTTCGACATCGTGCTCTGCTCTCTCGCATTACACCACTTCAGCAATGAAGAGGCTGTCGCTCTTTTGGCGCGATGCCGTGCGTTATCGCGGCAGTGCGTTTTAGTGGCCGATCTCCGGCGTGGCCTACTCGCGAGCATCGGAGTGCACCTGCTCACGGCGCTGCTATTTCGTGAACCGATGACGCGCGTCGATGGCCGCCTCTCCGCAGCGCGCGCATTTTCATTCGCCGAATTGCGCGAGCTGGCGCGGAAAGCGGGATGGCAGCACTTCGGTCACCGCCGATTCCGTTTTGCACGTCAGGCGATCTGGTTGGAACCGTAGGGCAATGGACGTGATCACGACAGCGGCCGCCGCAGCCGAAAAGGCGCGCCGCCGTAAAACCCGCCGCGTGCTTGTGCCAACGATGGGGGCATTGCATCGCGGCCATGTCGAGCTCCTCCGCATTGCGCGCGAGGCAGCCGGCGGCGACGGCCAGGTCGTGGTGAGTATTTTCGTGAACCCGCTGCAGTTCGCGCCCGGTGGCGATTACGAAAAATATCCGCGGCCTGATCACGACGACGAGCAGATCTGCCGCGAGGCTGGAGTTGACCTGCTCTTTCGCCCGACAGTCGACGAAATGTATGCCGGCGATCGTTCCGTCTTCGTCGAAGAAACGGCGCTCTCGCAGACGTTGTGCGGCAAATCGCGGCCCGGTCACTTCCGCGGCGTCTGCACGGTTGTCGCCAAGCTGTTCAATCTGATCGCACCCGATGCCGCGGTGTTTGGCGAGAAGGATTTCCAGCAGCTCGCG
>CADDYX010000145.1 GCA_902810735.1 Verrucomicrobiota bacterium | reverse complement strand
GCTCAGCGACCGCGCAGCGGCATTCCTCGCCTCGGGGCGCGCGGTCATTACGGAAAATTCCGGAGCGCAAAAGTACCTGCCGGAGGAAAATGCATTCCGCTTCGTCTCAACTGTCGAGGAAGCGGAAGCGGCGGTTCGCGAGCTGTTGCGAGATTCGCCGCGCGTGGCGCGAATCGCGCGGCGGAATGCTGTCGAGGTTTTCGATTCAGCCAAAAACCTTCGCGGCATGCTCGGTATTTGACCGCTGCGCGAACGAGAAAAAACCTGTCAGCTTTCCCCGTTGCAAAAGCGGTTTGGGGTGTTAAGCGTCCAGCGTATGGCGGAGTTGATCAAAGCCGACGACCTAAAGAATCGGATGAAAAAGATCCCGGAATGGGAGCTGGAGAAGAAGCACATCGAGCGGACGTTCGAGTTCGACGACTTCTCCGAAGCGATCGATTTCGTCACTGGCGTGGCCGAAGTGGCGGAGGACGAGGAACACCATCCGGACATTGACATTCGCTACAACAAAGTGCGCCTGATTCTCTCGACCCACAGCAAAGGCGGGATCACCGATCTCGATTTCGCGCTGGCCGAGCGCATCGACACGCTGGCGGAATAGCGTGGCGGATCTGCAAACCGCGGGCGCGAGCCGGGCCGGCCAGATCGTCGCCGTCGTGATCGCTCTCGTGCTCGTTGGCGTCGTCTGGAAAATCATCGATTACCGAACGCAACCACCACCGCCGCCGCCACCGCGGCCGGACGTCACCGCGACACCGTCAAGAGTGCAGCGATAACGAAGCTACGGCTGCACCGGCCGTCCTTCGTCGGCATCGATGAACTGGAACATCGTGCAAATTTCCGACCGGCCGGCCATGCCCGCTTCTTTCTTCCGCCGATCGAGGGTGGGGGAGATTTCGTCATTCCAGCCGCGTTTGCGCATGAACTCATTCCAGACGAACACGTCGCGTTCACTGCGCGCTTTGCCGTTTTCGCGGCACCAGCGGAGCATCTCCTCATCCGCGACGCCTTGCTTCACGCGGGCGACGACTTCGTTGTAATCGACACCGAGAAATTCGCAGCATTCCTCGTCGAATCCACGACCGAGGTTTGGCTGATAATCGGGTGGTAATTCGCCCGCTGCGTGCGCTCGGATCTTGTCGAGCATTCTCCCAAAGTAGACGAGATCGCCCACCTTCGCGGCTGGACTGCGCGCCGGGAATTCCTTCATCGCGACTGCTGCGAACCTTGACGATCTCGGGCGGTGGATCAAGTCGGTGGCGCGAGTCCGCGGTTGTCTAGCCGCTGCGCGTATTCGATGATGCGAGATGGATCGAATCGTCGGGATCGAGACGGAATATGGTTGTCTCGTCTCCGACGATGAGGCGCGTTCGAGCTCGGAAGCGTGGCCTGCAAAGGTGAAAAATTTCATCTTCCGGCGCGCGCGGGCAGGCGCGATCGACCTGCATTACCGCGACTACGAGGAGCCGCCCGGCAACGGCGGATTTCTGCTCAATGGGGGCCGCATTTATCTCGATATGGGGCACATCGAGTACGCGTCTCCGGAGTGTTTGAGCCTGCGCGATCTGGTCACTTACGACCTGGCAGGCGATCAGCTATTGCAGAATGCGCTGGACGAACTCGGCGCCGGCGCGCGCGTGTCGTTCATTAAAAACAATATCGATCATCACACGGGCGCGACGTTCGGCTGCCACGAAAATTATCTGATGCGCCGCGAAGCGCAGTTCACGCCTGCGGTGCTCGGCACGTTGCTCGGTTTTCTCGCAACCAGGCAGATTTTCACCGGCGCCGGTCGCGTGGGTCAGGCGAATCCGCTCGCGTTTGATTTCGAGCTGCCGCAGAGCGAACCGGCTGTCGCGTTCCAGATCAGCCAGCGCGCGGACCATATCGTCAACGACATCTACCAGTGGGTGCAGTTCAATCGCGCGATCATCAATGCCCGGGACGAGCCGCTTGCCGATTACCGGAAATACCGACGCCTGCATCTGCTGATCGGCGATTCCAATGTTAGCCCATTCGCGACGGCGTTGAAAATCGGCACGACCGCCTGTGTGCTGTCGCTGCTCGAGAAAGGCATCATGCCATCGGATGTGGTGCTCGCGGATGCGGTGCAAAGCACGCGTGAGGTGTCGCGAGATGATTCGGGCGAATGGCTGGTGGAACTGGAAGACGGACGCACGATCGGCGCGCTCGATGTCCAGTGGCAGTTTCTCGAACTCGCACGCGCGCAACTGCAGGGCACAGATGAAGAAACCGACTGGCTGCTGGAAAGCTGGAGCTTCACGCTCGACGCACTGAGCCGAAATCAGCAGACGCTGATCGGCGGCGTTGACTGGATCACAAAGAAATGGCTGCTCGAGACGCTAATCGAATCGGAAGATCTCGATTGGCACGATCCATGGCTCGAAAGCGTCGACCTCGCCTATCACGACATCAATCCGCAGAAGGGGCTGTTTTTTAGCGTCAAAGCGGCGAAGGGAATCGGCGAGTGGAACAACAGCGTCCGACGTGATGGCGCCACGATGTCGCCCCCGGCGAACACGCGCGCTGCGGGACGCGCGGCGGCAGTGGAGGCGCTGCAGGGTTCCGAACGTCCTTACGTGATCAACTGGGATTCGGTCGCGGCCGATAACCGCGATTTTCTCGTGATGGGGAATCCGTTCCACGATTATCGCGACGAAGTCGCGCGTTTCGTCGGCCGGTTACGACGATAACTCAGTCGATTCGCTGCAGCGCCGGCAGATCGTACGTCTGCTGCAGCTCCTGCGCCTCCGCCTGCACTTGTGCTGCATCCAGCTCCAGCTGCTTCGGATCTTCCGCGGTTTCGATTTTCAAAAAACCGTCAACCGGTTGTTTGAGCGCTTCGGTCAGATCCTTCAGGGACCGAATTTCCCTGCCGTTCACCTTTTGCACCGTCAGGTACGAGTAGTCGTCATACCCGATCGTGGTGTTCGCCGGAAGGACCTGGCTCATGATGACGACGCGGCGATTGCCCTCCGGGAAGAGCTCGGATTGAAATCGATCGAAGTAGACGAAACGCTGCGGCGCTTCCTTCTGCCAATTCGGTCCCCATTCGCGCAAATACTGGCGCGACAGTTCCTCGAAAATCAACCCGCCCACGACCGCGTAGCTGGGCGGCTGGTCGAAACTGTACGGCGCGATGACGTAATCCTGTGGCGCGCGGTGTTCCAGCGTCAGGTTAACCTGCATCGGCTTACCGGCGCGTAACACGTGCAGCTGCAGCGTATCTCCGGCAAACGAGCGCGCGGTGATCAGGTTGGTGAACTCGAGCTTTCCGTACAGCGGATCGACGTAGTTCCCGTTTTCGTCGAGCTGGTTGTTACCGACCGCAGTGACGATGTCGCCAACCTGAAGACCTGCTTTCGCCGCCGAACTGTCCGGGTCAACGCTTGTCACGTAGACACCACCGGTCTTCGCCGGCTCGTCGGCAAAGCGGCGCAGCTCCGGGTCGCGCGTGGGGAAAAACCCGAAGCCAGCGGACGGAAAGCCGCGGTAGTTCTGCGAATCCGCCTCCTTGAGGAAGTGGGCAATGATTGGCGCCGGGATCGCATCGAGCACCTGCGAGCGCGGATCAAAGCGAAGGAGAAGCGCCGCGAGCTTGTTGTTCTTAACCAGCGGCACGGTGTAGCTGTTGTCGCGGTATTGCATCGGGATGCTGATCCGGTAGGTCAGGAACTGTCCGACATCCGCGGGGTAGCGCGTCATCTGAATCGTCGTGACAAGTCCTTCGGTCACAACCAGCGCTCCGGTGGATTCAAGCTGCCAGGCAGCTAGCCGGTCCCCCACGACCGTATCCATCGCGAGCTCGAGCGGCTTGAGGCCGTTGAGGAACTGCTTATCCGCGGGTTCTATGACCGCGAGATTGGCCTCGTAATCAACGACGCTGACGTTGGCCGCCGTTTTGTCGCCCGATTCGGCGCGTTCCAGCTCGACGTAGTTCTGGTTCGCGACGAGGTCCGCCGTAACCAAGACCCGGCCGTGCGGAAGCACCGCGCCAAGTGCGCGTTTCGAAAATGGCGCCTTCTTTTGCCACGGCCTAATGAAATCGTATCCCTGGCCGGTGACGTTTACTCGAACAAGTGAGAGCTCCTTCGATTTAATAATCGATTCGGGACCCGGAGCTTTCTTCGAGTCAGCCGCATAGATCGAAAACGGCAGCAGAAGAGCTGCGACACCGGATAAGATCGCTCGCATCAGCTCTTCTTCTCGGGCGGCGGTGGAGCGCTGGCCACCGGCTGATCTTCCAGGTTTTGCTCTGCAACGACATTGTAGCGCGTCTTGATTCGGTCGCGCGCTGCTTCGACTGCGGCGCGGTCGAGCACGAGCGGCGGACCATCGCCGATCATGCGCACAACGAAACGGTCGGTTGGTTCCGCGAGTATCGCCGCCAGGTCTTTGAGTGTCCGGACTTTTTTGTCGTTGATCTCGTCGACAATGCTGCCGCGGTAAGGCGCAAGATAAGTATTGATCGGATCGGCGAGAATGTTCGTCAGCACGATTACCTCCGGATGCTGCGCGAAAATTTCCTCGCTGATAAAATAATCGAAGTAATGGCGGAGCCGCAGATCGGCAGCCTGATATGCCTCAAGCAGGTCGAGCGAAAGCGGCTGGAAGAGTAAGCCGGCGTAGAGCACATACCGCGGCCGCACATCGTAAGCGTGTCCCTGTAGAAAGTATGGCCACACCGTGCCGAGCTGCACGCTGACCGTCATTGGCTGTTTGTCCCGGATCAGGTCGAGCTTAACGACGTCGCCTTTGAACTTTCGCTCGACCACTTCCGGCATCTCGACGCGCTCACCTTGCAATTCGACGAACGAATCCGCGCCGATCGGATGATCATCGATCGCCACCAGTACATCACCGGACTTCACGCTCTTCGCTGCCGAGCTGGCGGACACAACGGTGCCGACTAGTACGCCGCGTCCATCATCCTTTAGCCCGAGATAACGACGCTGCGCCGGATTCTGGAGGCGGAAGTAGCTCAAGCCCAAGTCAACGTAGCGGTCGTAATGTCCATCGCTCACGTCCTTCAGAAAACGCTGAATCACCGGCGTTGGAATCATGTAAGCAACGCCTTGCGCGACATCGCCGCTGTAGCCTTGAAACGCCACACCAACCACTTTCCCGTTCTGCATCACTGGGCCGCCGCTGTTGCCGGGGTTAATCTGTGCACTGATCTGGATGGCGAGATGCTGATCGATTGCGGAATGGGTGTAGGTCTGAAAATCTATTCGCGACACGATGCCCGCGGTCACTGACATGCGTTCGCCGCCGATCGGATAACCGTAAGCAGACACAGTCGACTCCAGCTCCGGGATGCCGCCGAAAGTTAGCGGCGTCATGTTCTTGAAAAAATTTGGGGCGTTCACTTTCAGCAACGCCAGGTCGCAATCATGAGCGACGAATTGAACCGAAGCCGGATACTTATTCGGATCGCCTTCGCGCTCGACGGTGAGATAGCGGCTGTTACTGACGACGTGCGCGTTCGTCATGATCCGGTTGCCGTCGATCACGAAGCCGGCGCCGATACCACGCTGGATTGCGCCGGAATTCCATGGCGCGCGGTAGTCAGCCTCGACCTCGGTGGCGGTGATGCGGACGAGGCTGTTCTGGATTTTGCCGTTCGGCTTCGCCGGCGCGATCGGCACCGGCACGGTGATCGCCTGTGGCGGAGCGCTCGCGGTTGCGGAGGCGCGCGGATTCGGCGGCGTTTGCTGTGCGAGCGCTGGCGTCGCGAGCAGCAGGCTCGTAAACAAAATGCAACGCCTCATTCCCGGAAGCGCAGAAGATGGGACAGATGTCCCAGAAATCAAATTCCTGCGCGCTGGAGCAGTGATAAAAGCACCTTTTCCGCTTCGAAAAATTCGCGCGCAACATCACGTGCGGCGCGCGAGTGGCGCGGGTAATCAGCGTTGATCTCCTTTACCGCCTCAGCGATCTCGCCCAACGAGCGGAATGAAAACAGGCCGCCGTCGTTGCCGTAGTGGCGAGTAAACCCAGTCTCCTGGATAATAACCGGTCGGCCAGCCGCGAGATAACAGCCGCTGCGATCGCTGAACCAGCCGGTGTTTAACCGCACATATTGGTCCTTCGCGACGGTGAATTCGCCTTTCGAATCGCGGATGTAGTCGCGATACAGCCAGTAATCGGCGCTTATGACGTGCGGCTCGCGCAGTCGCCAGCGGTTGCGGACAAAGCGCGCACGTGTCGCTTCGTCGGCAATGTTCGTGGCGAGCTCGAATGGCTCTCCCGATTTTTTCGGTGCGGCGATAAAGCGCAAAAACTCGCGCGACTTGCTCCAGAGATATTTTTCGCCGCGCCACTCAACGTCCTTCAAACCGCTGGTCGACCAATTTGCGACAGAAGTGAACACGGCGGCAGGAGACGGCCGTCGCTTTGTTCGCCATAGCTCCGTCACGATCGGCTGGCGCGTCGGCAGCCACCGCAAGCCGTGTGTCGGTACGGCGAACTCGTTCGTGCCGACGTTCTCCCCAAATGTAAAGAGCGCGTGGTGTCCTCGCAGATACGCGACCGTTGTTTTGTCGCGCTTGTCCACCTTGATCTGCTCAACACCGGGATCGCTCTCGATGTAAACAATGCGGTCGCTGACGAGCAGATCGTCGTTGAACTCCTGCGTCCCGCAGACGTTCAGAATCGCATCGGCGTCGCGATACAAGGTGCGAATCCTCCGCAGCGGAAGCCCGGCGGTCGGATTTTCCGGCAGATAACGAGCGCAGAACGACCAGCGGTTTTCAAAGCCAAATTCGCGGGCCAGGCGCGACAGGAGATTGGCCGCATAGTCGTACTCGTTGTTTACCTCGAAGGTGTCGGGGTTGTAGGGCAACCGCGCGGAGTCTTCGATGTAGTAAACGTCGTGCCCGAGTTTTTGCAGGCCGACGATGTAGTGGATGTGCTGCCAGATTACGCCCGCGATCGGGCAGGAGCCCATGAAGCCCATCACGACGATGCGCTTGCGGCGCATCAGGAAGCAAACGCCGAACGTCCAAGATCGAACGGCGAACGCCGAATGCCGAGAGTTCGGCGTTTGGCGTTCGCCGTTCGGCGTTCGGTGTTCCTCTTCAAAGCGTTCTCACGGCAACGGCTGGATTGCCTGCAACAACCGTGTTTGCCTCAACCGATTTGGTGACGACCGATCCCGCCGCCACGACAGAATTCTCGCCGATCGTGACGCCTTTTAGAATCACCGCGTTCATGCCGATCCACACATTATCGCCGATCATGACCGGCGCGGTGCGAAGCGGCGGACGCGCCGGGCGATCTTTGAAGAATGGCGCGAGCGCGTGTGCATCGATGCGGCGCTGCGCCGGTTCGAGCGGATGAAAATCGGAATCGGCGATGCCGACATTCCACGAGATCAAACAATGCGAGCCGATCTCGATTTGCTCTTCCGCCATGATCAACGCGCCGTTGAGCAGGGTGAAATTACCGATCGCGCAACTGCCGTTCACGCCGATCGCAAATGAGCAACCGGCGTAAACCGACACGTGATTGCCGATCCGCACCGCGTGCGGCGCTTTGCTTTTCAAATGCCGAAACAC
>CADDYX010000144.1 GCA_902810735.1 Verrucomicrobiota bacterium | reverse complement strand
CACTGGTCGTTCTGGCAAAACGGTTACCCGGCGGTGATGGTGACCGACACGGCGCCTTTCCGTTATCCGCACTACCACCGCCGCAGCGACACGCCGGACAAGCTCGATTACGATTCGATGGCGCGAGCTGTCACGGGCCTGGAACACGTCGTCCGCGCGCTTGCGGCAGGCGGAAAATAGGACGCGGTACTCGGAACGAGCGGCGGAAAATTCGACGGCTGCAGGTGAATGGAACAACCGCAGCCGATCGACGCGGCGATAGTTACCGCCTCGTCTTGCTGGCCGCGAAAGCCGGGACGGCTTCGACCAGGACGATTGCCGTGAGAATTAGTCCGGCGCCGGCATAGCCTCCTGCCGTCAGCTGTTCGTGTAAAATCAGCGCGCCGCCGAGGCTGGCGAAGAGGCTTTCGGCCGACAGAATGATCGCCGCGTTGGTGCTCGGCACATGCTGCTGCCCGATCGCTTGCAGCGAGAACGCGACGGCGGTGGAGAAGATGCCGGAGAACGCGATCGCCATCCAGCCTTGCGCCAGCCCGGTGAGGTTCGGCGTTTCCAGAACAAACGCGCCGAACGTCGAGAGAATGCCGGCGCCGATGAAGCAAAACGCGGAGACGAAGATCGGCAGACCGGTATCGCGAGCGAGATAACCGAGCAGCAGGATGTGACCCGCCCAGCAGACGGCGCAGGCGACAAGAAGCGCGTCGCCGCTGTGGAAACGCGAGAGACCGCCGCTCAGGAAATAAATGCCGCTGAGCGCCATAGGCACGCCGAGCCACAGGATCGGGTGCGGTCGCTGCCGGTATGCCACAAGGAGAATGAACGGGACGAACAGCACATAGAGGCCAGTCAGAAATCCGCCGTTCGTCACGGTAGAGGTAACGAGCCCGGCCTGCTGAAGCCATGTGCCGGTAAAAAAGACGGCGGTGAAGATGCCGAGCAGGCGCCATTGACGCCGTGTGACCGGTCGCCTGCGGCGGGAGTATTCCCACAGCGCGACAGGCAGAATGCAGACGCCGCCGAGCAGGTAACGCGCGCCGGTGAAGGTGAGCGGCCCCATCCAAAACGTGGCGAATTTCTGGGCCACGAAAGCCAGGCCCCAGATCATGGTCGCGATCAAGAGGAGGAGCACGGCGACGGGGCGCGACATCGACAAAGTTATGGAGCAAAAGCACGGCGGGCGGAAGTGAGAGTGCTGCCAGCGTCCTGACCGATGCGGTTTCCATGACTGCGGAGCGCGATGGCAGGCCGACGGAGGCGCTCTATTTGACACTCCCTGTCGTGCGCGGCCGCCATTCGCGCATTGCTGGTGCGCAAGCTGCTTTCTCCTCTGCCAGCGCGCGATGAATTTGCAGCCAAGACGCTCGTGGACTGCCCGTTACCGGTCCGCCGAGGAGGCGTTCACGCTAACGGATGTTCTGGTTGCCTCCGCCATTCTGGTCGTGGTCGGCGCGACCGCGATGTACGCGCTTTCGCTCACGAACCGCAACGCCGTTAACGCGCGCGTCCAGACCGCCGCCCAAAGCGTGGTGCAGAACCAGATCGACCAGATCCTGACACGCGGCCCCTACATCCCCACAAACACGCCGCCACTAATTCCCGACGTGCTGAAGAACACCACGCCGGCCAAAACCGTGCCGGTGTTTGTCGACCCGGAGACGGGGGTCGTCGCCGTCAGTGGAACCCTCACCACGAAAATCGAGGACAGCGGCGCAACTGCGAGCGGCACGCCATTATACGTGCTGAAGGCGGCGGTGACGCTGGATTACTTCATCGGGCCTGTGCCCCACAAGGTGGTGATGAACACGCTGCGCGCACCCGATCAATGAGCCGGCGAAATCACGAGAGCGGTTTCACGTTAGCCGAGGTGATGATGGCGGTCGCGATGCTCGGGCTGGTCGCGTCAGTCATGTATGCGCTGCTGAATTTCGGCATGACCATGTTCGCGCGCAACGTGTCGGTGAACATGGCGCATCAACAGGTGCGCAACGGTCTGATGCGCGTCAGCCGGGACATCCACCAGGCCGTCTCAATTCCTCAGCTCGTCGACGAGAACCTGCAACAGGTAAGCACGGCGGGTCCGGCCGCGGGAGTTACTTTCCAGGTGGTCACGAGCGGACCTTTCCAGGTCATCAACGATCCCACCGCGCCCTCCCTGATCCAGATCGGGACGGATAAGCCAAAGCCAGAGCAGCCGGCGGTCGGCGACCATGTCGTCGTGCTCGATTACGACGTCGAAGCTGACATTACCAAAATCACAGCCACCGGCGCGGGTAGTAACCACTGGAACGTTTTTCTCGCGAACGGAAACGAGAAGCGGATCCAGACAAAGAGCGGCTCGTTTGTCGTCTGTTACATCACCCGCCGGATCGGCTACGTGGTGAGCAAGGGGGAGCTCCGCTATTACCCTAACCTCATCGCCACCCCCGCGGCTTACGTGGTGATCGCGCGCAACATCACCAGTCCCACACCATTCAAGATTCCGCTTAACGACACTGGAACTCCGGACACGCGCTATACGTCGGTAAACCTCAGCGCCAAGGATCCGACTTACAGCAACCGGTCGTACAAAAGCACGGGCATGCAGTTCGTCGACGCTCGCGTGCCCTACCGCTGCCAGGTGACGAAATACCAGTGAGAGCCGCTTTTCAACAGACCCGCGGCAGCACGGTACCCGCCGCGCTGATCCTCGTGTTCGTCCTCTGCGTCACGATCGCGGTCGCATTCGAGCTGACCAATGGGATGGGACGCAACACCCAGGGCGCAGGCGCGGTAGAATCCGCGATCGCCGTCGCCGACGGATCGCTTGATTACCTTTACGCAAACTGGCGCCAGATTGTGCGCAAAAGCCCGAACCAGGCACCGACGACCTCCGAGTTCGCCGGCATCGCAGCACCCCCGAGCACTTACTTTCCCGATGTGCAGGGCTGGGCGCTCAAGAAGTTCGGCGTCATCGCCGTCGACCCGCTCCTGCAGCCGCTCGCGTCCAACACGACGGCGCCACCGAAGCAAACGGGCCGCGGTCCCGGCAGTTATAGCTATCTCTACCTGGCGAGCGCGGACGTCGAGATGAAGCTGATCAGCCGTAGCTTTACGCAAAAGATCCGGCGAGTCTTTGAGAAGAAAGTGCAATCTCCGTGGAACTTCGCCCTGTTCTATAACGACGTGCTCGAAATGCAGCCGTCTGCGCCCCTCACACTGACAGGCTGGGTCCATTCCAACTCCGATCTCTACACAGGTAGCAGCCAGCTGACGCTGACTGACAGGTTAACTACCTCAGGCACATGGAACGTCGGATATGCACCGGGCGACGGACAACATGCCGGCACGCCGACCTCGCCGAATTACCCGGCCAATGAGCCGCCGGCACAGGAAGACAGCTACCAGCCGTTTGGGCTCGATCCGAAGCTCTTTAGCAAAACCGACGGCAACGCGAACAACGACAGTTTTCGCGAAATTGCTGAGGTCCCAACGAATGATGCCGACCCGCTCGGCTCACAGCGTTACTACAACCAGGCCGGGATTAAAGTCATCATCAACGGCAACTCGGTCGTTATTCGCAACCAGGCGAACACAGTTTGTACTGCCTCCAGCAGGGGGAACGATCTGCTGATTTATCAGGCGATCAACGCCGCGATCAAAAACCCACAGAGCTTTCAGGACGCCCGCGAAATCGCAACGATCTCTGCCTGGACGATCGACGTCGCGCCAATCGCCTCGAGCACGATGGCCTGGAACAACATCCTGTATGTTTCCGACCAAAGCGCGACGACGGCCAATCACAAGGCCGTGCGACTCATCAACGGCAAGACGCTGCCGCAGGCCGGTCTGACGTTTGTGACCGACAATGCGCTTTACATTCAGGGCAACTGGAACACGGGCGCAAATCCGCCCTCCAGCGCGAGCACGCCGGATTCGAGCCATCCGATGGACCCGTCATACCAATGGCGCCCGTCGGCCATTATCGCGGATGCGGTTACGTTGCTCTCCAACGCATGGCAGGACAACAATTCCACCAAAGGTCTTACGCAAAGGACTGCGAGTAACACAACCGTGAACGCGGCGCTGGTAGCCGGTAACGTTCCGAGCGGCAGCCAGGGCACTAACTACAGCGGCGGCGGTGAGAACTTCGTCCGCTTCCTGGAAGACTGGACTGGCAAAACGTTTACCTACTACGGATCGATGATGGAGCTCTACGCGAGCATCTACGCCACCGGCGTCTGGGGCGGCCCGAATGTCTACAAGCCGGCGCAGTTAAAGTGGTATTTCGACGACAATTTCACCCTCACGTCGCCGCCCGGCAACGTCGTCATGACAAGCTACGTGCAGCAGCGCTGGTTCCAGGAATGAGAACCTTGTGGCCGCTCGCCGCGGCCTGCCTGTGCGCGTGCGCGACCGCCGGCGCCGAAATCGACCTCACCCCCACGCATTCGATGCGGGAGCTCGAAGGATGCAAGTTTCCGCAGCTCGAGTTCCACGATGCGAACACGAAAATTACCTACGAGGCGCCGCGCGGATGGGACGTGCTGCCGCGCGATCGCTTCACGCTTGCGTTGATGCCGCCAAACAAATCGATGGTCAGCGCCAAGATCAGGTTTATTCCCACGCCCGGTCATCTCGTGCTCGACGAGGCGCAGTTGAAATACTTTTCCGACACCGCGCCCGAGCTTTTGCCGCCGGAGAGCCGGATCATGGTCCAGCCGACGATCACGCCCAATCCGCTGCTCCTGAACGAGCATCGAACCTGCGAGGTCGAGATTCAGTTCGTGCTGCACGGCCAACGCTTGCGGATGAGCGTTTTGTTCGTCGATCTCGGCGAAACGCAGCTGCGCTTCAGCCTGATCTCGACCGCCGGCGACTACGAAGAGCTCCACAAAGCGTTCCGCGGGAGCTGGTATTCGTGGCAATGGGTGGAACCCGCCGGACCCGTCGCGACGAGGAGAGCTCCATCCGGTTAGCCGCGGCGCCGGCGATCGTCGGCACGGCATCGGCATTTGAAACTTTCGCGCGGCGGCGCGAAGGAGATCGATGGGAAAAAATCTCGTTCTGCGCAGGGTGGTGGAGTTGGGCGCGCTGTTTTTGATCGGCGACGGTGTGATGGGGTTGATCAAGCCGCGGTGGCATTCGTTGCTCTGGCATTTCGGGCCTGAGCTGGCCAAAGCGGTCACCGAGGAACTGGCCGCGCATCCGAAAACCGCGCGGGCCGTTTATCTGGCCGAGGTGGCGGCGGGCATTGCGCTGGCCTCCACGCAAACGCCGGAAGTCGACTAGCTGCTCTGCGGCGGGGTCGGAAGGCCGGCATCACGGGCGTGAACGCGTCGAATCAGCGAGGACGCGGAACAGAGGCCTCGCGACGCGGTGCGACATGGATGGGCGAGCCGAACGGCCGAAGAGTGGGAACGATGAATCACAGCTGCATGCCTGGTCAGATAGCGATTCGCCGCAGCAGGGCAGATTTGCGCCACTTTCATGCGGCCAGTGTAGCGCGCCAGTAGATGTAGAGATGATAAGGCACGAGGACCACCAGCGCCGCATAGTGGAAGCGTCGGGAGCGAATGAAAGCGAGCAGCAGGAACAAGAGGAGCGGACCCAAGACCGTCGCCCCGACAACGACAGAGCTGTGGCGTCCGGAAAATGACCCTTGGTGCGGCACGACGCTCCAAAAATAGAGCCAGTGGCAAAAGAAAGAAGTCTGGAACAACGCGAAAAGTGACCAAACGTATCTTCTGTTTTGTTCGTAGAACGCCCCGAGATCGCGATGCTCCACCGCGTCATCCGGCAGACACGCGGCGCAAACGAGGAATAGCACCATGAACTCAAGAAAAAGCGTGAGATAGAAAGGGAACCAGAGCACGGCGCTCACTGCGCGAATCGCCCACACCGAAAACCACATCCCGGTGATCACTGTAATCACCAACGCCACCAACAGGATGACGCGTCCATCCCACCTCAACGCAGGTCCCTGTCGCAGTAACTTATGCAGGCTGACGCAAACGTCCGAGAGAGCGAGTCCCACGAGGATCGTGATGAGACCGACGGCATAATCGAACGGAGTCATGCGCGCTTCAGCATCTAACGAGACACAAGATCAGCTACCGCGCCCGAGAATGGAGCCCGCGGGAAGCGGTGCGACATGGACGTACGCCGCGCAAGCGGTGAGGATCGGGAGAGCCGAATCAACGCGCGTGGCTGCAGGTTGAGGGTTGTAGCTACGCAGAGTGGGGAAGCAGAGCGGGGCGCGGTTAGCTGCATCGCCTGGTTAGACCTCATTGCTACGCGAGATTGCGAATGGCGAACACGCCGAGCGCGATGACCGCTACCAGAAAACTGATCCACATGACGACCAAACCGGACATCGCAAGACTCCGAGGCCATCCCTTCGGCATGTCGGCCGCGGCGAAATAATGCGGGTTCCCGACGAACATCGTGTGTGTGACGACAGCGCTCACGGTGGATAGGAGGAACGCAGAGATCGAGACCACGGCTAGGCCCTGCCACGCTGGGTGTGCGAACACGCGCTCTAAGAATGTCGCAAGCAGCAGCACGGCCCCGGTCGATAACGTCGTGATATGCTTCACGTAGTCGATCTGCTGCTTTGCATATTCGACGAGCGCGTCCGAACTCATGAGGTCTAACGAGACACAAGATCAGCTACCGCGCCCGGGAGCGCGTGGGGCCGCAAGTTGAAGGTTGTAGCTACTCTGAGCGGGGAAAACAGAACGGGGCGCGGTTAGCTGCATCGCCTGGTTAGACCTCTCATATTACCCCTGACGTTGGAGCGTCATCTCGAAAAACTTCCGCCACGTCTGGCCGTCCTGCGTCATCTCTCCCACTTCAAACCACTCGCCTTTCTCGTTTCGTTTGATCGTGTATCGCATTCGCCCGCGCTGGGGAATCTCCAGCCCCCATTCCAACATGTCTGTGCCGACCTTCGCCTCCGCATCCGTCTGCTGTCCTTCGTCCGTGAACGCGCGCCAGCGGAATGTCTTGCCTCGCTCGTCGTACGATACAACCGCCATTGCGGCGTGCACCGTCGCACCGCCTTCTCTGGCTCTGCCCTCCCCTTCGATGAGCAACAATAGGCCATTCAACTTGATCTGAATGGTCTCGGTCTGGGTGAACTCCTTGCGACCTTGCGATCCCATTTGAATCCACCCTGCGCCTTGCCACCGTCCAACCAACCAATCGAGCTTTTGCATTTCCGCGCGCTGGCTCGGCGCGGATGACTGGGCAAACACGACAAAAGGCGATATACAAATGAGCGTCGTCCAAAACATCTTCTTCATAGTAATCATGGGATAGGCTTAGCGCCGCGTGGTCAGGAGGTCTAACGAGACACAAGATCAGCTGCCGCGAGCCCGATGTGATCTCGACCGCAGGGGAAAACGTGGATGGCAAACACCCAGAGCGTAAACGACAGGCTTGCTCGCGGTCAGCTGCATCGCCTGGTTAGATGCGTTCATCGACGTTTCCAGCGGAATTTCCACTTTGGATCTTCGACAAGTGTGGCCAGAAACGCATCGCGCTCTATCTCGGTGATCGCATACTGAAGCGTCTTGCCGCGCATCGCCGGCCTCACGGCATCTGCTTCCCAGGTGATGTGAAACACAAGGTGATCGCCATCCAGGCGCCACGTCCCGCAGCGGCTCGGCTCAATGATGCTCTTTTC
>CADDYX010000143.1 GCA_902810735.1 Verrucomicrobiota bacterium | reverse complement strand
CCAGGCGCACAGCTCGATCGACAAAGCGGTTATTGCGTTGGGGCTCGGCGAACAAAATGTCGTGCGCATCGCGAGTGACGCCGAGTTTCGGGTGGATGTCGCTGCGCTGCGCGAGGCGGTCATAGCCGACGCCCGGATTGGCTTCAAACCTCTCGCGGTCGTCGCGACGGTCGGCACGACTTCAACGGCAAGTATCGATCCGGTGCGTGAGATCGCGAGCGTCTGTCGCGAGCACGAAATGTGGCTGCACGTCGACGCAGCTTACGGCGGCGGCCTGTGCGTCGTTCCCGAGATGCAGTGGGTGATCGACGGGTTCGAGCTCGCCGATTCGGTTGTGGTCAATCCGCACAAGATGCTCTTCGTGCCGTTTGATTTCAGCGCGCTTTATGTGCGCGACATTGCTCGCCTGAGGCGTGTCTTCACGCTCGTGCCCGAATATCTTCGCGGCGACGCGGCCGGTGCGGAAATCAATTACATGGATTACGGCGTGCAGCTCGGACGCCGGTTCCGCGCTCTAAAAGCCTGGATGGTCTGGCGCACGTTCGGCCGGGAAGGTTTGGCGGCGCGGATCCGCGATCATTTGCGTCTGGCGCAGCTTTTCACCGACTGGGTTCGCAACGATGCGCGGTTCGAATTGTCAGCACCGACGGTGATGGGCGTCGTCTGTTTCCGCTACATCGGCCACAACGATGCAGATTCCGATCGGCTGAACGCGGAGATCGTCCGGACGATCAACGCGAGCGGCAAAAGCTATTTGATGCACACAAAACTGCGCGGCCGCACGGTCATCCGCCTCGGTCTCGGCAACATTCTGACGACGGAAGAAAACGTGCGGCGAGCGTGGGAGATCATCCGTGCAACGGCCGACACCGTTTGAAAGCTGTCGATGGTGCACTAGGTTAGAGTTCGTCAGCGAAACCAGCTGATCCACGCTTATGGAAACAACCGTCGCAGAGCCAAAACGCGCACAGGCACCGCAACACGACTTCCTGCCGTTGCAGGGCACCGATTACGTCGAATTTTACGTCGGGAACGCCAAGCAGGCGGCGCACTATTACAAGACCGCGTTCGGTTTTCAGAGCCTCGCCTATTCAGGACCCGAAACCGGAGTCAAAGATCGCGCGAGTTACGTCATCCGGCAGAACAAACTCACGTTCGTGCTGACGACGCCGATTCGGCCTAACAATCCGATTGCCGATCACATCTACAAGCATGGCGATGGCGTGAAAGTGCTCGCGTTGCGCGTCGAAGACGCAACTTCAGCATGGAAGGAAACGACGAAGCGCGGCGGCAAAAGCTACCTGGAACCGACGACGCTCCAGGACGAGCACGGCCGGATCGTGCTGAGCGGCATCCACACCTATGGCGACACCGTGCATCTGTTCGTCGAGCGCGGCGATTACAACGGCGTCTTCATGCCGGGATTCCGAAAGTGGGAATCAACTTACAACCCGCCCGATACCGGCCTGCTCTACGTCGACCACTGCGTCGGGAACGTCGGCTGGAACCAGATGAACCCGTGGGTGAAATTTTACGAGGATGTGATGGGCTTCCGAAACATCCTCACCTTCGACGACAAGGACATCTCGACCGAATACTCCGCGCTCATGAGCAAGGTAATGAGCAACGGCAACGGCTACGTCAAATTCCCGATCAATGAGCCGGCCGAAGGAAAGAAGAAGTCGCAGGTGGAGGAGTATCTCGACTTTTACGGCGGCGAAGGCGTGCAGCACGTTGCGATCGCGACGAATGACATTGTCGCGAGCGTGACGCAGTTGCAGGAGCGCGGCGTCGAGTTCCTGAAGATTCCTGCCACTTATTACGAGACGGTGCTGGATCGCGTCGGCAAAATCGATGAAGACCTCGAGCCACTCCAGCGACTCGGCATTCTGATCGATCGCGACGACGAAGGTTACCTGCTGCAGATTTTCTCAAAACCTGTCGAAGACCGGCCGACGCTCTTTTTCGAAATCATCCAGCGCAAAGGCGCGAAGAGTTTCGGCAAAGGAAACTTCAAGGCGTTGTTTGAGGCGCTCGAGCGCGAGCAGGACGCGCGAGGCAATCTGTAAGGGAGAACCATTATGCCGCAGTACCAGCGACTCGGAGAAATTCCACGGAAGCATCACATCTGGTTCCACCTGAACCACGGCCGCCCGACGTACAAAAACGAAGGCATCGCCTACGAGCACGTCATCACGACGGAAGGTTTCAACGAAGCCTACTCGATCATGTACCACATCCGCCCGCCAACGAGGGTGCGCGATATCAAACTGATCAAATGCGAGGAGCTGAAGAAGGTGACCGACGCGCCGCTGCGTCATCACCATCTCAAATCGGCGCACGTTCCGCGGCAGGGAGACCTTTATACCGGCCGCATCCCGATGCTTTTCAACCAGGACATGATCGCCTACCGCCACAAACCGGCGAAGACATACGGCGAATTCGAATATTACCGCAACGGCGGCGCCGACGAGATCATCTTCGTGTTCCAAGGCGGCGGAACGCTCGAAAGCCCATTCGGTAAGCTGCGTTACCGCGCCGAAGACTACATCGTGATTCCACGCGGCATCACTTACCGGCTCGTTCCGGACGATGTCACGAAGGAGGATTATCTCATTCTCGAATCGACGGGCCCCGTCAGAATCCCGAGCCGGTATTTGAACCATCAAGGCCAGATCCGGATGGGATCACCGTATTCAGAACGCGACTTCCACGGTCCGGGCGAATTGCTGACGATCGACAAAGACGGAGATGTGGAGGTTCTGGTAAAAGACGGGCCACGCTGGACGCGCGTCGTGCATGCGCACCATCCGTTCGACGTGGTCGGGTGGGATGGGTTCGTCTATCCATTCACTTTCAACGCGCAGGACTTCGAGCCGATCACCGGCACGGTCCATCAGCCGCCGCCGATCCATCAGACCTTTGAGATCCGGGGCTACGTCGTCTGCACATTCGCGCCGCGCCTGCTCGATTATCATCCGGAAGCGGTCAAGATTCCGTGGGTGCACGACAACGTGGAAGCGGACGAAGTGCTCTTCTACGTGCGCGGCAACTTCGGATCGCGCAAAGGCATTGAAGCTGGATCGATCACGCTGCATCCGCGCGGCATTCCGCACGGTCCGCATCCGGGCACGATCATGGCGAGCAAGGATGCGGTTCGCACCGAAGAGCTCGCGGTTATGTTTGATACCGAGCACACGCTCGAACTCACCGAGCAGGCAGTCGCGCTCGACGACGAGAATTACCCGAAGAGCTGGCTCGATTGAGCGTGTCCGCAAACAACGGCGAGACCGAGCTGCAGGCGGCCGAACGGCGCATTCGCGATATCCCGCGCTGTGGTGCGGCGCGTCTGGCGAGCCTGGAAGGTTCGTACCGCGCGATCCTTGAAGCAATCGGCGAGGATCCGCAGCGCGAAGGTTTGCTCAAAACCCCGGGTCGCGCCGCGCGTGCGCTCGAGTTCCTCACCATCGGTTACCGGCAGAGCCTCGACGACATCGTCAACGACGCGATTTTTCATTCCGAAGC
Organism: Verrucomicrobiota bacterium; assembly: GCA_902810735.1. GTDB lineage: Bacteria > Verrucomicrobiota > Verrucomicrobiia > Chthoniobacterales > UBA10450 > CADDYX01. The sequence goes on along the minus strand of CADDYX010000143.1, from coordinate 4,144 downwards.
GAGCGAGATCGTGCTCGTGAAAGACATTGAGCTGTATTCGATGTGCGAGCACCACATGCTGCCGTTTATCGGAAAGGCGCACGTCGCTTACATCCCGAACGGCAAAGTCATCGGCCTTTCGAAGGTCGCGCGCATAGTCGACATGTTCGCGCGCCGTCTCCAGATTCAGGAAAACCTGACGATGCAGATTGCTGACGCGCTCATGGCGGCGCTGCAACCGCGGGGCGTCGGCGTCGTGATTGAAGCCAAGCACCTCTGCATGATGGCTCGCGGGGTCGAGAAGCAGAATTCAGTCATGACCAGTTCGTGCCTGCTTGGCTCGTTCAAGGAAGACGCCCGCACCCGCTCCGAATTTTTGTCGCTCCTTAGTTAGCCGGCCGCGTCATGCTCTTGACGGTCAGCAAGCGGGTCGAATTCTCCGCGTCGCGTCGGCTGTTTCTCCCCCGCCTTTCAGCGGACGAAAATCGTCTGCGGTTTGGAGACGAGAGCGCGGCGCGATATGGCAGCGGCCGGAACTACGTCGCGTATTTTGTTTTTAGCGGCGAACCTGATCCGATCACCGGAATGCTGATCAACATCAGCGAGATCAAGCGCAGGGCAGGGGAGGTAATCAACAACCGCTATGACCATCGATTTCTGAACGAGGACAATCCAGCGTTCAGCGAAGTCGTGCCGACGGCCGAGAACATCGCGCTGCAGCTATTGAAAGAAGTCGGTCCACTTTTCGCCGATGATCGCGCGCAGCTCGCGGCCGTTCATCTGCGCGAATCTGAGGCGCGTAGTGCCACCGCCTACGCGAATGGCGCGGTCGACGGTAATTTCTGGTTCGAGTTTTCCGCCGCGCGTCGCACGATGTCGCCGCACCTGAGCGAAACGGAAAATGAGCAACTCTTCGGGCCTTCCGTGCGCGATCACGGGCACAACTACCGCGCGCGGGTCAGCGTGGACGGCGAGAGCGAACGTGCGGACATGTTTCAGCTGATGAACGAGCTGCGCGTCGCGTTCGATCACAAGCATCTCAACCGCGACGTGCCCGCATTGCGGGATCAGCCGGTGACGACGGAATCGCTTGCCCGTTTGCTCCTGAGCGAGCTAACCGGCCGTTCGACTGTCACGCGCGTGCGACTGCACGAGCGCGACGACTTCTTTGTCGAAGCGTGGCGCAACGGTGAAATGGCGATTGGCATGCGTGACAGGTTCGGCGCGGCGCACCGGCTGCACGTGCCGCAGTTTTCCGACATCGAAAACGCGGAGCTGTTCGGGAAATGCAACAACCTGCGCGGCCACGGTCATTATTACATCACCGAAGCAACCGTCGGCGCGAATTATGACGAGCGGACCGGCGCAGCCGTGAAGTTCGAGCAGATGCGTAACGCCATCGGCGCGGCAGCTAATGCCTGGCGTGACAAACACCTCGATAAGGAAGCGGAGGAGTTTCGCAATCAGCCGTCGACCGGCGAAAATATCGTGCGTGCGCTCTGGCCGAAGCTCGACACCAGCCTCGATCATCGTCTGACGCGACTTCGCCTGTGGGAAACGCGGAACAATCGTTTCACGGTGCGGCGAATCGAGCCGCGATGAAGCGCTACCTGATCACCGGCGCGAGCCGGGGAATTGGGCGCGCGATTGCGCAGAAGCTTGCGAGCGAGGAAGTCACGCTGCTTCTGCACGGTCGCAACACAGACGCACTGAGCGAAACCTGCCGCGCGGTCGAAGCCATCGGATGTGCCGCGACACCGCTCATTTTTGATCTGCGCGAGCGCGAGCAGATCGACGCTCTCGTCGCAAATGTCGGCGACAACATTGACGCGTTGATCAACAACGCCGGTATCGCGGTGGTAAAGCCGTTGAACGAAACGTCGCTCGAAGAGTGGCAGACGATTTTCGCGATCAACGTGACCGCGCCGTTTCTGTTAACGCAGGCGCTCGTGCCAAAGATGCAGCCGGGTTCGAGCATCGTGAATGTGCTCTCGATCGCGGCGAAGGCAGGTTTCGCGAACTGGAGCAGTTACTGCATGACGAAGTTCGCCCTCGAAGGCTTTTCGCAGGCGGTGCGTGAGGAACTCCGGCCGCAGGGCATTCGCGTGATCAATTTGTTTCCCGCCGCGACGAACACCGAGATCTGGAACCACATCGCGGGTGACTGGCCGCGCGACAAAATGATGCTACCCACTGAGATCGGCGACGCGGTTGCCTACGCATTGTCCCGACCACCGGATGTCGCAGTCGAAAACATCGACCTGTTAAACGTGAGCGGCCGGTTGTAATCAGCGGTCGGATGAGCCGCGCGTCGCTCATTGCACTGACGGTGCTGGCGATGATTGCCTTCGCGGGCAACTCGCTGTTGTGCCGGCTCGCGCTGCGGCAGCTTCAAATAGACGCGGCGAGCTTTACCGCAATTCGTCTCGTTTCCGGCGCTGCGTTTCTCTGGCTGGTGCTGCGAACGCGACCACGTCGGACCGGCGGAAGCTGGACGGCCGCGCTCGCGCTCGTCGTCTACGCGGCGGCGTTCTCGTTCGCATATCTCAGCCTCGCGGCGGGCACGGGTGCGTTGCTGCTTTTCGTCGCAGTTCAGGGAACAATGGTCATCGCTGGTCTTCGCGGTGGCGAGAGATTGCACGCGCTGCAATGGCTCGGCGTCGCGCTTGCGCTCGTCGGACTGGTGTTGCTGCTGCTTCCGGGCATCGCGGCTCCGCCAATCGCGGGCGCGATCTTGATGCTCGCCGCCGGCGTAGCATGGGGAATCTATTCGCTGCGCGGCCGTGGAGTGACGGACGCAATCGCCGCGACTGCCGGCAATTTCCTTCGTGCTGCGCCGATCGCGGTGGCCATGCTGATCGTATGCGCACGCTCCATGCACATTACCGCGGCGGGCGCGACTTACGCGCTGGCTTCGGGTGCGATCACCTCCGGGCTCGGTTATGTGCTGTGGTATTCTGTTCTGCCGTCGCTGAAGGCGACGAGCGCCGCGACCGTGCAGCTAAGCGCACCCGTGATTGCGGCAGTCGGCGGCGTCGTTTTGCTCGACGAGGCGATCACGCTGCGAATGATCACGGCATCGACTGCCATCCTCGGCGGCATTGCATTGGCAGTAATTCGCCGGCGCGTCTGAACCGAAGCGCGAATGCGGGAGCGTTACCGCTGTCGCGCGTTGCTTTGTCGCAACGACTGGTCAAAGTAAACCGACGTCCGCTGGGAATACGACATGACCACTCTGAAGACGGAGCTCCGCGGAATATCGGGCGTCGTCGCCGTCGATCGCCGTCTGTCGAAGCCGCTTCACCGGCAGATCTACGACTCGTTTCGGAGCAGGATCATTCGCGCTGATCTTCGCCCCGGCGAGGTGGTGCCCTCGAGCCGATCGCTCGCGGATGAGCTCCGCGTTTCGCGGCTACCGGTTCTGAACGCCTACGCACAACTGCTCGCCGAGGGCTACTTCGAAACCCGCGTCGGCGCCGGGACATTCGTCGCATCGTCGCTGCCGGGGCACTCTCTTTCGCGGCCGATCTCGGATCGCGCCGCCGCTCGCGCAACGCGGTCCGTCTCTGCGCGAGCCAAAGCTTTGCCTGCCTACGAGCGACCGTCTTGGGCTGGAGCTCTCGGACCGTTTCAGGTTGGGCAGCCCGATCTGCATTCCTTCCCGATCGACATCTGGTCAAAGCTCGTCGCCCGCTACGCTCGAAATATGCGTGTCAAAGGCCTGCAATACGGCGACGCCATCGGTCTCGCGGAATTGCGTCAGGCAATCGCGGTTTATCTGAGAACGTCGCGCGCTGTTCGCTGCGAGCCTGAACAGATCATGATCGTCAGCGGTTCCCAACAGGCGCTCGACCTCACAACGCGCGTGCTGCTCGATCCTGGCGCAGCAGCCTGGGTCGAAGAGCCAGGCTACTGGCTCGTGCATCAGGTTTTGAAAGCAGCCGGCGCGCGGATCGTTTCGGTGCGCGTGGATGACGAAGGCCTCGACGTATCTGCCGGTCTCAAGCTCAACCGCAAAGCACGTGCCGTTTTCGTTGCGCCTTCTCACCAATACCCGCTCGGCGTCACGATGAGCGCGGCGCGCCGGCTTGAATTATTGGATTGGGCAGAGCGCGCGGGTGCTTGGATTGTCGAGGACGACTATGACAGCGAATATCGCTACGAC
>CADDYX010000142.1 GCA_902810735.1 Verrucomicrobiota bacterium | reverse complement strand
CACCCAAGATCCGGTTGCGCGCCGGTCGATCGGTCGCGCTACGATTCATATGATGTCCCGCGCGATGCGCTCACTGCGGCGGCGGGGTGGTACGCAGGTGGCGGCGAGCAGTTCTACGTTGTGCTTCGAGGTTCATCGCTCGTCGTGTATCATCGTACCGAGGACGAAGGCGTAGACATACCGCCTTACACTGTGTTGAGGCGCATCCCGCTGCAACGATCTGCGGCGCTAAAGCTGGAGACAGCGCAGCCACGGTGAAGGCGTAAGCGGAGTCGCTAATCTCTGCCTCATTAAGACCGGAAGTGATGCAGAGCACAGGAGCAGCGACACGTTACGTGTAACCAGGCGATTTCCGAAACGTGCCCCGCTCTGTTCGATTTGCGTCTCCGTATGCTGACCCGTTGATGCTTCCCCTCAATATCGCATCGCTTGCCGCTGGCTCTATTGTTGTGTCTCGTTAGGCCGGAGAGCAAAATGGGATGAAGCGGACGTGGACGATCATCGGCGTGCGGGATGTGGCGAGCAGCTTGAAATGGTACCAGACTCTGCTCGGCCAGCCGCCCAGGGTTCTGCGCCATAATTACTTTGGTCAAATCCTCGATTCAGACGGAACTGTCTTGCTCTGTCTCCACAACTGGGGCGCCCACAATCATCCGTCCTTGACGAGCGCCGATCACGCAACTCCAGGCAACGGTCTTCTGCTGTTCTTTCGGGTGGATGATTTCGATTTGGCGCTGGAAAGAGCGCGCGCTCTCGTCAGCCGGCTGGAAGAAGAGCCGCACATGAATCCGAACACTCGAACGGCGGAGTTCTCACTCCGGGATCCAGACGGTTACTACCTGACGATCAGTGCGCTCTCTGCGGCATAACCATGTCGCTCCGGCCCGCCGCGGCTCGACCAGCCGAAAGCTGTTGCGCAGCGCTGCGCTGATAGGCGACACGGCAGTAGTGGAATCCAACCGATCTTGGGGTAAGTGGTGTGGCTGATGGACGAAGAAGAGGCTCCGCCACCGCAGGAACATGTCACCCACGAAGAGGTTGAAGCGCGGCAGGCGGCGGCGGCTCCCGGGCTTTTTGGGCGCCGACGCTGGCTCTGGATTTCGGCCGTCGCGCTGCTCGCAATCGCGGCGCTGATCTGGGCAGGGCCGAAGATCACCCGGCGGATCAAAGGCTGGCAGTCGCGCCGACTCGCCGCCCAGGCGCTACAGCTGATCGACGCGCAGAAGTTCAACGAAGCGGCGGCCAAGGCGCGCGACGCCGTACAGATCAGCAGCACGCAGCCGGAGGCGTGGCGCGCGATCGCACGCTTGCTGACACGCACGGGGCAGCAGCGAGCTGCGCTTGATTGGTGGCCGCGGCTGGAGCGGATCGGAAAGCTGACGGTGGAAGACCGGCGCGATTACGCGACTGCGGCCTTCCTTGGCGAAAATCTGCTGGTGGCCTCGCGGCAGGTGGATGCGCTTCTCGCGCAGCCGAACCCCGGGCCGGCCGACTGGCTGCTGGCGGCGCAGCTCGCCGCCCGGCAACGCGACGGCGAACGCGCCCTCGATTACACGCATCGTGTGCTCTCCAGCCCGGCGGCGAAGCCTAATGAGTTGTTCGCGGCCGCGGTGTTGGTGTTATCATTCACGACCAACGAGTCGCCGCCCCACGTCGCCGGCTGGCAGAAGCTCAACGATCTCGCGCGCGATCCGAACAATCCGGCTTCGCTCAACGCGCTCGCATTTATCGCCCAGCATCCGGAGCTGGCGCCGCTTCCTTCGCTCGATCCAAACGCAGAGCGATCGTTCCTCACGCCGGCTCAGCTCGCCGACTTGCTCCAGCATCACCCGAAGGCGACGGCGTTCCATCAGCTGCTGGCGTTGCAGGTGCGCGCGCGAGCGGAACCGGCGCGAACAGCGGAGTTCGTCAATGACGCGATTGCGCGCTTCGGCAAAGGGGATGATGAAACGCTGATCGCGCTGAGCCACTGGCTGACAAGTTTGGGCGAATTCGGGAAAGCTCTCGACCTGATGACGCCGGAACGAGCTGCAAAACGGCGCGAGTTCTTCATGGCCCGCCTGGATGCGCTTGCCGGGCTGCAACGGTGGCGCGAGATCCAGGATGCATTCAGCGGACCGCATTTCCCGATCGAGCCGATGCTGGAGCACATCTACCACGCGGTCGCGAGCGCACATCTCGGCGAGCAAACTGCCGCGGCAAACGAATGGCAGCGCGCGCTGGAAGCCGCTGATAACGTCGACAAGCTCACGACCGTCGCGGAGCAGGCCGAGCGAAATGGCGCGCTCGAAACCGCCGACGCCGCTTACGCGCGCGTGATTGCGGACGCGCCGCGGACACGCGCTGCCTATACAGCGCGGCTCCGGATTGCGGAGGAGCTTGGCAACACCAACAAAGCGCACCAGGTCGCGGCCGACACGCAGCGGATGTTTCCCGACGACACGAATGCGAAGCAGGAGGAACTTTATTTGCGCCTGTTGCTCGGCGTGACGCCTCAGCAAGCCGCGGCGATCGAGCCGGAGGCGCGAGCGCTGGTCACGGCGCAGCCGCAAAGTTGGAATGCGCGAAAGACACTCGGACTGGCGCTGCTGCGGCAGAACCGATCAGCGGCCGCGTTGGAAACTTTCCGCGGACTAACGGCCACGGCGAATCCGGTGGAGACGCCGCCGGGTGCGCTTGCGGTTCGCGCACGCGCATTGGCCGACAGCGGTTGGAAGGAAGAAGCGGCCGGCGATGCACGAAATCTCGGCGCGACGCATCTCCTGCCGGAAGAGCGCGCGCTTATTTCAGACCTGAGCGCGGCGGCGACAGAGGAGAGTCAAACCGCCACGCCAGGGCCGAGCGCATCGCCAACGCCGGCGCCGCCGTAGCGGCAATTCGCCGTTCCGCAGGGCGCTTGCCCAATATCGTTTTCGCGGCAGAGTGGCGCGTTATGCCGTACAAAGACATCACTCCGCCGGCGGGCGAGAAGATTACGCGAGGCCAGAAGCTGAATGTGCCGGACCGGCCAGTGATTCCGTTCATCCGCGGCGACGGCACCGGCCCCGACATCTGGGCGGCGAGCGAACGCGTTTTCGATGCCGCGGTCGAGAAGGCGTACGGCGGGAAAAAGAAGATCGCGTGGTTCGAAGTGTTCGCGGGCCAGGCGGCGAAGGACAAGTTCGACAACTGGCTGCCGGACGACACGGTAGAGGCATTTCGCGAGTATCTGGTCGGCATCAAAGGGCCGCTGACGACGCCGGTGGGTGGCGGAATTCGCTCGCTCAACGTAGCGCTGCGGCAACTGCTGGATCTCTACGTCTGTTTGCGGCCGGTGCAGTGGTTCGAAGGCGTCCCCTCGCCCGTCAGGCACCCAGAGAAAACGAACATGGTGATCTTCCGCGAGAACACGGAAGACATTTACGCCGGCATCGAATGGGCGGCGGGAACGGAAGAATCGAAAAAGGTGCTCGAGTTCCTGCAACGCGAGTTCCCCCAGGCGTTCAAGAAGATCCGGTTTGGCACCGAGGCAAAAGCATCAGAGTTCTGGGAACAGGTCGGCGCACAGGATTTCCCGACCGACGTGCGGATCGGCGTCGGCATCAAACCGGTCAGCTACAGCGGGAGCGTGCGCCTGATTCACAGCGCGATCAGTTACGCGATCATCAACAAGCGCAAATCGGTCACGCTCGTGCACAAGGGAAACATCATGAAGTTCACCGAAGGCGCCTTCCGTGACTGGGGCTACGAGGTGGCGAAGGAATTCTTCGGCGCGGAGGAATTCGACGGCGGACCGTGGTGCCGAATTCCAGAAGGAAAACCCGGCGCGGGCATTGTCATCAAAGATGCGATCGCCGACATCACCCTGCAGCAGGTGCTGACGCGGCCGGAAGATTTTGATGTGATCGCGACGCTGAACCTGAACGGCGATTACCTGAGTGACGCGCTCGCGGCGCAGGTCGGCGGGATCGGGATCGCGCCCGGTGGAAACATTAACTACATCACCGGACACGCGGTGTTCGAAGCAACGCACGGCACCGCGCCGAAATACGCGAACCAGGATAAGGTCAATCCCGGCAGCGTCGTGCTGTCGGGCGAGATGATGTTCCGCTACATGGGCTGGACGGAAGCCGGCGATCTCATCATCAAAGGCTTGAACGGCGCGATCGCGAGCAAACGCGTGACCTACGATTTTGCGCGCCTGATGGAAGGCGCAACCGAGATCAAGTGCTCGCAATTCGGCGACAACATCATCGAGCACATGTAGCCGGCGCGTGACCGATGACGCCGGCGGAATTCAGGGCGCTCGCGCTCAGCTTTTCCAAAGCCGTCGAGGCTTCGCACGTCGGCCATCCCGATTTTCGAGTGCGTGGACGGATTTTTGCGACACTCGGGTATCCGGACGACGCGCACGGCGTCCTGATGTTGACGCCGGACGAGCAGCAAGAGGCAATCGGCGCGCGGCCGGATGTCTTCGCACCAGTCAACGGCGCATGGGGGCGGCGAGGCAACACGCTGGTGTTGCTTGATGCGATTGCGACCGCCGGGTTGCGACCGTGGATGGACAGAGCGCATCGGAAGGTCTCGGCGAAAAGTGCGAAGCGCCGCGACCAGTGATCGGAGTTAACGTGACGGATGAGCACTGACCTGAAATCGATCGTGGAACAGCGGCGACTCCCCTCGCCCGGCGTGACTCCGCAGGCGCTGGCCTGGCATGGAGGGGCGCTGTGGATCGGCTCGCGCGATCTGCGCCGCGTCTACGGCGTCAACGCGGAGAACTGGAGCATTTTCGAAGAACGCGAGGCGCCGGGAATTCCGTGGGCGGCGGTCTCAACCGGCGACGCGCTTCGATTTACGATCGGCGAAGGCGCGGAGGACGACCGCTACATCTGGTCCTACACGCCTGGCGCCGGATTCTCGGACGCGCAGCGCTTCGCGTGTCCGGACTTCACCGGTTCGTATCTTAGCCATGACGGCGAACATCTTTATCTCAGCCAGTGGTACAAGCATCGGATTTTGAAACTGAGCGCGAAGGGAGAGGTCTTACGCGAAATCCAAGTCGGTGCGGAAATCTGCGGCCATACTTTTGCCGATGGTTGGCTCCACGTGCTGCGCGGGACCGAGCAGGATGGCGAGCACTGGCGCATCGCGCGACTCGACCCCCGAGAGGCCACGCCGGATGTGCGAGACGTCGCGACTGTGCCATTTGCCTCGCGCTCGCTCGCCTATGACGGCAAGCGGTTCTGGAGCAATTACCGCAGCAACGGCGAAACGATCGCTTTCACGATGCCGTGACGCGCTGAGCCGCCGGTTCAGTGGCGCGCCAGTCCGCCGATAATATCGATCGCGGCGTGAGCGATCATTCCCGGGATGACGCTCCGACGCCAGCCCGCGAGAAGCGCAAACACCAGACCGTAGGATCCGGTTACGATCGCCGCTCTCCAGCCTTGATAAACGTGAGCGGCGCCAAAGATGATTGCCTGCAGTAGAATCGCGATGAGGAGACTGCGCGACCAGCTCCAGAGCTGCCGCAGCAGATAGCCGCGATAGACGAGTTCCTCGCAAACGCCCGCTGCGACGGCGACGACAATCCACGCCACGCGCTCCGCAGGCGTTTGCGGCAAGAGCCAGGCGGTCGTCATCCGCCAGCGGCCAAGGATGTAGACCAGCGCCACCGAGCAGGCGGCAATCGCCACGATCGCCGCAGCAGCGAGCACGAGATCACGTAAGACATCGAGCCAGGAACGCCAGCGAAGTCCGATTACGTCGGCAAGCGTGCCGCCGCGAGCCCGCACACCGAGTCGCACAAACCAGACCAGCAGCAACTCCACCGCCACGAGTCCTGCATACAATGGGATTCGGTTAGCCGGATGCGCAGCACCGGGTTGATGCGCCTGAATAAAGCTCGCCAGCGCAATTCCGATTGAGATCAGCAAGAAGCGAAACGTGTGGCGCTGCGATGCCAGCGGCGCCGGCGTATGGTCGAGACTCGTCATCGCAACAAGCCGCTACCGTTTCTCCGCCTCGTCGGCGGGCGCGAGCAAATGGCCGAACAACTTTCCTGAGACGAGGAACACCACGCCGGCGATCGCGCACAAGGCCGCGTGCAAAATCCAGAACCGTGCGGCCGGCATCCTCTCGAGAAAACCTCCGATCCAGCCGACCAGATTATTCGCGGCGAAGAGGTGCAGGTAGAAAACGCCGATGATTGTCGCCGAGAGAGCGGGCGGAGCGACGCGCGCATACAAGGCGAGCGAAACGGGGAACACATTCGCGAAACCCATGCTGTTCAATGTGTGGAACGCGATCAACCAGCCGATCGAAACCTTTGTGCCTGAATGCGCGGCGACGGTTGCACCCACCGCGAGCGAAATGAAACCGGTCACCGCGCACAGACTGCCGATGCCGATCTTGGTGATCTCGGCCGGCTCTTTGAATTTGCGCGACCAGAGGCGCCAGAAGACGACGGCGAGCGCAAGAAAACTGACCGAGAGAATCGAGTCGAGCGTGATCAGCCACGTCGTCGGCATTTTGCGGCCGAAGAAAATGAGATCGGCGCTACGCTCCGCCCAAACGAGATAGGCGTTGAAAATTTGCTGGTTGCCGATGACCGCGATCGTCAGGACCGGCAGCAGCGCGATCAGCGCGATGATCGCGAGCTTTTCGCGGCGCGTCAGCGGAGGTTTCGCGCCGCGCTCAGCTTTGGTCGCAACCGCAGAGTCGGCCGGCAGCCATTTGCGGCCTGACAAGTAGATCGCGAGACCGATCAGCATCCCCACTCCGGCAGCGCCGAATCCGTAATGCCACCCGTAAACTTCGCCGAGCGTGCCGGCAATCAGCGGCGCGGCGATAACTCCGCCGTTGATAAACAGGTAGTAAATCTGGAACGCGTCAGCGCGGCGGTTATCGCCCCTCGCGTAGAGTGAGCCGACCTGGCTGGCGAGATTTCCTTTAAAACAGCCGACGCCGAGCAGCAGACAGCTCAGCGCCACGAGAAACGTGGCGTCGAACGCCATCAGGAAATGACCTGCCGCCATTAGCAGCGCGCCGACCGTGATTGTGCGCGTGCGGCCGAGCAGACGATCGGCGACAAGGCCGCCGGCGATCGGCGTCAGGTAAACCAGACCGGTGTACAAACCGAAGATCGCGGAGGCAAGCGCCTCTACCGACAACGGACCGCGATAGACGCTCTCGAGCAGGTGGCGAAAAGGGCCGAAGCCGGCGATCCGTTCGATGTGGCCGGGGTGCAGCAGGCGATTGACCATGTAGAGCACCAGCAGCGCCTGCATTCCGTAGTAGGAGAAGCGCTCCCATGCTTCGGCGAAGGCGAGGTAACCGAGAGCCCGCGGATGTCCGACGAAGCTGCGGTCGTCGGCACGGTAACCGGCGGGAGATTTGTTCACCGCGCGCAGTCTGGCAAACCTGCGGCTTAAGGATAGCGCAATCGCAACAACTGCGGCTTGTCGCCGAGGGTGACGATGAACAGGTTCGCGTAGTCGTCCTCCGCGATATTGACGGGCTCGCTGATACCGAGCGCGGCGATCAATTGCGGCAGCGTGTTGCCGTGGCCGACGACGAGCGCGTTGCTGTCGTTACTGCGAAGCTTCGATACGAGCGCGGCAGTGTCGGTTGCGGCAACGACTTGCGGCGTGATGCCGAGAGCTTTCGCCGTCGGCTCGGCGGTCTGACGGGTGCGTT
>CADDYX010000141.1 GCA_902810735.1 Verrucomicrobiota bacterium | reverse complement strand
AACGACCGCTGCATTGCCGGAGGAGCGAGGCGCTGTTGCGGGAACGCGGGGAATACGTGGTGTTCTCCTAGACTGCCCCTCACCAGTGGGTAGCGACTTCGGACGCACGGGCGAATTTTGCCTATCTGCGCCGCTGCTAGTAAATACGTAATATTGCGTAGCACGCGCATTTTGTGCTCGCGTTTCTTCGGCTTGTTAGGTAGAACCGCGGCCGGTATGGCGGACATATGTTCCGGCGATTTGCATGTGCCGGCCGACACGCTGGAGGAGCTCTACGCGACGAGGGACGCGGGCCTCACTGGCTGAGGTGATTTAGCCAGGAAAAAGCCGCCCGTCAAACTGGAGAGTCATGGCACGGCGTCTGACGCATCGGCAGCTTGGCGCGTTGTCGAAGAGCATCAAAGCTCTCTACCAGATCAGGCAGCTGGACGACTTTCCGCGCCAGGTATTTAGGGCAGTCACATCGCTCGTGCCGTGCGACTACGTCGCGTATAACGAATTCGGACCAGACGGGTTGCTCAGGCTCCTGCACTGCGAACCCGAACTACCCGCCGCATCGACGAACTTTCTGTTGTCGCTCGGTGAACAATTCACGCAGGAGCACCCCGGCGTGGAATACGTGACACGAACCGGTTCGACTGAGCCGCTCAAGATCACCGATTTCACGACACAGCGGAAGTGGCAGCGGACCACGCTGTACAACGAATTTTTTCATCCGCTCGAATGTGAGTACCAGATCGGCTTTGCGTCTCCTGTTCCGTCCGGCCAGATCGGCCTCGGATTTAATTGTGCGCTGCGCGATTATACGGAAGACGACCGCCGCCTGCTCGAGCTGCTCCGGCCGCACATCACCCAGGCGCACGCAAATGCGCAGGCGTTTACACGGATTGGCGACGCGCTTCACGCGCTCGGTGCGGCGTGTGTCGTCGTTGAATCTGATGGGAGAATTGCCTGCGCCACCGGCAGGGCGTTGCCGTGGGTCCGGAAATACTTCGGGCTCACGCGCGAGCCAACTCACATCCCGCCGGAAATCCGTTACTGGCTTCTTAAACCGGCAGGCATCCAGCGCATCGCCCAGCCGCTCGAACTGCTGCACGAGAGCGGACGTCTGACGGTGAGGCTCGCGCGTCGCGACGGCTGCGCAGCAGCCACCCTGGTCCTCGAGGAAACAGACGACACCACCGCGATCGCGCGACTCGCGCCCGCCGGCATGACTTCACGAGAAGCCGAAATCCTGCTCTGGCTGACGCGCGGCAAATCGACAGCGGAGATCGCTGTGATATTGCGTTGTAAACCGGCGACGGTCAGCAAACACCTGGAGCACATCTACCAGAAGCTTGGTGTGGAAAGTCGGAACGCCGCCGCGACAGCTGCGCTGGAAATGTTGCGCGCCGCGCAGGGTGGTGAGTCGACGTCCATCGCCGCAAAACCTGCCGACGCGCCGAGCAGCGATATTTAATCTGGAGGCGAGGGGAGTCGAACCCCTGTCCTCGTCGCTGTCGACGCAGACATCTACATGCTTATCCGGTGGTGAGTTTTAAGGAGCCGAACGTTGCGCCGGCACACTGCCGACTCCCGAGCGTCCGCGAAATCCTTTCACCCTTCGACGCGGTCGCTCCGCCGTCGGGCTAGCCTGCTGTCCACGTTCGGCGCCGTAGCAGGCGTCCAGCTCCGAACGTCACGGTCAATTAAGCCGCGAGAGCGAGATCTTGGTGATCTGCGTTTATTTGTTTGGTTCGGTTTTTAACGAGGCCAACGAACCGTCCTCGGCATGCCGCCTGCGCTTCAAACCACGAGTCGAAGCCAGTGCGCCCCCAAAACGTGGTGAATTTACCTCACGCCCGCATCGCCGCAACTGCCGCTCAGGCGCCACGCAGATCGATCGCCCGTCTGCCGCGCAGCGTGATCCAGCTACGCAGCGCGATACGGCTAAGCGTGCGGCGCAGCTTCTTCGCTTTTCCACCAGGACGATAAATCCCGCGCAAGCGCGGACGAATCGGCGCACCGTCCGCGCGACACATTTCAATCGCCTCCGGCACCCAGAGGCCGCGCACGATCGCGGAGGCGAGATACTTCATCGGCGACTCACTGCCACGCGCGTAAACCAGGATGTTCATGTCTCGAGTGCGTGGACTCCCGCGCGATTCCATCTCCCACGCTGTCTCACCTTCTCGCAGCACGTTCATGAGCGCGCTTTTCTTCCAAAATGCGAACTGACAGCGCGTGCGACCGTCGGAATCCAGCGGCGCTTTGCCGAAGCGATCGGTCACGGGCTGGTAGCCAGGTTGCGGTTGTGGATAACCGCTGAAGCAGAGCGAATCCGCGTCATTCTGAAGACACCAGGCGCAATCTTCGAGGACGGTTGCGGTGTCGACCGGACGCTCGATGAAGTAGTCGTCCTGCAGATAGAGAATGTATTTGAACGGAATCCGCTCGAGCAGGTAGCGAAAGTTGCTCGCCCACCCGCGGTCGGGGCCGACGTGAAACGGCTCGATCTTGTCGGCGATGACGGGCAGCTCGTTGATCAGGAGGTAGCTCTTGAACGGACAGTCCGGCCAGAACTTCGCAAAGAAATGGGCGAAGGGCTTCCACGTGTCGCAGAAATCGTCGCAGCTGGAAACGACGAGCGCGATTCGCTGCGCGACATCGTCCGCTTCCGATGCGGTCAGCACCTCGCTCATGGTCGTTGAACGGGTGCAACGTCGCGCAGGAGCTTTACGTATTGGTCGGCGAAGGACTGGAGAGAGAACGAACGCTCGACGAGTTCACGGCCGCGCCGGCCGAATAAGCGGCGAAGCTCCGCGTCGGCAATCAGCCGCCGCAGCGCCGTCACCCATTCTTCCTTCGAATCGGCGAGGTAACCGTTCTCGCCTGAATCGATCAGCTCGCGATTCATTCCGACTCGCGACGCCACCGCCGGCAACCCAGCTGCCATATACTGCAAGATTTTGTAGCCGCATTTTCCGCGTGCATAAACCGAATCGCGCAACGGCATGATGCCGATGTCGAAGCTGGCGAGGTTCGCCTGCTCGGTTTCCAGTCGCCAGCTGTCGTTCTCAACGTTCACGCCTTCGAGTTCGAGCGGCTTATCTGAAACGACTTTCAGGCGCATCTCCGGATAGCTCTTCGTTAGCTCCTGCAGTGCGGGCAGTATCGCGCGCAGATAACGGAAACCGTCACTCAGGCCGATCCAGCCGATCACCAGACCTGCCTCCTCAGTATGTTCTTTCGCGCGGTACTTCGCCGTGTCGACAGCAGTTGGCAGCGAGATCACGCGCCGGGTACCGCCTTCTGCGAAACAGCGCAGGAAATCATTCCCAGCAACAACCGCGACACAGCGCTCGATCGTACGGAGGAATTTCGCGAACGTCCGCGCGCGCAGTGGTTGACCATACTTCTCCTCGCGAAACATGACCGCGTCATCAAAGTCGAATACGATGCACGGATTAGCGCGCTGCAGCAGCGCGAGTTGCATCGCGGTGAAGCCGATCGCCTTGAAGATGACGACCACGTCATGCCGCCGCGCTTCGCGAATGACATGCAGCCGGTTGCCAAAGTTGGAATGCGTCGTCAGTACCGTTGGCTCGATGCCGGCGCGGCGATATACGTCGAGGCAATCGAGCAGCCGGAGGCGAATGCTCGGCGCATTCCCCTGCTCCACGACGAAAAGAACTTTCATCAGCGCCACGCGTCGCCGCGCGTTGACAAGCTTCGCACGTCCGGCCTTATGTGAGCGCGAACTGCATGGTCCAACAGCTCCGAACCTCGAGCTTGCGCGAAGCCGTCGCGCGCGCGCGCGAATTCCGAAAGGTGCTCGTCACCGGCCCGCAACGCAGCGGGACCACGATTGCGGCGCGCATTCTCGCGCAAGAGCTCGGCTGCCGATTCGTCTCGGAAAAAGGAGTCAAAACTCACTCGTTGTGGCGGCTTCACAAACGGCTCTTCTCGTGGCGACGCGAAGTGATCCAAGGTCCCTGCTTTTGCTCGATCTGCCATCACATCGACGCTCCGAAAACGCTCGTCGTATTCATGCGACGTCCGGTTGAGGAAATCGTCGCGAGCGAAAATCGCATCGGTTGGAATTTTCACGAGAACGAACTGGCGAATTATTTCCGCGATGCGGGCGTGATCTCCGCGGTTCGTTACGAATGCTGGGAACGGTTTCAGCGCGACCGCATGGAAGTTCCGTGGATTGAGCTGGCGCATTCCGCGCTCGGCGAACATCCGCTGTGGAAGGAGCGCGAAGCGCGCCGGCATTTCACGGCACACCAGACCGAGTAGCAAACACGCGGCTTAGCACCTGGGAAAAGCTGCCTGCGTCTGGAGCCGCCGTGAAGGCGCCCGCCGATCGACGCGGCGGCGTGTCCAAATCGCGCAGCTCGAATTCGGGAGGAACGTCACCCATCAGGTTCTCGAAAAATTGCGCGGCCGTCGGCGGAAATGGAAAACAACGCCAGAAGCAGTAACCGTTCAGCCCGTTCGCCAACGCGGCACGCGAAACAGTCGACGAGACGGAGAACACCGCTTCGATCTCGCCGAAATGCTCGAGGAAGTACACCTCTGCCGCGAGACGATCGTCTTCCGTCTTGAATCCAGCGAGGTTCAGGCGCGACGCTTCTTTGGTTTCGGCTGGGTGCGGCCGGTAAATTAACCGGCATCGGTCGCCAAAATACCGGCGGATGTAATCGAGGCAGCGGTTGAGGTGCTCGACGTAGATCTCCGGCTCGATGTTTCGAATCATCAAAAAAGGCGAGCCGAAAAACACCGCTCTGCGTTCTGTCGGGACAGCTGCAGTCGTCGCGGTAGCGGGAAGATCGTCCAGCTCGGCGACAGTTGGAAACCGTGACGAGATGATCCGCTCAATCCTATCGGACGGCAGCTCATGACCGCTGTGACTCATCACGATGACGCGATCAAAAACGTCAATTGGATGTTTCTCGAACCGGTTGACGCGAACACCATCGCCGCCGCGATTGATCCGCGGCTTGAGATTGACGGTGTGCTCAAGGCCATGCAACGGCTCGAGGATTCTGTTCTCGAACCAGCTCGATGTGGTGAAGCGATATCGCTTCCGATCGATCATGCGCGTCAGCTCGTCGTACGAATGGCGGGCGGTGACGAACACTTTGAACAGGTCGCGGTGAGCGGAGACGGCGGCGTTTGCGATGGACAACGTGCCGCCGAGACAGAGCAGGCAATCGCCACGCGAGACGGGCAGCTCGGCCATCCCGCGCACTCGCGCCGCGATATCGCGGTTGAGCCGCGGTAAATCAGCGATTCCGCGGCACGTTTCCACTCGGCTGAAATCGCGCACCGACGCGAACCGCTTCGCGTAGACGTCCCACCGCACGCGATCCCACCAGACAGAGCTCTCGCGCAGCAGATGACAACCGCCTGGGAACTGATCCCGCAGCGCTTGCTCTGCGACCAAGGCAGCCGGCAGCCGGTCCGGCCGTGCGATCACAATCCAGAGCTTCGCGCCGGAGCCTGTCATCACGCCGATTGTGAGAAAGCCGGACGGCCGGCGCGCCTGAATTTTATTTAAGCGGACGGCCGACCAGAATGCCGGCGTGGGTGCGAAAGCGGTTCAGGTACGTGCTAAGCCGCGAATCGATCACGACTTTCCCGTAGTTGTTCGGCGCCGAAGCGTGCATGAAATGCAGCACGCCGTCGGAGCCGCGCAACGCAAGCCCGACGTGCGACGTCGAGTAGAGCTGACCGTCCCGCGAAATGATGCCGATGATGTCGCCGCTGCGCAGCTTGCCTTCGATCGCCGGCACCCGGGCTTTCGCGACCATGATCAGCGGCCGGCTTGAGACGTCGGCTTCCATTCGCCCGAGCGGGCCGAGCAGCGACTTGTTTGCGGCGAGATAACGGTAATGCCGCCACCCGACTGTCATTTCACGCGCCGCATGCGGCACGCTTTTGCCGCCAAGGCTTCGCGTCATGTCCTTAACGAGCCCGCGGCGATCATTGTCGTAAAGCCAATCCTCCAGATAATGCAGCCGCGAAAGATACTCGCCGGTGCATTCGCCGCCGCGATAACGATCCAGCTCGATCTCGCGCAGCATCGTTTCCGGGGTCCAGTTTTCCTGTGGTTGCTCGAGCATCCGCGCGAACGCGAGCGAGTTCTCGAAAAAGGTCCAGCAATCCTGCCCATTCAGGTTCACTGACGGCGACTCAATGCGGTTGTCGATCTCGAGCGTGTAAGACTTATACGGTGTGCCGAGCATCGCCTGACCGACCGCTGCGGTGCGCTCGCCGATCGGGAGCGACTTCCAATTATTCTCCTGCGCCAGGCCGACCAGCCGCTGGAATCTGTCCTGCCCCTTAAACGTGACCGACATCGGCAGCCTTTGCACCGCGACCGCCACGGAAATCGCAAACAGACTCAGCCCCGCAACCAAAACTCCCCTGCGCATGCGCGCGAATATAGTGTGCACGCGGATTCGCGCTCCGTAATTTTTTGCTGTGCAGGATCTGTTCGGCGATTCAGAGACAGCTGCAACGAACGAGATCGCCAAAGCTGCGCCGCTCGCCGCGCGCATGCGGCCGCGTTCGCTCGATGAATTCGTCGGCCAGGAACACATCCTCGGTCCGGGCAAACTCCTCCGCCGCGCTATCGAAGCCGATCGCCTGCCTTCGGTGATCCTGTTCGGCCCGCCAGGCACCGGCAAAACAACGCTCGCCCACGTGATCGCCGAGATGACGCACGCAAAGTTCGAACGCCTGAGCGGCGTCGAAAGCAACGTAGCCGAGATGCGCCGCACCGTCGGCGCGGCCAAGAACCGCCTCCGCACCTCTGGCCAGAAGACAATCCTGTTCGTCGACGAGATCCATCACTTCAACAAAGCGCAGCAAGACATCCTGCTGCCGGACGTCGAGAGCGGCAGCCTGCGACTGATCGGCGCCACCACCTATAACCCGTTCTTCTATGTCAACAGCGCGCTGGTCTCGCGCTCGCAGGTCTTCCGGCTGGAAGCGCTGAACGTCGAGCAACTGTGCGAATTGATCGACCGCGCGCTCGCCGACAAAGAACGCGGCCTCGGCAACTACAACGTCCAGATCGACGAAGATGCGAAGGTGCACCTCGCAAAAGTCAGCGACGGCGACGCCCGCAAATGTTTGAATGCGCTTGAAATTGGCGTCCTAACCACCGCGCCTGACGCGAGCGGCACGATTCGTTTCACCGTCGCAGTCGCCGAGCAATCAATTCAGCAAAAAGCGATCGTCTACGATCGCGTCGGTGACGCGCACTACGACACCATTAGCGCCTTCATCAAGAGCATGCGCGCGTCGGACGAGAAAGGCGCGATCTACTGGCTCGCGAAAATGCTGCACGCCGGCGAAGACCCACGTTTCATCGCGCGTCGCATCGTCATCTTCGCCAGCGAAGACATCGGCCTCGCCGACGCTGAAGCCCTCCCGGTCGCCATCGCCGCGCAACAAGCCGTCGAATTCGTCGGCATGCCCGAAGCGCGCATTCCCCTCGCCCACGCCACCGCGTATATGTGCCGCGCTCCGAAAAACCGCGAAGCCTACGACGCACTAGGAAGCGCGACCGAACAAATCGAAACCGAGCAAACCGAAGCCGTCCCCGAACAGCTCAAGAACAAACACTTCCCAGTTAACCCTGAGATGTAGGGGCTCGAAGCGCCTGTGACTGGCGTTTGCGGCAGTGCCGACCGCCGATGCACATTGCGGCGAT
>CADDYX010000140.1 GCA_902810735.1 Verrucomicrobiota bacterium | reverse complement strand
GGTTTTGAAAGCAGCCGGCGCGCGGATCGTTTCGGTGCGCGTGGATGACGAAGGCCTCGACGTATCTGCCGGTCTCAAGCTCAACCGCAAAGCACGTGCCGTTTTCGTTGCGCCTTCTCACCAATATCCGCTCGGCGTCACGATGAGCGCGGCGCGCCGGCTTGAACTATTGGATTGGGCAGAGCGCGCGGGTGCTTGGATTGTCGAGGACGACTATGACAGCGAATATCGCTACGACAGTAAACCGATCGCTTCGCTGCAGGGCGTGGATCGCAATCATCGCGTCATTTACATCGGCACGTTCAGCAAGGTCATGTTCCCGTCATTGCGGCTTGGTTACATGGTCATCCCGCTCGACCTGGTTGAGCGCTTCGCCGCCGTGCGTCAAACGATGGACTTGTGCCCGTCGCACATTCCACAAGCCGTGATGGCGGAGTTCATTCGCGAAGGTCATTTCGGCCGGCACATTCGCAGAATGCGGCCGGTTTATGCGGAGCGTCGGCGCGTGCTCGTTCAAGAATTGCGACGTGCATTCGGCGATCGCGCGCGAATCACCGGGGACGCAGCCGGAATGCACCTCGCGGTCGTACTGCTGGATTTGCGCAATGACACGAACATCGCTGCGCGCGCCGCGAAGGATGCGCTTTGGCTGTCACCCCTCTCCGCATCGTATGCCGGTCACGCGCCGCAACACGGTTTCGTGCTCGGCTTTGGCAACACGAGCGCCGCGCAGATACCCGACGCGGCTCGACGCTTGAAGAACCTCACTGAACAAGGAATGGCAGAACGCGGGTAAGGCAGCGCAGTCACGTTTGGACGGTTTACTGCTTGAACTCTTTCTTATCGTCTACCGTACAGCGGGAGACGGACTCGGGCTCTTCCGCGCTGCTGTCCGAGAGCCAGCTTTCGCCGAAGAGTGAGGAGTAGCAGATGCGGATGATCAGCCGGTCACCCTGCACTTGATTCGAAAAGAGCTGGGCGTTTTCGCCGGACGGGATCTTGAGAATGTTAACCTCTTTGCCCGGCAGAATGACGGCGCCGTGATGAAGCGATGAGTAGATGTGGCCGGGAACCGGTTTGCCAATCAGCGCCTGAATGACTTCGCCCCAGGTCCGGCAGGTTTTGCCATCGACGGTCATCTGGACGGACTGAATGAGAGCGGGGCCGATACCAAAGTTCGCGACGGTGCGGGTGTACGGCTCGCCCGGCACGAAGCTGTTGTACTGCTCGAGGCGTGGCCAGACGGAAAGGCGCTGGTATTCGCGCGTGATCCGCGCTTCGTAGGCGGAGATCGCGACGGCCGCGATGGCCGCGACGATTGCGCAAACGGACACGATGCGATCAGTGCGGTCCGCGTTGGTCATGGCCGGCGGAGTATGCGTCAGTGGGCGAGCGATGCGCAACGCTGGAGCGGCGCTCGACCAAGCGGCGGGCTAGACGCGCGGAGCGGTGTGCGATTCCGAATCAGCCATCAATTCCGCGCGGCGATGATTGCGCTCATACTCGAATCGGTCGGGATCGGTTGCTGGGGCGTTTGCTTCTGGTGGATGCACCGGATCTCCAAGCGCCAGGAGTCGATGCTGGACGACTTGCATGCGGTGACGCGACGGATCGAGCAGTTGTCAAAAGCCGAGCACGAACTCGTCAAGCAAGTGCATCCGCAGGTGGAGCAGATCAAGGCGAAGGTGGAAAACGTCGCCGACGCGGTGACCGACTCGGCGGATTAACGCCGACGGGTGGCGCTGCGACGCGCATCGTGCGATTCGCCGTCAGATCTGGTCGTTCATTTCCTGCGCTTTGACGTACGCCTGTTGCAGGAAATCGGCGGCGCCGCTGACGGCGAAGATGCTCGCGATGGTGCGCGCGATCCGCGGCGTAAAAATAAAGCCGTAGACGAATCCGGAAGCGATCCAGGTGCCGAGACAAAACGGGCAGGTGAGCAGCTCACCGATCGCGCGGCGCAGGCCGTGGCCGCGTGGCCGTTCCTCCAGCTCGCCGGCGCCGCCTTTTCCTTCCAGCTCGGTGAATGGTGCACGCAAGGCGGTCGTCACTTTATCTTTGGTGATGACGCGGCTGAGCTTCTGGGTCGCAAGCGCAAAGAGAGCAAGGTCTTTCGGATCGATTCGCTCCGGCAACGGCTCGCGAGAGCATTTGCTGGCGAGCAATCCGGTGGCGAGAAGCGCATTAAAGACTGTGACCAGCGTCGCGTAATCGCGCGTCGGCAGTTCCTGCCGCAGGTCGCGAGCCGACGCGACATCTCGCTGCCTCTCCTCGTTCTCGTCGTTTGCGTGTGCCGCGCCGTCCCGTGCCGAAACCCTCCCGCTGTTGCTGTTCATGTCATCCATGATTCGAATCCTGAGCGCTGAAGCGCCGTGCAAATTTCGGGTGCACGTCCGCGTGCGGGTTGGCCGTCGAATGTACAGACAGAGTGCCGCTGGTCGTAAAGATCGATGGTGGGCAACGCGTGATCACAACGCGCGGGTGGGGTGACATTAGCGAAAGCGACCTGAAGCAAACGCATGAGCAGCTGGCCAGCGTGCCCGCGCGCGACCTCTCCTTTTCAAGACTGTGCGACTTATCCGCTGCGACCAGCGTCTCGGTCTCGGACGAGATGCTCGAGCAGTGGGCGAGTGACCCGATCGCCACTCCTCCGGTGCCGCATGCGGTGATTTGCACGTCGCCGCTCGTGATGAAGCAGGTGTTGAAATACGTGTCGAGCGCGCGGCGCCATCTGCACGACGTCTCGGTTTTCCCGAACTACCAGGCGGCCGCGAAATGGATGCACCTGGAGCGTGGCACGGGCCGTTCGGCGGCCTGATTTTTCCGCACCGCGCGCCACCGGCGCTCAAACAGTGCGCGTGCAGACGCTTTAGGAGCGACGGCGTTTCGGCAACGGAAGGAGCATCGCGACTTCGCGTTGATATTGTTTGTAAGCTTCGCCGTGGATGTTGACGAGATCGCGTTCCTCCAGCTGCAGCGCGATCACGATGTAGGCAGTGGTGGCAAAGGCGAAGAGCAGGTGACCCAGGCTCATGGCCGGCGTTGCCCAAAACGCGATGATGAAGCCGAGCATGATCGGGTGGCGCACAACTTTGTAGAGCAGGCGCTTATGAAACTGCGGGAACGTGTACTCCATTCCACGCTGGTGCAGATACACCTGCCGCAGACCAAAGAGATCGAAATGGTTGATCAGGAATGTGCTTAGTAGCACCGTCAGCCAACCAATCCAGAAGAGCGCCGAGAGCAGTGCTGCGCCGACAGGATTCTCTACATTCCAAACGCGACCCGGCAGCGGTTCCCATTTCCAAAAGAGCAACAGCAGAACCAGGCTCGCGAGCAGCACGTAGGTGCTGCGTTCAATCGGCAGCGGCACAAAACGCGTCCACCATTGCTTGAAACCGGGCCGCGCCATTACGCTGTGCTGCACAGCGAAAAGGCCGAGCAGGAGCACGTCGATGAACACGGCACGACCGAACGGCGCGATCGCCGGAGAGTCGATCGATTTCGGCACGGCGAAATTACCGACGAAGCCAATCGCGTAGAGAAATGTGACGAAGAATACAAGGTAGCTGATCACTCCGTAGAGGAAAACAGCGGCGCGTCCGAGCATAAGGACCTCCTGGTTAGGATTACGGAGCCGGATGCTGAGGCGCAGCCGCCGGTCAGGCAAGCTTTGCGTGGCTGCCGGGCCGGCGAAGCGCCGCAGCTGCTCAGCGCAAACGGCGGATATCGGTTTGTTTTGTCGTCGCGCAGTGCTGCGAGTTAATGCGCAGCGGCAGCGCGCTCGTGAATCGCGCGGTATTCCGGCAGTTTGTGGTACTCCACCAGCCGGAAACCCCAGCTGACGAGCGTCTCTTTGTCCTTACTGCGTGCAGCGATCGTCTTCAGGAACGCGGCGACGCGCTGCTTTAGCTCCGGCTGCTGCTCGGTTTCGTCGAGCAGCTCGAAAATCTCCATCGAGAGCAGCCAGTCGTCAGCATGTTCGGCCTGCTGCGTTTCCCAAATCTCACCGAGTCGCTCGTAGCCTTTCTTCGTCTCGCGAATGTCGCGAACCTGCTGGTAGAGGTTTTCGAGCTTGCGGCGTTTCGCGTCGGAGGGCGCCTTGATCGTGCGCTCTTTCGGGATGAGCGCGACTTCGAGATAAGCGTCCTTGTCCGCCGCGCCATTAAACACACTGCTGATCCGCTCGCCGACAGCCATGTCGTACTCACCCCACGCGGGATCGAACAGGACGCGGTCGCCCAGTTTCGCGCTGCAGTTACTGAAAGTGATGACGGCGAGCTTACCGTCACATCGCAGGATGCGTTCGATGCGACCGCTGACGGTGACGCCGCTCTCGAAGTCGATCGTCGCCTTTGCGCCCTTCGCAATCCCGATGCTGCGGAGCTGATCGTCGTTGAGATTCTCGGGCGCGGTGTTGACGTTGCGCCAGCGACCGATCGGTGAGCCGAAGCCTTCGGCGTGCCGTTCCTTGCCGTGCCCGTTGAGCTGTTTGTCGGCGAACGCGAGCGCCGTCACGCCTGTCGTTCGCAGATAAACGCATCTGCGATTCCCGAATTCCGATTGCCGATCAGCCGGCGTCGTCGTGTTGATCGTTTCCCCATTGTCGCTGATCGCCTCGCTAAAGACGCCGGTGACCTGAAGGCCGCTGGAGTACTGGCAGGTCGCGACGCGCTGGCACTCGATCGCTTTGTTGATCCCTTCGAGACCGCCGACGCGATACGCCATCGTGTTGGCGAATTCCTCCAGCACGTCCATCAGGTGCTGAAAATCGCGACAGACGAAGAGCTGCGGTTGTCTGGTGGTGATGTCGAATGGCTGGTTCTGCGCGTCGATCGAATACCAGATTTTCTCAACGCCTGGCTCAAGGCACGAGACCGATTCGCCGATCGAGGAAAGCAAACCGGCGCCATAGATCTTCGGATTTTCAAGGGTGCCAATGAGTCCGTATTCGACAGTCCACCAATGAAGTCGCGAGAGCAGCGCCATCTCGGACGGCTCGCCGAGATTCGCGAATCGCCGTTCGACTTCCTTCGTCGCTTCGGCGACTTCCTCCGGGTCGGAGTTCGGCAGTTCCTTTAAAATCGAGAGGTGGCGGATCGCCTCGTAGAGCTCGAAATCCTTCCGCGTCTGCATCGCTTTCGCGCCGATCTCGCCGAAGCGCTGGAGGTAATTCGAGTATTCGCGGTCCACAATGATCGGCGCGTGCCCCGCCGCTTCGTGCACGATGTCGGGCGCAGGGGTGTATTCGATGTGATGGATCTGGCGCATGTCGCACGCGATCACCAGCACCTTGTAAGCTTGAAATTCCATGAACGCGGCCGGCGGAATAAATCCGTCCACCGCCACCGCGCCCCAGCCGATCTTCCCGAGGATGTCGTTCATCTCCTCGATGCGCGGAATGCGGTCGAACGAGATGCCGGTGTCGAGCAGCCCCTGGAAGTAAACTTTGTGCGCGTATTCGCGGAGGAAGAAAATGTTCTGTCGCATGATGAAGCGCCAGACGGCGTGATCGACCGGCGTGTATTCGTCGTAACGCTGATCGACCGCGAATTGCAGGAGGTGCTTTGGCAGCGAGCGCACCGCCGCGTTGTTCATCGGAATACCGGGCTTCTCGTTCATAGGTGTGCTCCTGTGGTTATTCTAAGACGAATTCGCGCGCCAGGCGAGCAGCGCGTTTCCTCTGCTGTGATGTCCGCGACAGGCGACGAATCCCAGCGGTGACAACGCCGCCCCGTTCGTAGCGGAATTTTAGCCGACCGCGCAGGCCTGCTCGAGCAGCGGCAGCACGGATGCGATGCCGTGCTCGTCCCGCGCGTGGATCAAGAGGAACGGTTCGCCCTTGCCGATCTTTTCGCCGATTTTCTTGATCGCCGAGAAGCCGACCGCGTGGTCGATTACGTCCTCAGTCCGCTGGCGGCCGGCGCCTAGCAGCACCGCAGCACGGCCGATCGCTGCGGCGTCCATCTTCGCGACTTTGCCCGTGCGTTTGGACGCGAGCGGTTGAATGACGGGCGCGCGGTGCACCTCGAGCAGATGCTCCAATGCCGACGCGTCGCCGTCCTGCGCATAAACGAGCGACGCGAACTTCTTCCACGCGGTGCCATCTTTAAGCCACGTCTCGAGCTGCTGGCGCGGGGCGGGAGAGACTTTCTCGCCGAGGTCGAGCACAAGCTCGACCACATCCGGCGCGCCGCCGCCCTGCAGGATCTCGACGCATTCCGCGATCTCCAGCGCGTTGCCGACGGCCCGGCCGAGCGGCTGGTCCATCGCTGACAGGAGATGCGAAACCTGCACGCCCATCAATTTACCCACCTCGGTCATCGCGGTGGCGAGCTGCTCGGCTTCGCGGCGCGTTTTCATGAACGCGCCGCTGCCGAATTTCACATCGAGCACAAGGCGGTCGAGCGACTCCGCAAGTTTCTTGCTCATGATGCTGGCAACGATCAGCGCCTGCGAAGGAACCGTGCCGGTGACGTCGCGTAGCGCGTAAAGTTTTTTGTCCGCCGGGCAGATGTCGGCCGTCTGGCCGATCATGAAAACGCCGATGCTCTGCAACTGCGCAAGCGCGCGGCGTTCGTCGATGTTGACGTTGAAACCTGGGATGCTCTCGAGCTTGTCCAGCGTGCCGCCGGTGATGCCGAGGCCGCGGCCGGAGATCATCGGCACCCACGCGCCGCTGCAGGCGAGGAGCGGCGCGAGCACGATCGATGTTTTGTCGCCGATGCCGCCGGTGGAGTGCTTGTCGACTTTGAGTGGACTGCCTTTGGGATACTTCAGCACGAAGCCGCTGTTCATCATCGCGGCGGTGAGATGCTGCGTCTCGGCGGGCGTCATGCCGCGGAAATACACAGCCATCGCCCACGCGCTCATCTGGTAGTCGCGGATTTCGCCGTCGGTGAAGCCTTCGACAAGGAACGCGATCTCGTCTGCGCTGAGTTCGCCGCCGTCGCGCTTTTTCTCGATCAATGAAGGAACGTGCATGATTCAGGACAAGAAGGAGCAGCCCACAGGCCACGGCTCCGGCAGTTTGAAAAACTCGGCCAGACTCGCGGCGATATCAGCGTAGGTAGCGCGGGTGCCGAGCTGGCGCGTGGCGTCTTCATGCAGGACGAACAGCGGCACTTCCTCGCGCGTGTGATCGGTGCCGCGGAAGGTCGGGTCGTTCCCGTGGTCGGCAGTGATGATGACGAGATCCTCAGCCGTGATCTTTCGCTCGAACTCAGCGAACCACGCGTCGAATTCACGCAACGCGGTCGCGTACCCGGCCGCGTCGCGCCGGTGACCGTACAGCATGTCGAAATCGACGAGATTGGCGAAGATCAGCTGCTCGCCAGGCCCGGCCCAGAGCTGCGCGACGCGGCGCATTCCATCTTCGTTGCTGATCGTGGGGTGCGATCGCGTGATGCCGTCGCCCGCGAAAATGTCGCTAATTTTGCCGACGCTGATAACCGGGACTCTTTCACCGATTGCGTCGAGCACCGTTCGCGGTGGCCGCATCGAAAAATCATGCCGATTTGGTGTGCGCCGAAAGTTCCCTGGACCGCCGACGAATGGACGCGCGATCACTCGTCCGATCCGCAGCGGGTCGCAGTGGCGCCGCGCGATGCGGCAAATTTCGTACAAGCGTTCAATCGGAATCACCTCTTCGTGCGCCGCGATTTGGAACACAGAATCCGCCGAGGTGTAGACGATCGGGCAGCCGGTATGCATG
>CADDYX010000139.1 GCA_902810735.1 Verrucomicrobiota bacterium | reverse complement strand
CTGCAGCGCATCTCCGGGCTTCACCGCGTTCGGCCAACGCAACTCGTCCACCGCCAATCCGATCGCGATGCGGCTCTTCACCACTGGCGAACTGCAATTTGTCGGCGGCGGCGGCACCGAGGTGAAACGCCTGCACGTCGAATTCGCGCGCGAACGCTTCGATCGCGTCTTCGGTTACGACGTAAGGGTCCGAGCCGAACCGCTCGCCGACTTTGACGTCCTCGAAATACCGGAGCATGCCGGAACGTCCAACGTCCAACGCTCAACGTCCAACGTCCAACTTCGAACTCCTCAATCGCCAATCGAAACGGAAGTCGAAAAGTGCCAGGGGGGAGAGTTGAACTCCCGACCAAGGGCTTATGAGTCCCCTGCTCTACCACTGAGCTACCCTGGCGTGCGGCGACGAAATTCCGCCGCGGCGCATACCATGTCAACGCGCTGCGGAACTCGCCGGCTGCTCGCTTTTCGTCGACAGATACGGCGCGAGGTCTTTATCCGTGCCGCGGATCGCAGCCATAAAGCAGACGCCGTTGCGTTGCTTCACCGCGCCGGTCCAGCCTTCCTGCTCGACAAACCGCCAGTCGTCGAAATCCGGAACACGGCGCCCCTGCGGATCTTTTTCAGCAGGAAACAGGAAGAGCTGCATGTGTTTCTCGACCAGCCAAATCTGCGCGACGCGCTGACCGTCCTCGTCGTCAAAAACGCGACAGCCGATCGTCTTGAAATCCGCGAAGGTCGGCGGCACGTCGTAGTGCTCGAGCCGATGTTTCATGAAGAACAAATCGCTCAGCGCACCGGCATCGGTGCGAATCGGGTCGAGCAACACCGAGCGCGTCGAGCTCGCGACCGTCAGCAGATGCCGCGCAGCGGAGGCGCCCGGAAAGTCCTTGATCCGCTCGTGAACGCGATAGCTGAAAACACCGGCGATGACCATGACGGCAATGGCGATCGCGACCACCACCGGATTGAACAGAATCTTCCGCCAGCGGCGTTTCCCCGCCGGGATCAAACTCTCGTTTGCGAACCATTCCGCAATCTCCGGCCCGACCGGAATGCTCTGCACCAGCGCCGCAATCGCGCGGTCGAGCGCCTGCTGGTGCGCGAAGCGCGGAGCACCTGCGCCGCGGCGCGCGCGTGTCACGGCCGTGCGCATTGCGCGATCGGTGCCGGGCTTGTCGGTGATCGGCGCGCAGTCGACGAGCGAGCTTTGTCTACGCTTCATCATCAACGTGCGGCACGACGGCATCGAGCCATGCCTGAAATTCGCGTCTGCCGGTCGCAATCAATTGCGGCAGCTCTCGCGGTTTGAGTTCGAGCACTGACGCAAGCTCCGCCTGGCTGAATTCGTCGAGGTAGAACAACGCCATCGCACTCCGCTGCGGCTCGGGCGCGGCAGAAACCCAGGCCGCCAGTTGCTCAACGTGTAACTGCTCGACCTGCGCCGGCGCGAATGGCGCGACTTCGTGCTCCGCAAGATGCCCAGGCTCCGCCTGCAAATCTTTGTCCGTCAGCGCGAGGCAACGCCACCTCGCGTCGCGAAAAAACCAGAGCCGGTCGGCCGGTGGTTCGCCACGGGCGGAACGCAGCGCCGCTTCGCGCACCGTGCCTTGAAAAGCGTCTTTGGCTTTGTCCAAATCGCCCGTCATCAAAAAACAAAAGCGATAAAGCTGCGGGAGATTTTTGCTTAAGACGGCCACGCTGGTTGTGAGTCGCCGCGAATGTTACGCGGCGAAGGTGTGACGACAAGGTAACGCGGTCACTTCGCCGGCTGCGGCGTGATTGTCAGCCAAGCGTCTGAAGCCGGCGCGCGACTTCTTCGGCGTTTTCGCGGCTATTGAACGCGGAAATCCGGAAGTAGCCTTCGCCCTGCGCGCCGAAACCGCTGCCGGGAGTAATCACGACGTTCAGCTCGTGCAGCATCTTGTCGAACATTTGCCAGCTGGTGAGGCCGTCCGGGGTTTTCACCCAGATGTATGGTGCGTTAGCGCCGCCGAATACTTTCAGTCCGGCGCCGACCGCGGCGTCGCGAAGTATCCGCGCGTTTCCCATGTAGTGGTCGATCAGCGCGCGCACCTGCGCTTTCCCGTCATCGGTGTAAAGGGCCTCCGCACCGCGCTGCACCGGATAGCTCACGCTGTTCGCTTTCGTGCTCCAACGCCGCTGCCAGAGCGGATGCAGCGGGAGCGAGCGCCCGTCTTGCGTCTGCCCTTTAACGGCCTTCGGCATGACCGTGAAGCCACAACGCACGCCGGTGAAGCCGCCGTTTTTCGAAAAACTGCGGAACTCAACTGCGCACTCGTGCGCGCCGGGAATTTCAAAAATCGAGTGCGGGATTTCCGGATCGCGAATGTACGATTCGTAAGCCGCGTCGTAGAGCAGGAGCGCGTGGTGCTCGCGCGCGAACTCGACCCAGCGACTCAGTTGGCCGCGAGTGGCGACTGCCCCGGTAGGGTTGTTCGGGAAGCAGAGATAAACCAGATCGACGCTTTCGTTAGGCGGCTCCGGAACGAACTTGTTCTGCTCGGTGCACGGCAGATAGACGATGCCTTCGTAGCGGCCGTCCTGCGTGGCCGCGCCAGTGTGGCCAGCCATGACATTCGTGTCGACATACACCGGATAAACCGGGTCGGTAATCGCGACGCGGTTCTGATCGCCTAGGATGTCGAGGATGTATCCGCAATCGCACTTCGATCCGTCCGAAATGAATATCTCGTCGTCCGCGATCTGCATCCCGCGGTTCCGAAAGTCGTGCTGCGCTATTTTCTCACGCAGAAAATCGTACCCCTCGTACGGCGGATAGCCGCGAAAGGTGTCGCGATGCGCGAGCTCCTCGACCGCGCGATGCATCGCGTCGACCGCGGCGCGTGGCAGCGGCTCAGTCACATCGCCGATCCCGCAACGGATCAAACGCTGCGCGGCGTCGGGATTCGCCTCGCAGAATTGTGTGACTCGCCGAGCGATCTCGGGGAAAAGATACCCCGCCTGCAGCTTCAGGTAATTCTCGTTGAGCAACGCCATCGGGGAGAAGGCGAGAAAATGCCGCAACGCGATGAGGGAGCAAGCAGCTTCGCGCAGCGGCGTGCGTGAGAAGGGGGCTTTCGGGCAACAGTCGGCGCGGCCTGGCCGTTGCTTTTACGAGCAATGCGCATAAACTCCGCGGCTCATGGTGTCCATCGATCCCCCGCTCAACGAGACGCTCGCCGCGTTGGCCGATTACATCTGCGCCTTTCGCGAACGCGTGACCGACGAATGGATCAAGGCGGTACGACAAGACTCGAAAATCCCGACGGCCGATCGGCTTTCACTCCAACAGCTCACCGACCATTTGCCGGCGCTGTTCGACGATCTGACCGTTCGACTGCGGACTCACAACGCTGCCGGCGCCACGCCGCGCGAGACCGAGAACGCGCGCACCCACGGACATGATCGATGGCAACAGGATTATCACGTCACGGAATTGTTGCGGGAAACTGCCATCATTCGGCAGATCATTCTCCTCTCCACGCTGCCGGATTTCGCGCAGCAGCACGCCGAGTTTCGACGTGACGCTCGCACCGTCGCGAAGCGGATCATCCACGAGTTTTTCAACCATCTCATCGGCAGTTCTGTCGCCCAATACGTGGACGACCAGAATGCGGCATTCCGCCGCGCGAACGAAAATCTCGCCGCGCTCAACGCGCGCCTGGAACGAACGAACCAGGAGCTGCAGCGGGTCGACCGATCGCGCCTGCTGATGACGCGAAATGTGTCGCATGAGGTCCGAAACATCGCGAACGCCATCGGCAGCGCGGTTGAAGTGCTGGCATTGCGTGGCGGAGATGCCGAGTACGACGAAATGATCAGCGTCTGCCGCCGCAGCCTCGGCGATATGCAGCAGTTACTGCATCAGCTGCTCGATTATTCGACTCTGCTGGCCCATGGCGAGCAAATCGAAATCGAGAGCCGCTCAATGCGCGAGTTGTGCGAGGAGATTGCCGCCACCTTTCGACCGGTCGCGCAGCAGCACGGCCTCACCTTCGATGCCGACTGCAGCGCCGATCTGCCGATCAGCAGCGATCCTCGCAAGCTCAAACAGATCGCCGCGAACCTGATCCTGAATGCGATAAAATACTCCAAGCCGGAGCGCGGCGGACGCGTGCAGTTCTCCTGTCAGCCGGCGAATGGTCACCATTGGAAGATGAGCGTTGCGGACACCGGCATCGGCATCTCGGCGAAAGACCTCGAGGTGATCTTTGATGAATTCCAGCGCGGATCAGCCGCGCAAAACACCCAAGGCACCGGCCTCGGCCTCACGATTACGAAGCGACTGACGGAACTTCTCGGCGGACGCGTCGAGGCCACTTCGGCGCCGGGCGAGGGCAGCCGCTTCGACGTCATTCTTCCTCGGACAGGTCCATCTTCGCCTACGCGGAACTAACGTTTAGCGGTGCTCTGATCTATCGCCGCTACAATGTGAGCGCGGGCGTCGCGCCAAACTGGTAGCCGAACGCCTCAATGTCGCCGCGATACATCTCAGCGATCATCTCTCTCGCTTCGGAGTCGTAATAACTCACGTAATCACGCCGCGCGGTTTTGTTTTCGTGCGGCAGCTTCTTCGCCCGAACGCCGAGCGTCTCGAGCACGCGCAAGACCGATTCTGCAAACGCCTCGAACCGGCCGACGTAGTCGACGAGCAGCTTACCCGCGCCGTCGTAGAGGAAATTAATCTGCGGCTCCCACTGCACGTGCCGCGTTTTCGTCGTGAGCTCGAGGTAGCGTTTGAATGAATCGCCGGCGTTCATGCCGATGAATGCACGCAGATCAGGTCGGCGCGCGATGTCGCTAAATTGCGAAACCGCTTTGTCCCACGGATTTCGGACGATGCTGAACTTGTAATACTGCGCAAAAGTTGCGTCGCCGACCTCCTGGCGAATCTGCGATGCGAGCAAATGCTGCAGGCCGCCCGTCTGGTACTTGTTGTGGTACTTGTCGACGAATCCCATCCACAGTTCGGCGGGCGTGCGCTCCTTAGGCCAAAGCAGCGCCTCGATACTCGTTCCGCCGGTCTTCGGGATGTGAACGAAGATGCAGCGGTGACGATGCGAGATCACAGCGTGTCACGCCTCCGCACGCGCGGACATTCAATCAACGCGAATCGAAGCGGCGCGCGACCTCCGGCCAGTTCACCACGTTCCACCACGCCTTGATGTAATCGGGCCGGCGGTTCTGGTAGTTCAGGTAATACGCGTGCTCCCACACGTCGAGACCGAGCAGCGGCGTGTTGCCGTCCATCAGCGGGCTGTCCTGGTTCGGCGTGGAAATGATTTCCAGCTTGCCGCCCTTATTGCGAATCAGCCACGCCCAGCCGCTGCCGAAACGACCAGCGCCGGCGGCGGCGAACTTTTCTTTGAACTGATCAAAGCCGCCGAATGCGGAGTTGATCTCATCGGCCAATTTGCCCGAAGGATTGCCGCCGGCATTCGGCGCCATGATCTGCCAGAAGAGCGAGTGGTTCGCATGACCGCCACCGTTGTTGCGGACTGCGGTGCGGATGTTTTCCGGCACGTCATTGAGATTGCTGATCAAATCTTCGACCGATTTGGCAGCGAGATTCGGGTGGTCTTTGAGCGCGTTGTTGACGTTCGTGATGTAGGCCTGGTGGTGCTTCGTGTGATGAATTTCCATCGTGCGCGCGTCGATGTGCGGCTCGAGCGCGTCGTAGGCGTAAGGGAGTTTCGGTAGTTCGTAAGCCATACCGAGAGCTTGCGCCGGTACGGCGCGCCGTCAACGCCGTGCGCTAGCTGGCGCTCCACCGGTAGAAGCTCGGCTGGTGCCCGAGACCGGTCCGGTAATTGACGTAAGTGGCGAGCGCGAGCAGCGGGAAATTCTGCCGGTAAAAATCGTATTTCAAATAGAACACGCGCGGGAAACCGGTGCCGGTGATCTGCGGTTCGGTCCACGAGCCGTCCGCGTTCTGCGTCGAAAGCAAATAACGCAAGCCGCGCTGAACGCTCGGCCGATCGAGATCGCCGCATGCGCAAATTCCCATCAGTGCCCATGATGTCTGCGACGCCGTGCTCTCGCCGCGCCCCTTCAGCGTCGGGTCGTCATACGACGCGCACGTTTCGCCCCACCCGCCGTCGTCATTCTGGCAGCTCTCCAGCCAATCGCGCCCGCGCAGAATCCAATCCTGCGTCATGTCCTCGCCGATTGCGCGCAGCCCGCGCAAGACCTGCCAGGTCCCGTAAATGTAGTTCACGCCCCAGCGGCCATACCACGAGCCGTCGTCGTCCTGCGTTTCGCGCAGGTAATGCAATGCGCGTTGGACTGACGGTTGATTGCGATCGAACGCGATGTAGCCGAACAGCTCCAGCGTGCGCGCCGTGAGATCGCTGCAGGTCGGGTCGAGAATTGCATTGTGGTCGGCAAACGGCATGTCCTCTAGCCAGTGCTGCGTCACCTCTTTGTCGAATGCGGCCCAGCCGCCATCGCGGCATTGGAAGCTTAGCTGCCAGTCGATAGCGCGGCGGAACATCGCGTCGACTCCGGCAACATCGCGCGGACGGACGAGGCGCAGCGCCATCAGCACCATCGCCGTGTCGTCGGTGTCGGGATAATAAACGTTGTTGTATTCGAATGCCCAGCCACTCGCTTCCGGATGCGAATTGTTCACCGCCCAATCTCCGCGCATTCGCACTTCATTGCTCGCCAGCCACTCCGCCGCCGTTTGCAGCGCCGGATGGTCGGCCGGCAGTCCTGATTCGGCGAGCGAGATCATGTTAATCGCCGTGTCCCACACCGGAGAAAGACACGGCTGAATTCGGAAATCGTCCGGGTCGTCAACGAACAGCCCCGCGAAATCGCGCGCCGCTTTTTCGTAAACTGGATGCGTCTTCGAGTAGCCGAGGGCACGCAATGCAATCAGAGCGTTCAGCATTGCCGGGAACACGGCGGCCAGGCCGTCGCTCCCCTCCCCGATGCGCTCGATCATCCACCGCTCGGCTTCCTCGAGCGCGCGTTTACGCATCGGACGAAAACGCAGCGGGTGCAGCAATTTTAGCGCATCATCGATCCGCAGAAACAAATTGCGCCAGGTAAAAAAGCGCTCGTCGCGCGGCAGGCGGAAATCCTTGTGCTCCGTCCCGAGCGGGTAGAGCTCGTGCAGCTGTTTCATCCCGGGCAGCTCACGCGTCGGCTTGAAATGATTGATGATCGCGAGCGGCACGAGCATCGCGCGGCTCCAGGACGACATCTTGTACATGTGAAACGGTGACCAACTCGGCAGCAGGACCATTTCGACCGGGATTGTCGGCAAATATCGCCACGGAAATTGGCCGAGCAGCGCGAGGTAGAGCTTGCTGAACGTGTTCATCCGCGGAATGCCGCCGAGTCGCAGGATGTTCGCGCGCGCTTCCTGCATGAACGGCAGATCGGCCGAGTGACCGGCGAGTTTCAGCGCGAAGTACGCCTTGACCGATGCGTTGATCTCGCTCGGCCCGCCGTAATAGATGTTCCACCCGCCGTCCGGAAGCTGGCGCTCCAGAATGTGCCGGACACAGCGCTGCTGGATCGCGTCGTCCACTTCGCCCGTCCAATGCATGAAGAGCACGTAATCCGAGCAAAGGGTGCTATCGACGAGCAGCTCGCCGCACCAATGGCCGTCGGCGCGCTGTTGCCGCAACAGATTCTGCTGTGCGCGATCGATCGCGTGGGAGATCTGATCGGTCTCCGGAACAACAGCCGGCGTGGCG
>CADDYX010000138.1 GCA_902810735.1 Verrucomicrobiota bacterium | reverse complement strand
CAGGCGCGTCGATTTCCTGCAGAATTTCGATCACGCGTGCGCCGCGCTCGACCGACTTGTCGAGATGGAAAACGAGGTGTGGCGTGTACTTGAGAACGACGTGCCGCGACAGCTGAGTTTGCAGGACAACGCGGTTCTCTTCCAGCTTCGTCATCGCGCCCGGGCCGGCATTCGCGCCCAGAACGCTGACGTAGACATGCGCGTTTTTTAGATCGGGCGTGACGTCGACGTGATTCACCGTGACGAGCGCGCCATCAAACACGACTTCCCGGGTGATGATCGTGCTGAGCTCGCGCTTCAGTAATTCGTTAACGCGAAGTAATCGATGTTTCATCTGCGTTGACGAAACGCGGCCGCCGAAGGGCGCGCGTGTGCCGTTACAGTTTCTGCGCGACCTGCTCGAGGTTGTAGCACTCGATAATGTCGCCGACCTGGTATTCGCTGAAATCGCCGAGCTTGATGCCGCACTCGAGCCCGGAGCGCACTTCTTTCACGTCATCCTGGAAACGGCGCAGCGTCGACAAGCCGCCATCGTAGACTGGCTGGCGGCGACGCAGCACGCGGGCGCGCGAAGTTCTCGAAATCCGTCCGTCGGTCACGAGACAGCCGGCGACGATGCCTTTGCTCAGCTTGAACACCTGCTTGACCTCTGCGTGGCCGATCACCGTCTCGCGATGCTCCGGATCGAGCAGGCCGGCCATGGATTCTTTGATCTGGTCGATCAGCTCGTAAATGATCGAGTAGAGCTTCACCTGCACGCCTTCGCGTTTCGCGGCGTTCACCGCCATCGTTTCGACTTTGATGTTGAAGCCGACGACGACCGCGTTCGAGGCACTCGCGAGAAGAATGTCGTTCTCGGAAATTGGACCGACGCCGGCGTGGATGATTTCGAGATCGATCTTCTTGCTCTCGATCTGCGTGAGCGCGCCGCTGATCGCTTCAAGCGAGCCTTGCGCATCGCACTTCAAGACAATGCGGAGATGTTTTTTACCATCGGCGGCTTCGAGCAGCGTCTCGAGCGTGGCGCGTTGTGGCGCCGCGAGCTTCTCCGCTCGTTTCTCCAGCAGGCGTTCTTCGCTCAACGCTTTTGCCGAGCGCTCCGAATCCATCACCAGAAATTCATCGCCAGCCTGCGGCAGACCGGTAAAGCCGAGCACTTTCACCGGCACCGAAGGGCCGGCTTGTTTCACCTGCCCGCCGCGATCGTCGATCAGCGACTTCACCTTGCCCGAATAATCACCGCAGATGAACGGCTGGCCGCTTTTCAGCGTGCCCATCTGCACAATGACCGTTGCCGTCGGTCCACGCCCCGCCTCAACTTGCGCCTCGATCACAGTCCCGCGGGCGGGCGCAGTCGGCGAGGCCTTCAGCTCCATCACCTCCGCCTGCAACGAGATCATCTCGAGTAGCTGCTCGATGTTCGTTCCTTTCGTTGCCGAAACCGGAACCGTGATCGTTTCGCCGCCCCAATCTTCCGGGGTGAGCTCGCGTTCCTGCAGCTGCTTCTTCACGCGATCGATATTCGCCGATGGCAAATCGATCTTGTTGATTGCGACAATGATCTTCACGTGCTCGGCCGCTTTGGCGTGATTGATCGCCTCGATCGTCTGCGGCATCAGGCCGTCATCGGCCGCGACCACGAGCACGACGATGTCGGTCACATTCGCGCCGCGCGCGCGCATCGCGGTAAACGCCGCGTGGCCGGGCGTGTCGAGAAATGTCATGCGCTGGCCGTTGTGCTCGACGGTGTAGGCGCCGATGTGCTGCGTGATGCCGCCTGCTTCGCCCGCTGCCACACGCGTCTTGCGAATCGCGTCCATCAGCGACGTTTTGCCGTGATCGACGTGGCCCATGAACGTGATGATCGGCGGCCGCGCCTTGAGCTCTTCTTCCTTGGCCGGCTCGGGCGGCGGCGGTGCGACAACGACCTGCTCGACTTTGTGAACGCCGGCGCCTTTTTCGCGCCGCTCCATTTCGAGCACGAAACCGTGCTTCTCGCAGATTTTCGTCGCGACTTCCGGCTCGACGGTCAGCGTCGGATTCGCGAAGATGTTGTAGTCGGTCATCAGCTCTTTGATGAGCTGGAAATTCTTGAGCCCGAGTTGCGTCGCCAGGTCTTTGACGATGATCGGCGGCTTGATCTGGATGATCTTCCTGTCGTCAATCGGCGGCTCTTCCACGGCCGCGCTGTCACCGGCCGGTGCCGGTTCCGCCGGCTCAGCAGCAGC
Source organism: Verrucomicrobiota bacterium (assembly GCA_902810735.1). Lineage (GTDB taxonomy): Bacteria > Verrucomicrobiota > Verrucomicrobiia > Chthoniobacterales > UBA10450 > CADDYX01. Next base: position 5,515 of record CADDYX010000138.1, on the reverse strand, counting down.
GGGCGGTGCTGTCGGTGGCGGCGGCGCTGTCGCTACTGGCGCTGGCGCGGCAGGCTTTGGCGGCTCGCCCGCCGCCGGCAAAATTCGCGAGATCGGCGGGAGGACGGAGCGCTTCGGCTTTTCGGCTTGCTCGCTGCGTTTTGGGCGCGGTGCCGGCGCGTCAATCAGCGAAACGGTTTCGACAACTGGCTTCGGCGGCGGCGGAGCGGCCGCCGGTTCCGGCTTCGAAGCTTTCTCGACAGCGGCTCGCGACTTTATCGCAGCGGGCGTTGAGCGCGCCGGCTTCGCGGGCGCCGCTGCTTTTGTGCTCTTCGCCTTTGCAGGTTCATCCGACGGCGACTTCGCGGTCGCGCCGCGGGCCGGACCGGCCGCAGCAGGCTTGCGCGCGGCAGGCGCCTTGCGCGGCGTGGCCTTTGTCGTCGTCGTTTTCGTTGGCATTAGCTCGTTGTGAAATTGTCGCCATGGCCGGCGTGGTTAAACCGTGGCCATGTCAGTGCGCTACCGTCTCCCGATTCACCGCATCGTGGATCTCCTGCGCCTTCGGTTCGTCGACGCCGAGAATCTCTACCAGATCCTCGACCGCCGCGTCGCGCAATCCTTCCAAATTCGTGAACCCGGCCTTCACCAGCGTCATCGCCTGGTCTTCAGTCACCGGCAGCCCGGCGGCGAGCGACTGCGCAGCCTGCGCAACCTTCTGCTCCACCTGATGCGTCGCGGTCGTGTCGCGATCGATGTTAATTTCCCAGCCGGTCAGGCGCGAGGTGAGCCGCGCGTTTTGCCCTTTCTTTCCGATCGCAAGCGAGAGCTGATCTTCGTCAACCGAGATCTGCACGCTTTTCTTTTCGACGTCGAACACGAGGTTCTTCACTTTCGCCGGCTTCAAAGCCTCGAGCACGAAGTCCTTCGGATCCGAGCTCCAGCGGATAATGTCGACCTTCTCGTTGTTCAACTCGCGGACGATGTTCTTGACGCGTGACCCGCGCATGCCGACACAGGCGCCGACCGGATCCACTTTGTCGTTCCCGCTCCAGACGGCGATCTTGGTCCGGTAACCGGCTTCGCGCGCGATGCCGCGAATCTCGACTGTGCCGTCAGCAATTTCGCTCACTTCGAGCTCAAACAAGCGACGCACGAAATTTGGATGGCTGCGCGAGACGATGATCTCCGGCCCGCGGATGCCGTTATCGACGGCGACGACGTACGCGCGCAGACGATCACCGATGTTGTAATCCTCGACCACGACGCGCTCGCGCTGCGGCATGATCGCTTCGAATTTTCCGAGATCGAGGATCACATCGCTGCGGTCAAACCGCCGCACCGTGCCGCTAACGATTTCGCCGGCGCGGTCCTTGAACTCCTCGTAAATCATCTCCTTCTCGACCTGACGAATGCGCTGCATCATCGCCTGCTTGGCGGTTTGCGCGGCGATTCGGCCGAAATTCCTCGGCGTGACTTCGATTTCGACTTCGTCGCCAACTTGTGCGTCGGGTTTCACGGCGCGCGCCTTGTTGACCGAGATCTCGTCCTGCGGATTGGCGACGTTGTCGACCACGAGCGGCTTGGCGAGCGCGCGAATCACGCCGCTTCTCGGATCGATGTCGATGCGCAGATCGCGCGAGATACTGACGCTCTTCTTCGAAGCAGAAAGCAGCGCATTCGAGACCGCCTCGAGCAGGATTTCGCGCTTAATTCCGCGCTCCCGCTCCAGGTAATCGAGCATGGCGATAAACTCCGCATTCATAAAAATCGTCGAGTCCGGCGACAAAAAAGAGTGGGACACCAGCTCCCACTCCAATCCGGCAACGGACTAGGTGATTAACCTATCGCCAAAGCTGCTCACGTCAACCGTCCGGCGTTGGACGTTGAAGGTTGAACGTCGGACGTTGGACGTTCTGATGTCGCGCGGCACAACGCTCATCCTGATCGTCGCCATCTGGACGGCCATTTATCTTCCGTGGCTCGGCACGCCCGAGCTGCGCAGCGAAGAAGGCCATCGCGTGCTGCCGGCTGTCGAGATGATGGACACCGGGAACTATCTCGTTCCGCACGTCGGTGGTCAGCCGTATCTGCGCAAGCCGCCGCTGGTGAACTGGCTCGTTATCGCGGCGTTCAGGATTGCCGGTGTGCGGAATGAATGGGCGGCGCGTTTGCCTTCGGCGCTTACCGTTCTGCTGGCGGCGCTGACGTTCGTAATCCTGGGTCACAAGGCGCTGGGAGATCGAGGCTCGTTTGTCGCCGCCGCCGCATGGCTGACCAATCTCGGCCTGATCGAAAAGGGCCGGATGATCGAGATCGATGCGATCTACGTATCGCTGTTCGCAATCGCGTTGATCTGCTGGATCAGCGCGTGGTCAGCCCGGCGCCCAAGTTGGATTACGTGGATCGTGCCGTGGGTTTTCCTTGGCCTCGCCACGCTGGCGAAGGGGCCCGCACACCTATTTTTCTTCTATGCTGTCGTGGCGGCGGTGTTGTGGCGAACCCGCAGAATGCGCGATCTGGTTCAGCCAGCGCATTTCGTCGGGATTCTGCTCATGATCTGCATCTTCGGCGCATGGGCGGTTCCCTGCTGGCGCGACGTGCACCAACAGCAAATCTCCGACACGTGGGCACATGAACTCGCGATGCGCATCACCGGCGGCGAGAACGACGCGACCGATTGGCCGATGAACTTCCCGCGCGCCTTCGGATATTTCATGCCGTGGCTCTTCGTGTTGCCATTCGTTAGGCCGCGGCTGATGCGCGACGATTCACAACGCGCAATTGCGAGCGGGCTCGCGTGGGCGGCGGCGATTCCATGCGTCGTCATTCTGCTCCTGCCGGGCACGATCCCGCGTTACATTCTGCCGACGCTCGTGCCGGTCTGTTGGCTAATCGGAATGGCGACGCGCGACGCTGCCTTCAACTGGCGGCTCAACGCAGGCGCAGCTTCTATTAATATACAGCCGCGATGGTTGTGGGGATTCGTGGTCGTGTTCGCAACTGCGGCGGCGGTCGTATTCGCCGGGCGCTCGGCAACGTTCCTGAAAAACCGGCCCAAAGTGAAACCGATCGCGGCCTTGGTGAATGCCGCTGTTCCCGTTGCGGAAACGCTCTACGCAGTGAATCCACTGTTTCAGCCTTATCTATTCTACGTCCAGCCGCGGGTGAAGTATGTCGGCACGGCGAAAGAGCTTCCGCCGGATGCGCATTACCTCGTCGCCGGGCCTACCGAGGTGGAGAACGTCACGGCAACCGGCGCGTGGCGGAGCGTTCTGACGACGCCGAGTTATCGCGGCCATTCAACCGTGCTGTTTCGACGCGATCGCTGATCGCCGAGATCATTGTGCTACGCGGCAGCATTGGACGCACGACGACGCACGTTCGACGTTCCATCTGAATGTCGCGCCCTGTTGCTGTCTCGATTGTGCTGGCAATCTGGGCAGCGATTTACCTGCCGGCGCTCGGCTCGCTCGAAATCAAAGGCGAAGAAGGCCGTCGCATTTTGCCGGCGGTAACCATGCTGCAGACCGGGAACTTCGTGGTCCCCTACGTCGGCAGCGATCCGTATTTCACCAAACCGCCGCTGGTGAACTGGCTCGTTGCCGGATCATTCAAGCTTTTCGGCATCCGCAATGAATGGACTGCGCGGCTGCCCTCCGCCGTTTCCGTGCTGCTCGTCGCGCTGGCGTTTGTCACGGTCGCGCGGCGCGCGCTCGGCCCGAATGGTTCGCTCGTCGCGGCGCTCGCGTGGCTGACAAATTTCGGGCTGCTCGAGAAAGGCCGCCTCATCGAGATCGAAGCAATCTACGTTTCGCTAACCGGTCTGGCGTTCATCTGCTGGCTTGCTGCCTATCAGCAAAAGCGCTCGCGCTGGATCACCTGGACGGTCCCGTGGATTTTTCTCGGTGTCGCTTGCCTGGCGAAGGGGCCGGCGCACCTCATTTTCCTTTATGCCGTCGTCGTCGCGGTTTTGCATCAGCGTAAACAGCTGCGCGAACTCGTTCGCCCGCCACACGCCGTCGGCATTCTGCTCATGCTCGCGATTTTTGCCGCGTGGGCTGTTCCATGCCTGATGATGATGCGCAGTGCCAGCGTCGCACACGTGTGGTCGCGCCAGTTCTCCGGCCGGCTGAGCGGCGAAAGTTTTCATTTCACGAGCTGGCTCATGAACATGCCGCGCGGACTGGCTTACCTGCTGCCGTGGCTGCTGCTTTTTCCGCTCGCCGGGCGAGTCGAGTTCGTCGACGAAGAGGAACGCCGGATGGTGCGGGGGCTTGGTCGCGGCATTGTCGTCTCCTTCGTCGCTGTTTGCCTGCTGCCCGGAACGTTGCCGCGCTACACCATGCCGCTGCTCGTGCCGGCGTGCTGGCTGCTCTCGATGATTTTGTGCGCCGAACGACTCGATCTGCCGCGGCGACTTCATCTCGGCTGGCCGGCGACCGTGCCTGCGCAGATCCGCCTGCCGTTGCTCATTGCGGTGATCGTGAGCGTCGCGATGTGCGTTTACTCGTTCGCGATCGTGCCGCAGCTTCGGCATCGCGAGAAGATTCGCACGATTGCGGAAAAGATTAACAGCGCCGTGCCGGCGGGCGCGACGCTGTATGCGGTCGATCCCGATTACCAGCCGTTTCTCTTTTATGTGCGCGCGCCGGTTGTTTATGCCAGCACCGTCGAAGAACTGCGGAACGGCGCCCGTTACGTGCTGGTTCAGCCGCAGAACGCGCCCGCCGTCGAGAATGCGCGCCATGGACGTGCGTTGATGCGAATCAAAGATTACCGCGAGCACGAGACGATCTTGTATCGCCTCGACTAGGCGTTTGACAGTGTCCGCGAAATCGTTAGCATGCTAACGTTTTCCGCGTGAAGAAAGAGACTGAATTTGGCCCGCTGCTTCACGGCACCGCTCGGGCCTGGCGCTTGAAGCTCGACGAACGGCTGAAACCGCTCGGCCTCAGCCAGGCGCGCTGGCGCACGCTTTTGCACCTTTCCCTCGCGTCAGAACCAGTGACGCAGGCCGAACTCGCCGCCCGCCTCGGTGTTGAGGAGCCGACCCTGGTGAATCTTCTTCACCGCCTGGAAGAAGCGGGCTGGGTGAAGCGCGTGAATTCCGCTCAGGATCGCCGTTGCAAAACCGTAAAACTGCAGCCGCGCGCACGCCGGGTCATCGATCGGATCGACTCGACCGCGAATCAGTTGCGTCACGAGCTGCTGACCGGAATTTCACCGGGCGAATTGCAGGCTTGTGTGCGCGTTTTGGAAAAAATTCGGCAACGGGCTGAACATGCGAGCACCGGAAATGGTCGATCAAACGGAGCCGGTGTGAAGCGATGACGACCCTGACTCGTGCCAACGTTGCCGCGCGTGAGACCGTCGAGCGGCTCGACACGCGCTTCGGCCGCCGCCGCGTTCGCTGGATTGCAGGCGCTCTCGCGGTTGTGATTGCGTTGCTGTTATTGCGCAAAATCACCGCGCCGACGAAGCAAGCGACCACGCCTGGCCCGCGGCCGGTGGCGGTCGTGAAGGTCATAACCAAAGA
>CADDYX010000137.1 GCA_902810735.1 Verrucomicrobiota bacterium | reverse complement strand
TCGAGCGTCGCCGTCGCGCCGCCTTTCTCGATCGCACTATTTTTCAGCGCAGATTTTAGCATGCGCAAAACACCGAGCCGCGTCGCGTCCTTTGCGCGCATCGCTTCCTTCAGGTCGTTGTCGATGCGCTCCTGCAGTACCATTGGCCAGCCTCGTTACGCCAGAGACGCCGCGCAAGCTCGCGCCGATGCGACGTCGCTCACACTCATCACCTCCGCGTCTTTGCGAATGCGCTGCAGCAAACCCGCGAGCACCCGCCCGGGCCCTAGCTCGATGAACAAGTCGCATCCGCGAGCGCTTAAAGTTTCCATGCAATCGATCCATCGCACCGTGCCGGTCACCTGGTCCCGCAAGGTTCGGCGAATCTCCGGCAGCGTGTCGACCACGGCGCCGGTCACGTTGCTGACCACCGGAAAGCGCGGCAACTGCATCTCCGTTTGCAACAGCGCTTCCTCGAGCTGCATGTAAGCCGTGTTCATCAAGCGCGAGTGGTACGCTCCCGCCACCTTCAGCAGCGTTGCGCGGCGGATGCCGTGCTCGCGCGCCAGGCTAACGGCCAGCTCGACCTTTGCCGCTTCACCCGAAATCACGATTTGGCCGGGCGCGTTGATGTTTGCGATGTCGACGTCGCAATCTGCGGCAAGCTGACGCACCGCACTTTCATCCGCGCCGATCATCGCCGCCATCGCACCGGCAGTGGCAACGCACGCCTGATCCATGAGTTCGCCGCGCCTCTGGACTAACCTGACGCCGCTCGCAAAGTCGAATGTTCCGGCCGCGGCGTGCGCAGTCATTTCGCCCAGCGATAATCCTGCGGCGCCTTCAACCGGAAACTCGCCGGCGAGCTCTCGCAAAACCGCGAGACACGCAAGGCCATGAACAAACAAGGCGGGCTGGCAGTTCGACGTTTTCGTCAACTCTTCCGGAGGACCATCCCACGTGAACCCGCTGAGCGGTCGGCCGAGTATTTCGTCCGCCTGGCGGAACAGATCGGCCGCACCGCGGAATTCCTGCGCCAGGTCGCGGCCCATTCCGACTTCCTGCGCGCCCTGGCCAGCAAATAGCAGCGCGATTTTTTTCATCGGCTCTCAGGCGCGAGGTATCGCGACGCGCCGTTCACAATCACACCCAATGCGACCGTCACCGCAACGAGCAGCCCCTCCAGCGCAGGCAGCGTAAAGCGCTCCTGGAACTGTGCGAAGAAGCAATTGATCAGCAACATGACGAGCCCCACCACCGCTGCAGTCGCAACGTAGATAATCTCTCCGCGATGTCGATTGCCACCTCTGCTGTCGATCACAACCGCAATGATCAGCGCGAACGCGGCTATCGCCGTCCAGGCGCGAAGAGAGACTGCGCTCCACCAGTAAAAGTAAGACGGCATTGCGTGTGATCCCGACTTCCCGCGCGCGTCAACAATTCGTAAGCCGGCGAGTTGCGGCATGTCGGCAGTATGCGCGTGGTAATAAGCAGTCGTGAGAAACAGGTAGGCGACTGCATCAGTTTCAGTGCGTGTGGTCGCGTCCGCGAAATCCGCGATCGCGGCGGCACGAAGCGGCGCCAGCGGCGGGACGAGTGCCGCGCGCGCGAAAGCGTTTAGGACATTGTCGAATCCGGCATCGGTAAATTCGGCGCGGCCGTTCGACAGCACGATCTTCGCGTGGCGCGCGAAGTCGGGAGCGTGCCACGCAGAGTTCTCGCGGAAGGATTCATTTACGATTTGCGAGAGCTGCTGGACGTCAGGTCGGTTCGATCTTGTGGCGATCGCGTCCAGGAACGCTCGGCGCGACTGCGGTTCCATTTCGCTGAGGAAGTTCAGACGCCAAACAAACGTATAGCCGAACTGTGGACGCCACGGCGTGTGCGTATGCCAGCAAAGCAAATGGATCACGGCGCTGGCCCAAACGAGCGCAACCACTCCGGTGGCGATCGAGATAACCCATTGTCGCAACGCGGCGCGCGAATAGCGGGAACCCACGACAACGACGAGCGCGAGTGCAGCCGGCAGCAGGCCTGCCAGCACGCGGTTGATTTGCCGCGTCAAAATGCAGCAACAGAGCAGCGTAGTCGCTGCGAGCCACATATTCGGCGAAACGGCAGGAAAGCGGTGCGTGATGCGGAGACCGATCCCGATGAAGTACAGAATCAGAATCATGCTGAGCGTTTCTGATCCTACGCAATGCGCGAACGCGTAGAACACCGGCTGCGTCGCGATAAAAACCGCGAGCACGAGACGAGCTGCCCAATCAACTGCGACGGCGCTGATTAGAAACAGTACGCCGCCCCAGAGCGCCACGTGCTGGCTCATGATCAGCGCCGTTATTCCGGCGTTCGTCAATTGCGTGTGCTCGATGAAATGCCCGAGCAACACTGGCGGACCGCTCGCCGACGCAAGATAGCCAATCCACAGCGGCAGCCGGCTCAAAGTGCAGTAGAGCGGTCCGTGCAGCAGAATCGTGTTCGCTCCCGGCGGATAGACTGTCTGCACGTAAGCGTCGACGTCTCGCCAAAGCGGCGGCACAAACGTGAGCATCCACACCGAAGGCGCCGCGAGCACAAGCAGCGGCAGCGCAAAACGACGGATGGGCGCGAATCGCAGCTGCAGATGCATCTCGCGAACTAAAGCCTCTGCCGGGCCGAAGTGAAGCGTGACGCGTGCAGATTAGGCTTGCGCCGCGATTGCCTGTCGGCAGCGTAATCGCACCCGCGCGATGGCATTCACGACACGCGAAATCGAATCACCAGACCCGGCGACACGCGTCATCGAAGCGGATCGCGCGCTGCATCCGCAGAGCGACGACATCGGCGAGAAAATGGTGCTCAACATGGGGCCGTCGCATCCGGCGACGCACGGCGTTCTCCGCCTCGTGCTGGAGCTCGACGGCGAGATGATCACGAAAGCGGTGCCCGAAGTCGGCTACCTCCACCGCGGTGACGAAAAAATCGCGGAGAACATGCAGTACAATCAGTTCGTGCCCTACACGGACCGGCTCGATTATCTCGCGCCGCTCTCGAACAACGTGGCCTACGCGCTCGCAGTCGAGAAGTTGATGGGCTGGGAAGTTCCGCCGCGAGGCCGGGCGATTCGCGTCATCTGCTGCGAGCTCGGCCGGATCCAGGCGCACCTGATGGGAATCGGCGCGATGGCGCTCGATCTCGGCGCGCTCACGGTATTCATGTACACGTTCGAGCAGCGCGAAAAGATCTACAATTTGTGCGAGGTCATTTCCGGCGCGCGCTTCACCACCAGCTACACACGCGTCGGTGGGCAGATTCGCGACCTCGGGCCCGAGTTCTTCCCGCAGCTCCAGGAGTTCATCGATAGGTTCACGCCTTCGTTGAACGAATGCGACCGGTTGCTGACGCGAAATCGCATTTTCGTGGATCGCACACGCGACATCGGTGTCATCGCGCGCGATCGCGCGATCGCCTACGCGCTCTCGGGCCCGAACCTTCGCGGCAGCGGAATCGAGCACGATCTCCGGCGCAAACATCCGTATCTCGATTACGAGCACTACGACTTCGAAATCCCGATCGGATCGGCCGGCGATTGTTACGATCGCTACCTCTGTCGAATCGAGGAGATGCGGCAGAGCATCCGCATTCTCCAGCAGGTGAAAGACAAAATGCCCGGCGGGCCGATCAACGTCGCCGACTGGAAGAACACACAGCCGCCCAAAGCGCGCGTGATGACGAAGATGGAGGAGCTCATCCACCACTTCATCGTCGTGACCGAAGGATTGAAAGCGCCGCCGGGAGAAATTTATTTTGCCGCTGAGAATCCGAAGGGCGAACTCGGCTTTTACATCAACAGCCGCGGCGGCGGCGTTCCATACCGGCTCAAGATCCGCTCGCCGTCGTTCGTGAACCTGAGCATTCTGCCCGAGCTGCTGCCCGGCGCGTCGCTCAGCGACGTCGTGGCGATCCTCGGCAGTCTGGACTTCGTGATGGGCGAATGCGACAGGTGAAAATGCGTTTCGCCTTCCTCCTCTTCGCCGCCGCCACGCTTCTCGTAAGCTGCAATTCGTCCAAGCTGACGCCCACGAATTATGACCAGATTACCAACGGCATGAGCAAAGCGCAGGTGGAGCAAATCCTCGGCAAGCCGACCACGAAGGAGACCAAGGACATGATCCTGTTCAGCAAGTCGACCTGGCGCTGGGAAGACGGGAAGAAGTTCGCAATTGTCACTTTCAAGAACGATGAGGTCGACAGCAAAGACGGCAATCTCGGGAGAGATCGTTAGATGCTGCGTGCCGCGCGTGTGATCGCATTCAGCGTTGCGCTCGCGTTGTGCGTTGGCGGCTGTTTCGAGAAGCGGATTCGCAAAGCGAACGTCGATGAAGTCACTGAAGGCATGTCGAAAAAACAAGTCGAGTCGATCCTCGGTCCGCCGACAACGGTCGACTCCGCTGATTGGGTGATCATGAAGAAGACCACCTACATTTATCGGCAGGGCAAAGACACAGTGACGCTCGTTTTTAAGGACGACAAATTGCAGTCGAAGGAAAGCACGCTGCGCGATTAACGGCTGGATGGCGGACGCGACCAAGACCAGCCCGACAGTTCCCGCCGAGCTCGAGCGGAAGATGGATGAGGCGATCAGCCATTATCCGCCGGACCGGAAGCGCAGCGCGGCGATGCCGTTGCTCCATTTGTGGCAGGAACATTTCGGATTCATCAGCGACGAAGGCGTGCAGTGGATCGCGCGCAAGCTGGAGCTGCAGCCGATCAACATCCTCGAGCTGGTGACGTTCTATCCGATGTATCGCCAGCAGCCGGCCGGCAAAACGCACATTCGCGTTTGTCGAACCCTGAGCTGCGCGATGAACGGCAGCTATCAGGTGATGGAGAACGCGTGCCGCGCGGCGGGCATTCAGCGCCACGATCACAGCGACGACAACGGCATGCACAATCCGGTGTCGGTGAGCACCGATGGAAAGTACAGCATCGAATTTGTGGAATGCCTGGCCAGCTGCGGCACCGCGCCTGTCGCGATGGTGCAGGATGATCTTGTCGAAAATGTGCGGCCGGAAAACGCGGCGGATCTTTTGCGCGAAGGTCCGCGTCAGCCGCCGCAGCGTTCGCCCCATCCGCTCGAGCGTCGTCTGATTTTCAAGAACATCGGACGCGACGATTACACGACCGATGTCGACTGCTACCTGCGCAACGGCGGTTACGAGCAGCTCAAGAAAGCAGTGACGATGTCGCGCGAGCAGATCGTCAACGAAGTAAAGACGTCGGGGTTGCGCGGACGTGGCGGCGCCGGATTTCCGTGCGGCGTGAAGTGGGGATTCATCAAGCCCGACGAGAAGAAACCGGTTTATCTCATCTGCAACGCCGACGAGTCGGAGCCGGGGACGTTCAAGGACCGCTACATCATTCACGAAGACCCGCACCAGCTGCTCGAAGGTGTTCTGATCTCCGCCTTCGCCGTCGGAGCGAAGACTGTTTACATCTACATCCGCGGCGAATTCCCGGAAGGCGCGAAGATCCTAGAACGCGCGATCGAAGAAGCGCGCGCCAAGAATCTCGTCGGCAAAGGAATTCTCGGCGGCGCGTTCGACTGCGAGATTTACATCCACCGCGGCGCCGGTGCTTACATTTGCGGCGAAGAAACCGGACTGATCGAATCGCTTGAAGGCAAGCGCGCGTATCCGCGAATCAAGCCGCCCTACTTCCCCGCCGTGCTCGGTCTCTACATGTGCCCGACGGTCGTGAACAACGTCGAGACGCTTTGCCACGTGAAGCACATCGTGGAGATGGGCGGCGCCGAATACGCCCGCATCGGTCGGCCTAACAACACCGGCACGCGCATTGTTTGCGTCAGCGGCGACGTGCAGCGGCCCGGCTATTTCGAAATCGAAGTTGGCGGCGTGACGATGGGCCAGCTCATCTGGGACATGGCGGGCGGGCCGCGTTACGGGCGCCAGGTGAAAGCTGTCATTCCGGGCGGCAGCTCGGCGAAAGTGATGCGCGTCGATGAGCCGTGCAAAGTCAAAGACCAGGAGATGTCCTTCTGGGAATTGCCGTGCGATTTCGATTCGCTCGCCGCGGCCGGTTCGATGGCGGGCTCAGGCGGCGTGATCGTGCTCGACGATTCGCGCGACATGCTCTGGACGCTCAACAACATCAACGAATTTTACGCGCACGAGAGCTGCGGTCAGTGCACGCCGTGCCGCGAAGGCTCGCTCTGGATGAAGAAGATCACCGACCGCATGCTGCAAGGCGGCGGCGTGGTTGAAGATCCGGCGACTCTAAAAGACGTCGCCGACAAAATCGCCGGCCGGACGATCTGCGCGTTCGGCGAAGCGTGCGCATGGCCGACACAGAGTTTCGTCGACAAATTCCGCGACGAATTCGAATCGCGCGGCACCAAGCCAGCGCCGCCGCCGCTTCCGCCCGAGTTCACGCCGGAAGAATTGATCGACGACGAAATAATTCCGACCACTCCCCTCGCCCACAATCCGGGCTGGGAACGCGCCGGCAGCGCGGGGACAATTTAGCGATGGCTGAGCAGAGCACATCCGCGCCGCCACAGCTGCTCAACGTCCAGGTCGACGGCGTGTGGCATCAGTTCCCGAAAGGGACGCGTTTGATCGAAGCGTGCGAGCAGGCCGGCAGTTACGTGCCGCGCTATTGCTATCACAAGAAGCTCAGCTCGCCGGGCAATTGCCGGATGTGCCTGATCGAAATGGGAATGCCGAAGATGGGTCCGGATCGCAAACCGGTGCTCGGCGAAGACGGCAAACCGTTGATCAACTGGATGCCGCGTCCGCAAATTTCGTGCGCGCAGGACGTGAGCGAAGGCATGGGCGTGCGCACGAATTCGCCGTTGGTCGAACATTGCCGGCGCGGCGTGATGGAATTCCTCCTCATCAATCATCCGCTCGATTGTCCGATTTGCGACCAGGCCGGTGAATGCCGGCTCCAGGAATTCAGCGTCGAGTACGGCAACGCCGCGTCACGTTTTCTCGAGAACAAGGTCAAGAAACCGAAGAACGTCGAGCTCGGCCCGCGCGTCACGCTCGATGACGAGCGCTGCATTCTCTGCTCGCGCTGCATTCGATTCTGCCAGGAAATTGTGCACGACGACGTGCTCGGCTTCGTCGACCGCGGAAGTCACAGCGTGCTGACCGCGCATCCGGGCAAGCGACTGGAGAACAATTATTCGCTGAACACCGTCGACATCTGTCCGGTCGGCGCGCTCACGTCGTCCGACTTCCGGTTCAAAATGCGCGTCTGGTTCCTCAAGGAGACGAAAAGCTTCTGCACCAGCTGCGCGACCGGTTGCAATACGACGATCGGCACGCGCGAAGATGTGATTTACCGGCAAACGCCGCGTGAAAATGACGCCGTCAACTCCTGCTGGATGTGCGATTACGGCCGGCTCAATTTCGATTACGTCCATTCGGAGAGGCGCCTGCTCGCGCCGCAGATTTTTTCCGGCGACAAGCTGATTCCCGCGACGTGGCCGATCGCGATCCTGCACGCGGCCGCGCAGCTGAAGCATTTCAGCGGCTGGGAAATCGCGATCATCGCGTCGGCGCGGATGACGAATGAGGAACTGTGGCTTGCCTCGCAGCTCGCACGGACGCTCGGCACAAGCTGGATCGACGTCGTGCCGCATTGGGGCGAAGGCGACGACATCCTGCTGAGCGCGGATCGCAATCCGAACACTAACGGCGCGCGTTTTATTCTTGGCCTAACGAATCCGGGCGAACGGCTGCGCGAAATCGCGAGCGGCGTCGCCAGCGGTCAAATCAAAGCGCTCATCGCGC
>CADDYX010000136.1 GCA_902810735.1 Verrucomicrobiota bacterium | reverse complement strand
CTCTCCGGCGGCGAGCAGCAGCGCGTTGCAATTGCGCGAGCGCTAATCAACGGACCCGACATCATTTTCGCCGACGAACCGACCGGTAATCTCGATTCGAAAACCGGCGACACGATCATGGAGCTGTTGCTGAACCTCGCGCGGCAACGCGACAAGACCTTGCTCGTGGTGACACACGACAATCGGCTCGCACAACTCGGCGACCGCGAGCTGCACATCCGCGACGGCGTACTCGCGTAGCGATTTGCCGCTTGAATTCGTGCGGAACAGCCGGACGTTTTTTCCGTGCTTACAAGAACCTCGAAGGCTGGCAACGGCGAGACGGCGGTGATGGACGAACCGAAGACTGGCCGCGCCGCGTCGAAAGTTGCGGCGGTCAAACCCGCAGACGAAGGGAGCGCGAGCAGGGCAGCCTCGCCGGCAAAGGAGTTGACGATTTTTCTCGACGGCAAATTCGTGCCGGAATCGGAAGCTAAAGTTTCGGTCTTCGATCACGGCCTGCTGTACGGCGACGGAATCTTCGAAGGCATTCGTTTTTATAACGGGCGCGTGTTCAAACTCGAAGAACATCACGATCGGCTCTGGGATTCAGCGCGCTCGATCTGCCTCGACATCCCGATGTCGCGCGAAGCGATGACGGAAGCACTGCTCGAAACGGTCCGACGCAATGATCTGCGCGACGGCTACATTCGCCAGATCGTTACGCGCGGCGTCGGTAATCTCGGTCTGAATCCGGCGCAATGTAAACGGCCGAGCGTAATCATCATCGCGACGAGCATCGCGCTTTATCCAAAGGAGGCGTACGAGAGCGGCCTCACGATTGTGACCTGCGCGACCCGACGGCCTGGTGCGGCCGTGCTCAACCCGGCAGTGAAATCGCTCAACTATCTCAACAACGTGATGGCGCGGATCGAGGCGAACCTCGCCGGCGCGGACGAGGCATTGTTGTTGAACGACGCCGGCAACGTGTCGGAGTGCACAGCCGACAACATCTTTGTGATCAAGCACGGGCGCATTTTCACCCCGCCGATCACCGCCGGCGCGCTTCGCGGTATCACCCGATCGGTGATTTTTGACATCGCGGCGGAGCTCGGAATTCCGATCAGCGAAACCGATATCACGCGACACGACGTCTTCATCGCGGATGAATGTTTCCTCACCGGAACAGCCGCCGAGGCGATCCCGGTGATCAAAGCCGACGGGCGTCAGATCGGATCGGGCAAACCAGGTCCGATTACCACCCGCGTCATTGCGCGATTCCGCGAATTAACGCGATCTACCGGCACGGCGATCTACTCGTGATCGGCGGCGCGAACCGGTTGGCGCAAACGATGCTTCGGAAACTGGGCAGTTGAATGTTTCCTTCCCCGCGAGGTCTAACGTAGAGCGATGTTGTGCGACGTTTGCAAATGCAATGACGCGACGGTGTTCCTGACGCAAATCCTCGAAGGCAAAATGCAGAAGGTGAACCTCTGCGATGCCTGCTCGAAGGAAAAGGGCGTGCAGGATCCGACCGGCTTCGCGCTCGCCGATCTGCTGCTGGGAATCGGCGCCGCCGAACAAATCGAGAAAGGTGCGCCGACGCAGAAGTGTCCCGTGTGCGGCTTCACGCAGGCAGATTTCAAGAAGACCGGGCGACTCGGCTGCAGCGCGTGCTACGACACGTTCTCCGAAGGGCTCGGCAGTTTGCTCAAGGCAATGCACAAAGGCACCGAGCACGTCGGCAAATTCCCGCAGCGAGCGCACCGCGCGTTGGAGCTCAAGGACAAAATGCGTGCGCTGACTGAAGATCTGCAGAAGGCGGTCGCGGAAGAGAACTACGAAACGGCCGCCTCGATCCGCGACCAGATCAGGCAGCTCGAGGTCGAGCGAGCGGTTTAATCATGAACATCGCAAACGTGCTCGCGACCGGCGGCGAATGGCTGCGCGGCGAAGGTCCGCATCATCAGATTGTGATCAGCAGTCGCGTTCGGCTCGCGCGCAATCTGCAGCAGCGCGCGTTTCCCGGCTGGGCGAAAAAAGCGGAGCGGACGCAGATTTTGGAGCAGATCAAGCCCCGGATCGAAGAGCTGACAGAGATGCAGGATTCGTTCTCCGAGCAGCTCCAGGATCTTTCCGCGCTCGAGAAGCAGGTGCTGGTTGAGCGTCACCTCATTTCGCGTGAGCACGCCGCGAAGAGCGTCGGCAGCGCCGTCGTCATGAATCGCAAGCAAACGCTCTCGATTATGATTAACGAAGAGGATCACCTGCGGATGCAGTCGATCCGTTCAGGACTTCAGCTCAAAGCCGCTTACAAGCTGGTCGACAAAATCGACAGCGCGCTCGAGTCGAAGCTCGAGTTCGCGTTCGATACGCGGCTCGGCTACCTCACGGCTTGCCCGACGAACGTCGGCACCGGGATGCGCGCCTCGGCGATGCTCCATCTGCCTGGTTTGGTGCTGAGCGAGATGATTAATCAAGTCATCCAGGCGGTGAACAAGATCGGTCTCGCCGTTCGCGGACTTTACGGCGAAGGCACTGAAGCGATGGGCAACCTGTTCCAAATTTCGAATCAGACGACGCTCGGTGAAAAGGAAGACGAGATCATCACGCGTCTCAGCAAAGTGATCGAAACGATCATCGAGAAGGAACACGACGCGCGGCAGATGTTGATCCAGAAAAAGTCGAACACACTCTGGGACCAGATCGGTCGCGCTTACGGCATTCTCACATTCGCGCACGCGATGAGCTCGAAGGAGGCGCTGAACTTGCTCTCGATCATCAAGCTCGGCGTGGACCTCGGCGCGTTCCCGGAAGATCGCCGGCTTCCGATCGACGAGCTGTTCATCGAAACCCAACCGGCGCACCTGCAGAAGAGTTCCCAACAGAAACTAACGGCGGAAGAACGCGACCATTTGCGGGCGCAAATCATCCGCGAGCGTTTGCGAGTCTTTCCCAAACCTGATATCAGTAAACTGGCACGGGAGGCGGGCGACGGTTCACCTCCAGAGCCGAAAACCAATGAATAATTTCACCCCTCGGGCGCAGCAGGTCCTCGCGCTGGCCCGCAAAGAAGCGGATCGCTTCAATCACAATTACGTCGGCACGGAGCACCTCCTCCTTGGCTTGATCAAGCTCGGTCAGGGCGTGGCGGTGAACGTGTTGCAGAAAATGGGTCTCGATCTCGAGACGGTTCGGATGGAGGTCGAAAAACAGGTCGGTTCCGGTCCCGAGACGAAGATGGTCGGCAACATTCCGTACACTCCGCGCGTCAAGAAGGTGCTCGCGCTCGCCGGCAAGGAAGCAAAGGCGCTGAATCATTCTTACGTCGGCACCGAGCACATCCTGCTCGGCCTGCTGCGCGAAGGTGAAGGCGTCGCGGCGCGCGTGCTGAAAAGCCTTGAAGTCGACATCGAGCGGACACGCAATGAAATCCTTAAGGAGCTCGACCCGAATTTCACTCCGCCGGAATCAGAGCAGGAAAATGGCGGGAGCGAACAGCCGTCGGGCGGCAAGAAGGACGTCAAAACCCCGGCGCTCCGCGCGTTCGGGCGCGACCTCACGGAACTGGCGAAAAAAAGCGAGCTCGATCCGGTGATCGGTCGTCACAATGAAATCGAGCGAGTCATTCAGGTGCTCTGCCGTCGCACGAAAAACAATCCGGTGCTGCTCGGTGAAGCGGGCGTCGGCAAAACCGCGATCGTCGAAGGTCTCGCGCAGGAGATCGCGAGCGGCAATGTGCCGGAGCTGTTGCGCGACAAGAAAGTCATCACGCTCGATCTCGCATTGATGGTTGCGGGGACAAAGTACCGCGGCCAGTTCGAAGAGCGGATCAAAGCGGTGATGGACGAGATTCGCCGCAGCAAAAACGTCATCCTTTTTATCGACGAGCTGCACACGATCGTCGGCGCCGGTTCAGCCGAGGGCGCGATGGACGCGAGCAACATTATCAAGCCGGCGCTGTCACGCGGTGAGTTGCAGTGCGTCGGCGCGACGACGCTGAACGAATACCGCAAATACATCGAGAAAGACGCGGCGCTCGAACGCCGCTTCCAGACCGTGAAAGTCGACGCACCGACCGCCGAAGAAGCGGTCGAGATTCTGAAAGGCTTGCGTCCGAAGTACGAGGCGCACCACAAGGCGAAGCTGACCGACGAAGCGCTCGAGACGGCGGTGAAGCTTTCGGACCGCTACATTACCGGCCGTTTTCTGCCCGACAAAGCAATCGACATCATGGACGAAGCCGGCGCGCGTGCCCGCATCAACGCGATGACGCGTCCGCCGGACGTGAAAGAAATCGAACGCGACATCGAAGAGATCCGCCTCGAGAAAGAAGCGGCGATCAAAGCGCAGGATTTCGAGAAGGCCGCCGCTCTGCGCGACAAAGAAAAGCAGGCGAAGGAAAAGCTCGAGACGATCCTCACGCAGTGGCGTGAAGAGCGCGAAGAGAAGGAAGTGCTCGTCACGGCCGACGACATGATGCACGTCGTCGCGAAGGTCACCGGCGTTCCGCTGCAGCGCATGGAGCAGAAGGAAACGCAGAAGCTTCTCGCGATGGAAGGCGAACTGAAAGGCAAAGTCATCGGTCAGGATGAAGCGGTGGTCGCAATCTCGAAAGCGCTGCGGCGTTCGCGCGCCGATCTGAAGGACCCGCGGCGCCCGATCGGGTCGTTCATTTTCCTCGGTCCGACAGGCGTGGGCAAAACGTTCCTCGCCCAGACGCTGGCGGAATTCATGTTCGCCGATCGCGACGCGCTGATTCAGATCGACATGTCGGAGTACATGGAAAAGTTCACCGCCTCGCGGCTGATCGGTTCGCCTCCGGGTTACGTCGGCTACGAGGAAGGCGGTCAGCTCTCGGAAGCTGTGCGGCGCCGTCCTTACTCAGTCGTGCTCTTCGATGAGATCGAAAAGGCGCATCCGGATGTCATGCATCTGCTGCTCCAGATCCTCGAGGAAGGCAAAATTACCGACTCGTTAGGCCGGAAGATCGATTTCCGGAACACGATCATCATCATGACGTCGAACGTCGGCGCCGAGACATTGAAGAAGCAGACCACGATGGGTTTCGGCGCAACGAAGCCGCTGGGCGAGCACGAATACGACACGATGCGCGACAAGTTGCTCGAGGAAGCGAAGAAGGCGTTCAAGCCCGAATTCATCAATCGCCTCGACGACATCATCGTCTTCCACCAGCTCACCAAGACGGACCTGCTCCAGATCGTCGACCTCGAAGTGGCGAAGGTGCTCGGCCGGATCAAGGAAAAGGACGTGCACCTCGAGCTCGATCAGTCCGCGAAGGAATTCCTGATCGAGAAAGGCTACGATCCGCAGTACGGCGCGCGTCCGATGCGCCGCGCGGTGGAACGTTATCTCGAAGATCCGTTCGCGGAGGAGCTGCTGCGCGGAAACGTCAAGCCCGGCGATGTCATTCAAACGAGTGCCGCCGATGGCAAGCTGGTGTTTCACGTGCGGGAACCTCACGCCGCCGAAGCGAGCGCAAGCTGATCGGTTACGCGCGCGGGTGGGCGTCGGCGTAGGCTTTCTTGAGCCGCTCGACGGTGACGTGCGTGTAAATCTGCGTCGTCGAGAGACTGGCGTGTCCGAGCAACGCCTGCACGCTGCGCAGATCAGCGCCGGCATCGAGGAGGTGGGTCGCAAAGCTATGCCGCAGCTTGTGCGGGCTGACCGAAATCGGAATCGAGGTGTGGCGCAGATATCGTTTCAGCGTGAGCCAGATCGAGCGGGTGGAAATTCGGCGCCGCGATTTGTTGATGAACAGCGGGCCGCTCTGGATCTTCGCGGCCGCGCGATAACGCGAGATCGCCTCCAGTGCGGGCGCCCCGATCGGACAGACGCGTTCCTTGCGGCCTTTGCCGAACACACGGACTGATTCGGTGTAAGGATCGACGTCGCGCACGTCGAGCGCGGCGAGCTCGCTCAGGCGCATTCCGCTGCTGTAGAAAAGCTCCATGATCGCTGCGTCACGCGCAGCCATCCAGGCGGGCGCCGCTTTTTCTTTCGGCACACGGAATGGTGCGTTGAGCAGTTCGTCGATCTGCTGCCGCGTCAGGACGAGCGGTAATTTCTTCTCCGGCTTCGGCAACTGCAGCTCACGAACCGGATCGCGCGCGAGTCCTTTCCGCTCAGCGAGAAAACGGTAGAGCGTGCGGAAGGCGGAGAACTGCAGACGCACATACGATCGCGCCTGTTTTTTCTTCGACAGCTCGAAGAGGTAATCACGGAAATCGTCGGCGCGACACCGCTTCCACGGCGGCGGCGTTTTCGGCTGCGAACGAAATGTGGCGAAGGCATCGCGATATGCACGCAGCGTGCGCGGCGAAGCGTTCCGCTCGACTTCGAGATAACGCAGGAATTCTTCGACGAGACAATCGCGCGGTTTGCTTTTTGTCATTCCGAGCGCATGCCGCCGCTGCGGGGACAGCAGTCCATGACTACTCGGGCTTCTCGATCACAAAACGGCTGACCGCCGCGTTGGCCGCGCCATTGAACTGGCTGCGGAAGATCGGCGGCGGATTAGTCGAGATCAGCTCGTAACCCTTGAGCACGAACTCCGGATAAAAGCCGTTGCTCGCCGGCTCGTAGACGGTCTCGCCGCTGAAATCGCCGTACAATTTGTATTCGTAATTGTTGTCGGACCCGAAATCCTGCCGCTCGCGATCCGGCGCGAGTTTGTGCTTCTCATTCAACATCACGAGCTTCGCAGTGCTCCACGGCTGCCCGGGTCGGCGGACGTATCCCCAGAATTTAAAGTCCGGTTTGAAGTAACGCCGCCCGATGTAGTAATCGCCCGCCGGCTCGGATTGGATGCGAACCGCGGCTTCGCGCCGCGCCTGTTGAATTCCCTGCGGAATCGGCGTCTCGCACGACGGCAACAGGAGTGCGAGAAGCGGCACGATGGCGGCGACGAACTGACGGACTCCGCGATTCCTCATGCGCTGCATGTATCGCAACGTGCTCTGCTGCGCAATTACGCGTGAAGACTGTTTGGCAGCGCTGCGGGTTGCTTCTACATTCCGCGGTGCTCGAACTGGAAGTTTACGCCGCCGGCGTGCGCGACCTGAACAAGGTGCTTGAGCTGGATCATGAGCTCGATGCCATGCCGGGGCTGCGTTACAAGGTCGACGGCAACCACGATATCGTTTACCTCGAGCTCGAAGCGCCGACCGTGACGTTCCGTGAAATTCGCGCTGCGTTTCGGAAGCTCGGCCTCGAGCCACGATTTGTCGGCGCGATTCCCGCGGAGCTCCGTCCGAAAACCGAGACGCAACTGCTCGCGACCTAAGCGCGCGATCGCGGCCGCGTGCCGCACTTTGAAGATATGACGCGAATTCTGGCGGCCACAGGTGCAGCGGTGTTGTCGTTCGTAACCTACCTCGGCGAGCTGGTGGTGCTGGCGAGCGAGACGACACGTTCGGTCTTCGCGCACAAAATTCGCTGGCGGCTTTTCCTCCAGCAAATTGTCGAAATGGGATTGCGCTCGCAGCTCGTTGTCGTGATCACGGGCGCGTTCACCGGCGCGGTTTTCGCCGCGCAGACCTATTTTCAATTCAACAAGCTCGGCATGGGATCGGCGGTGGGCGCGGTTGTTTCGGTTTCGATTTGTCGCGAGCTCGGGCCGGTGCTGACCGCGCTGATGGTCACCGGCCGCGTTGGCGCTTCGATGTCCGCTGAGATCGGCACGATGAAAGTCACCGAGCAAATCGACGCGTTGCGAGCACTGGCGGTTCACCCGATCGATTACCTCGTGGTGCCGCGGACACTGGCAATGCTGGTCTCAATGCCGTTGCTCGTCTCGGAATGTGTGGGGATTGGAATCGCGGCCGGTTATTTCGTCGCGGTCGGCCTGCTCGAGGTAAACGGCACCTATTACATGGCGAACATGGTGCGCTGGACAACGCGGCGC
>CADDYX010000135.1 GCA_902810735.1 Verrucomicrobiota bacterium | reverse complement strand
GCGCTCGCTGCGGCGGGCGCTTTTTTGCGTACACACGCGACACATTTTTCGTGAGCGGCAACGCAGACGCGCCACGACTTACGATGTACAGCTGACAACAACTCCACCTTCAACCCGATCCAAAAATTATGGCTGACGAACAGAACCAACAGTCCGGCGAGAGCTCGCAATCCTCAGAAAATCTTCCAATCCCACCGATCTCGAAGCAAACCGCCGGCGCGGCGACAGGCGCGTTGATCGGCAGCGTGGCCGGACCGATCGGCGCCGCGGTCGGTACGGTTATCGGCGCAATGGCCGCGAAATCGGCCGGCGGGGGGTCCCGCGGTGGTGGATCGTCCAGTAGCGGAGGCTCGAGCCGCTCGAGTTCGTCGCGTTCGGGCTCGTCGTCGGGAGGCGGCTCGAAATCGAGCAGCTCAGGTTCTCGCAGCTCGAGCAGCCGCCGCAGCTCTTCCGGCGGGCGCTCATCTGGCGGTAAGAAATCATCCGGCGGCTCGGCAAAATCGAGCGGATCGAAACGCTCAAGCTCCGGCAAATCCAGCAGCCGCAGTCGATCCGGTGGCAGCAAGCGTTCTTCCGGCAGCCGCAAGTCCGGTGGCGGCGGCAAGTCCTCCGGCCGGTCGAAGTCTCGCAGCTCCAGCAAATCGCGCGGAGGGGCCAAGTCTTCGCGCAGCTCGCGTTCGAGCTCCAGCTCGCGCGGCAAGAGTTCGAGCAGCCGCTCACGAAGCAAGAGCTCAGGTCGCGGTGGCTCGTCGAAGTCGAGCGCTCGTCGTTCCAGTTCGCGCAAGTCCGGTGGAAGCCGCAGCAAAGGCGGCTCCAAACGCCGCCGCTAATTTATTTAGCTGACAATCGACGCGCGGTCTAAGTCGCCACGCTGAGCCGCGATGGCAGAGAGCGACGTAGCGGCATCGCCTGATTTGCTCGCGAGCGAGCAGCAGGTCGAGCGCCGGAGCGAATCGCTCCATAAAGAACTTGGGCTGCGCGATCTCGCGCTCACCCAGATCCTGTTCATCGTCGGCCTTTCGTGGGTCGGCGCGGCGGCGAAACTCGGCCCGTCGCACGTCGTTTTTTGGCTGCTGGCGATCGCATTTTTCTACGTGCCGTCAGCGATCGTCGTCATTTATCTCAACCGCCTGATGCCGCTGGAAGGCGGCCTCTACCAATGGGCAAAGCTCGGTTTCACCGAAGCGATGGGATTTATGGTCGCTTGGAACCTGTGGCTCTTTGCGATGACGAACACGTCGGAAGCAGGCCTGCAGCTGGCGACGAATGTCGCGTATGCGCTCGGTCCGCGCGGTGCATGGATTGCCGATAACAAGCCGGCGATCACGATCGCGAGCGTGCTCGTGGTCGTGCTGCTTGTCTATGTCTCGACCGTTGGTCTGAGCGTCGGAAAATGGGTGCACAATGGCGGTGGCGCGATCATGCTCGCGGTTTTCGCCGCGCTCATTTTGCTGCCGTTCGTCAGCGTCGCGCGCGGCACGATCTCGCATTACGAGCCGCTGAAAACCGCAGTTCCGGTCGTCTCGCTCTTCAGCTTGAACATTCTGGGCAAGCTCGGATTCGGCGCGCTCGGTGGTTTTGAATACGTGGCGATCCTTGCCGGCGAATGTCGCAGTCCGGCGCGAACGATTGGCCGCTCGGTTCTGATCGCCGCGCCGGCGATCGCACTGATGTTCATTTTTGGGACCAGCGCAGTGCTCGCGTTCATTCCGCTCGACCGCATCGATCTGATCGCGCCGATTCCGCAGGTGCTAAGCGTAGGTTTCGCGCCATTCGGAATTGCGGCACTGATCGTGCCGATCGCACTCGTGCTGCTGATGTTGCTGCGCATTTCCCAGGCTAGCGTGCAATTCACGGCGATGAGCCGGCTGCCAATGGTAGCGGGATGGGACAACCTGTTGCCGCAGTGGTTCACGAAATTGCACCCGCGCTACAAAACGCCGGTCAATTCGATTCTGCTCGTCGGCTCAATCACGCTTGCGCTTGGGCTGCTCAGCCTGATCGGCGTCGGCAACCAGGAGGCGTTTCAGCTGCTCTTCAACGCCGGCGGAATTTTCTACGCGCTCACTTACGTCGTGATGTTTGCCATCCCGTTGTTCGGATTGCGCGACGTGACCCCACGGCCGCCGTGGTGGCTCAAGATCGCCGCCGCGTCCGGGCTCTTGATGACTGTGCTCTACGTGTCGCTCTCGGTTTTCCCAATCATCGACGTGACGAGCACCTCGTCGTTCACGGCGAAAGTGACGACATTGATCGTGCTCACGAATGTTGTCGGCGTGGCGATTTTCGTGCTCGGCAAGCGCAGTCGAGTCGCGTGAAGAATTGGGCAGGGCTGGATTCGAACCAGCGAAGGCGTAAGCCAGCGGATTTACAGTCCGCCCCGTTTGGCCACTTCGGTACCTACCCGTCGCCTTGCGAGCCGATGATATAACGCGGGCTTTTCCGCTTCGCTACTGGAAGAATTCCGCGACCTCGTCGACCACGTAGCGTTGCTGTTCGCGCGTCAGCTCCGGATAAATCGGCAACGCCAGCGTCTCGCGGGCAGCGCATTCGGTTTCGGGCAGATCGCCATCCCGATAACCGAGATAGGAAAAGCATTTCTGCTGATGCAGCCCCATCGGGTAATAAATCGCGGTGCCGATCTCGTGCCTCGTGAGATGTTCGCGCAGCGCATCGCGTCGTTCCGTCCTGATCACGTACTGATGATAGATGTGGTGATTGGTTAACCCGGAGTCGCGGTACGGTTCGGCGGGTAACGTGACGCGGTTCGTTAGGCCACGGGCTGTAAACTCATCTCGATATACATCTGCTACGCGCCGCCTCGCCGCCGACCATTCGTCGAGGTGCGGCAGCTTGACGCTCAGAATCGCGGCTTGCAGCTCGTCGAGCCGGAAGTTGCCGCCGATAAAATCGTGGAAGTAGCGTTCGTGCATTCCATGTTGGCGACAAAGCCGAATCCGCTCCGCGAGCTCATCGTTGTTCGTGCCGATCAGGCCGGCGTCGCCGGCTGCGCCGAGATTTTTTGAAGGATAAAAGCTGAAAGCTGCCGCGGCGCCGATCGATCCCGCTCGCCGGCCGCCGTACTCCGCTCCGATTGCCTGAGCGGCGTCTTCGATCACGGTGATCTGCTCCCGCTGCGCGAGCTCCATCAGCGGATCCATATCGCAGCACAACCCAAACAGGTGCACCGGCACGATCGCGCGGATTCGCTCACCTTTTTGCCGACACCTGTGCAGACACTCCTCAACTGTCCGCGCGGTGATGTTGAAGCTTGCGGGATCGATGTCGGCGAAGGCCGGTTTTGCGCCGACGCGCGCGACGCAGCCGCCCGTCGCAAAGAAGGTAAACGACGGAACAATGACGGTGTCGCCCGGCCCGAAGCCGAGCGCCATGAAGATGGCGAGCAGCGCATCGGTTCCGGAGGAGACCCCGATCGCGTGGTTTACGCGACAGTAGGAGGCGATAGCGTTCTCGAACTCCTTTACCTTCGGCCCGAGAATGAACTGCTGCGTCTCGAGGACTTCGGCGACCTGCGCCTGAATCGCCGGCGTGAGGGCGCGGTATTGTTCGCTTAGATCGAGCAACGGCACGCGCATTGCGGCCACACGATGGCACCGGTGCTTACGCGTTCAATTTCGAAATAGCCGCCGGCTAACGCTCCAGCCACGCGTTGACCCTGTCCCGCGCCTACGATAGCATTCGAAACATGTCGCTTATCCGCGGGCTGTTCTGGCTCGTTCTGTTCGCGTTTTTCACGTTCTGCTTCGTCGTGCTGTTCGAGTACGGCACGCACGATTTCACAAACGGATTCAAACAGGAATTCGCGAAGGTAAAAACCTTTGCCGAGCAGGCGATCAAGCCGAAGGAAAAACCGAAGCCTTAGCTGACGAACTGCGGCTCGTTGTCTGGCGCGAGATAGCCGCGCTCGCGCGCCGCTCCGAGAAATCGCCGGATCGCCTCGCGCCCGGTTTCACCGTAATCGCGCGTGTAATCGTTTACGTACATGCCGATGAACTTTGCGGCGAGCTGCTCGTCCATGTCACGAGCGTACGGCATCGAATGCCGCACCGCCTCGTCTCGATGCTCGAGGCCGTAGTCGATGCTCTCCCGCAGGATGGCGAGCAGATCCTTCTGGACGTCGGGTGGGATATCCTTGCGCAAAACATTGCCGCCGAGCGGAAGCGGCAGACCGGTTTCCCTTTTCCACCATTCGCCGAGATCGACCACCTTCTTGAAGCCGGATTTCGCGTACGTCAGTTGCCCCTCGTGAATGATCAATCCAGCGTCGGCGCGACCTGTGCGCACCGCTTCGAAGATTTGATCGAATGGCACGATCACGTAATTGAAATCGCCGAGATAAAGTTGCAGAGCGAGAAATGCGCTCGTCATTTTTCCCGGTACTGCAATCGTCGCGCGGGAAAGCCATTCACGCGCAGCGGCGGGTGTCTGGTCCGACGTGACCAGAAGGGGGCCGTAACCATCACCCATGCTCGCGCCGCATGGGAGCAGCGCATATCGATCGGCGACATACGCATAGGCGTGGATCGAGATCGCCGATATGTGCAGCTCACCGCGCGTGGCGCGCTCGTTCAGCGTCTGGATGTCTTCGAGCCGGTGCTCAAACCGATAGCCGCGCAAATCGATTTTCTGCTCAGCCATCGCGTAAAACATGAACGCGTCATCTGGATCCGGAGAATGGCCGAGCGTGAAAACATCAGGAACCGCGTCCATCGCGCGACGCTAGTGGCGCCGTGTCGCACGTGCAACGCGTTGCTGTTTGCGCCGCGCCTGCGCATTCGATAACCTGCCGCGCATGGCGAAATCCGGTCTCGGCAAAGGGCTGAGCGCGTTGATCAGCGTTCGCCCTCCGCCAGCGGCACCTTCATTCGAACCTGCGTCGGGCGAGCAGGTGCGGCAGGTCAGGCTTACAGACGTCGTGCCAAGTCCGCTGCAACCGCGAAAGGATTTTTCGCGGGGCGCGCTTGAGGAGTTGATAGAATCGATCCGCCAGCACGGCATCATTCAACCGCTGGTCGTCCGACCGGTGAATGGGAAGCACGAGCTCATTGCGGGCGAACGCCGCTGGCGCGCTGCGCAGGAGGTTGGACTCGCGCAGGTCCCGGTCATCACGCGCGAGGCGAGCGACATGGAAGTCCTCGAGCTGTCGTTGATCGAAAATCTGCAACGCGCCGACCTCAACCCGATCGAAGAGGCCCAGGCGTATCACCGGCTCGCGAGCGAATTCGGCATGCGCCAGGAGGAGATTGCGCAGAAGGTCGGCCGGAGCCGCGCAGCGATCGCGAACTCGGTGCGGCTGCTCGATCTGCATCCGCAGGCCCAGGGCTGGGTTTCGCAAGGATTGCTCAGTGTCGGCCACGCCAAGGTGCTGCTTGGATTGAAGCAACAGGAGGAGCAGCTCGCAGTGGCGGAGACAATTCTGCGGCGTAGCGCGACGGTTCGCGAAGCAGAGCGACTCGTCGCGCGGCAGCTCGGCGGCGGCCGCGGGCGAAAAAAGCGGGCACCGCACTCGGGCGCACATTCAACCGCGGTGGCGGATTTGCAGAATCGGCTGCAGGAACGCCTCGGCACGCGCGTCACCTTGCATCACAGCGATAAGGGCGGGCGGATTGAGATCGAATACTACGGCAACGACGATCTCGATCGCATTCTGGCAATGCTCGGCGTCGAGCCGGCTGAGTAGAGCGCGTGCTGCATCGCCGCGGTTTCCCAGCAGCTGTTATCGCCGCTGCGTTGGTTTGCAGTTGCGCGGCGCGACATCGAGCGGGGCCCGAGCTTTGGAACGAGGTGTCGGGCGATCGCGCGCTCGCGCACGTGCAGGCGCTCGTCGACTTCGGTCCGCGGCCTCCCGGCAGCGAAGCGATCGAAAAATCGCGCAACTACATCACACAGCAACTGCGGCAGTTCGGCTGGCGAGTGGAGCGACAGCCGTTTGAGGAGGAGACGCCGCGTGGTCGCAAGCGCTTCGTGAATCTCATCGCCACATTCGGCGGGCGGACGGCGCCGGAGTTTCTGCTCTGTTCGCATTACGATACGAAGACATTCGACAACGGTGCATTTGTTGGCGCGAACGATGGCGGCTCGAGCACCGGTTTGCTGCTCGAGCTCGCGCGCGTATTCGCGAAGGAGCCGCGGCTCGCGGCAAAGCTCGAGCTCGTGTTTTTCGACGGCGAAGAAGCTTACGAACGTTTCACCGACACCGATGGCCTCTATGGCAGCCGCTATTTCGCGCGACAGCTCTCCGGGTCCGGAGGTGCGAAGAGATTTCGTGGCGGGATCGTGTTGGACATGATCGGTGATCGCTCACTCGACGTGACGCTGCCATCAGATTCCCCGCAGGAGCTTGCCGCGGGGATCTTCGCATCTGCGGACGCGCTGAAGCTGCGGAGCTTTTTCACCTACTTCGACGGTGCGATTACGGACGATCACACCCCGCTGAATGCGGCTGGCGTGACCACGATCGACCTGATCGATTTTCATTACGATGCGTGGCACACGCTCGACGATACGATGGACAAGCTGAGCCCGGAGAGCCTGCGCGTTGTTGGCGCCGTCGTGAGCCATTTTCTAGTCACAAAAGCGCTGAAATAAACCCGCGCTGGGTTGATGCCAGGAAAAAACCGGGCTTGGGCGGAAGTTCAGGATTGCACCGCCCGGCGTTCTCCCTGATTTTCACCCTCACCGGCAGAGGTGCCGGGCGAACTTTCACCTGACCAAATGGCGCGTCGAATCCGCAGAAACGTAGGGATCATCGGTCTCGGAATCATCGGCAGCCGCGTCGCGGACAATCTTCGCCGCAAGGGCTACCCGGTGTTCGTCTGGAACCGGACCCCGCGACCGGTGCCGAATTTCGTCGGCTCACCGATCGAGCTCGCGGAGCTTTGCGATCTCATTCAACTGTTCGTTTCAGACGACGACGCGCTGCTCGAAATGGTGCAGCGGATAAAATCGGCGCTGACGAAGCAGCACGTCGTCATCGCGAGCAGCACGGTCAGCCCGGACACGATGCGCGCCGCGGCGGAGATCGTGGAACGGCGCGGCGGACGGCTGGTCGATGCGCCGTTCACTGGCAGCAAGGCGGCGGCAGCGAGTGGCGAGCTCGTTTACTACATCGGCGGCGAACCGGCTGCCCTCGATCAGGCGAGGCCGGTGCTTGAGGGCAGCGCAAAAGAGGTCGTTGAGATTGGCACCGTCGGACAAGCGAGTGCGATGAAGATCGCCACCAACATCATTACCGCCGCCGTCGTGCAAGGAGCTGCGGAAGCACTCGCGCTCGTCGTCGATGCGGGGATTGCGCCGGAAAAGTTCCTCACCGCAATGCGCAGCAACGGCAGCCACTCGAAGACGCTGGAAATGAAACTGCCGAAGATGCTGGCCGGCGATTTCGAACCGCACTTTTCTGTCAAGCACATGCTCAAAGACATGGCTATCGCTTCGCGAGTAGCGCGGTCCCTCGGCGGCGATTTCCCGGTTGTCGATGCCGCGCGTCATGCGCTGCAGGATGAGGAACGCGCTGGCCGCGCGGGTGCCGATTATTCGTGCGTAATTCAAAAGTTTTTCCCGCACGGCGGGCCGCTGGTTTCGCCGCAGGCGGACGCCGAAGCGCCTGAAGATCAGCCGGATCTCGCCGGGTTGGACTCGCGCCAGGCGCGTGATCAGGCCGGCACCGAGCGCGGCGATCTCGCTGTGCCGACGACGCGCGCGCCGGACTCGCGCAACGGCGGCGGACCGGCAGAACGAGCGCCGATTCTTGAACCGCACGATGATGCCGCAACCGTCGCCGTGGAAATGGCTGTCGGTCCGAGCGAGCACGCCGCGTCCACCGCGGAAGGTGCGGAGCCGGCGCATGCCACAAAGAGCAGCGGTGAAGAGAACCGCGAGGATACCGGCGGCTTGTTTCGCCGCTTCATCAGGCGCGGCTCCGGTTATTGAGCGACGC
>CADDYX010000134.1 GCA_902810735.1 Verrucomicrobiota bacterium | reverse complement strand
TAGCCGGTCGTGTTCAGCCCCCAGAGCGCGTGCTCGATCCGGAAGGTGGTGTAGACGAGCGGGAAATATTGCGACGGCGAATCGAGCGAGAACCAGATGCGCTGCAAACCGTCCGGCGCGGTCAGCAGCTCGTTGTGGACGATGTAAACGTCGTCGTCCCAAATGAAGCCGCCGTGCCACGCTGGCTCGTAGGCGAAGCAGGTAAGGAGGGCGATTGCGAGCGCGCCCAAGGTGATCGCCAGTCGACCTGGCAAATCTGCTATCCGCACGTCGTTCGTGACGGGTTTCACTTCGCGTGACCGCGATACGGCAGATCGAGTTCGTAGAGCGCGAGATCGTTGCGAATCGCGTCCGCCAGCGTCCTGTCCTGCTGCGCTTCGGCAAGCAGAAGCGCGCTATGCGCCACGTCACGCGCTTCGCTGAACCGTCCGACTTTCGCATACGCGGCTGCAAGCGAGCGGAGCGACAGCGGGTCGCGCGCCGCGGAGAGCTGCGCCGCTTCTTCTGCAACTGTGACCGCACGCCCTCCGTTCTGCACCGCCGGATCGGCGGAAGTCGCCAGGATCCACGCCAATGTTGCACGCGCAGTTACGTCACGCGGATCGAGTTCGATTGCGCGCTGGAGTTCGACGGTCGCGTCCGTTTCTCGACCGGCACGCGCCAGCGCGGTGCCGAGACGACCATGCGCGCCGGCGTTTTGCGGGCCGAGCTCAACCGCCCTTCTCAAGTGCTGGATGCCCTGCTCAGTTCGCCCGCGCTGGAGCAATGCGCTGCCCACGTTTTGCTCGGCTTCGGCATAATTCGGGTTCAGCGCGAGAGCAGTCAGGAACTCCGTGATCGCCCGATCCAGATCGTGGCGGAGAAGCAGCGAGCTGCCGAGATTGTTGTGCGTCTCGGCATCGTGCGGCTTGAGACGGACAGCCGTTTCGTATTCACCGATCGCGCCGTCGAGATCGCCTTTTTGCAACAGAACTGAGGCGAGGTTGTAGTGCGCTTCAGAATAGCCAGGCCAGATCGCGAGACCCTGGCGGTATTCGCGCACGGCATCATCGAAATTCCCCTGGTCGCGAAAGCTTCGCGCGAGCTCGTAATGCGCCATCCAGCACTGCGGATTGCGCGCAAGCGTCGCGGTCCACAACGTCTCGGCGTCCATGTAGATGCCGGTCTGTCGCCATGTTAACCAGCCGAGCAGCGCGAGCAGAAACGCACCTGCTGCCGGTATTGTGAAACGACTCGCCGGGAGGGAATGCGCGCTTGTCGTCATCGCGCTCGCCGCGAGTGCGAGCGGGCCGATGCTGGCGAGATATTGGAAGTGATCGCTGACGAAGGAGTAGCGGAAGAAGTACACGTCGAAGAATCCGAGCACCGGCAGCAGCGCGATGAGGAAATATGCCGCGGCGAATAGCACCGCTCGGGCGCGCGTGTTCCGACCAACCCAAAGCGCGATCAACGCGGCCGCTACCGCCGCGACCGGCATGTAGTTGAGCCAAAGCGACGCATCTACCTGCCACCGTGGATAGATGAACACCAGCGGATCAGGCCAGGCGAGCTTCGCGACATAGAAGCAGATGTCGCGGCCGGCGATGATCGTCCGCTGCGCAGCCGTTTGCGCCCATTCGTCGCCGACCGCTCCGGAATGGAACTTTTGTTCCCAGATCGTCCACGCGCTTGCGATCGCGCTGAGGAGCGCGAACGGAATCAACGCGAGAATGTCGCGCCAACGCCAGCGACCGTTCTCCCACCAGAGGCAGAGCGCGAGCACCGCGGGCAGAACAACCGTCGACGACTTGCTCGTGATCGCTGCCGCGCCAAAGAGCAGCGCTAACGCGAACTGCCACCATCGTCGCGCCGTGTTCCATTTCACAAAAAACAGCACCGAAAGGAGGTAGAAAAAGCATGACTGTGTGTTCTTCGTTTCGGTGATCCACGCGACCGATTGCACCATCACCGGATGCAGCGCCCACAATGCAGCGCCGAGCCACGCAGCGCGCACATGGAGCGCACGCAGGACACGCCAGAGCAAGATCGCGTTCGCGGCGTGCAGCAGGACGTTCAGCACATGATAAACCTGCGCGTTTACCCCGGCGATTTTGTGCACCAGCCAGAACGTCGTTAGGACGAGCGGGTAATAGGTCGCTTCCGCCGTCGTCCAGATTTGCTGGAATCCGAGCGGCCCAATGATGCAGGGATTCTGCGTCAGGTGCGCATCATCATCCCAGATGAATCCGGCGTGCCAGACGCGTAGGTACGCGACGAAGACGAGCGCGCAGAGTGCAGCAGCGCCGATGATCAGCCTCGGGGCGCGCTTCATACGTCGCGCGCCATCGGCACCGCTTCGCTCAATTCCTCCCAGCCGTTGCGCAGCCAGAAATTTCGGCCGGGCGCGTTGTCTCCGGCGACCAGGATGATCGCGCGCCGGATCCCGGCGTCACGCAAGCCGGCGACGCATTCGTCGACGAGACGTTTGCCTACTCCGTGGCAGCGATACGACGACGCGATCGCGAGGTGATAAATCCAACCGCGCCGGCCATCGTGTCCGCAAAGCACAGCACCGACGATCCGATCTCCATCATACGCGACGCGACTTAAGCCCGGATTGCGTTGCAGATACGCGCTGATCTCGTGTTCCAGATCGCCCTCCGAGATCTCCACGCCCTCAACCTGCCGCCACAGCGCAACAACGGCCGCGTAATCGCCGATCAGCAGCTCACGTGTCTCGATCCTCGCCGAACTCATGCGCGATGCAGGGTTCGAACCTGCGACTTCTTGCGTGTGAAGCAAGCGCTCTACCACTGAGCTAATCGCGCGTCGCGGAACGGCGGGAAAATAGAGCGTGTGCCGCGTCGCGCCAGAAAAAAGGCGCCGGTTGCGGCGCGGAGTCGCGCACTCTATAGAGACGCATGTCGGAACATAAAGTGACGTTGAAGTGGGAGCGCGGTGGCGCTGAGTTTTCGTATCAGAAATATCCGCGCGATCACACCTGGAGCTTTGATGGCGGGCACACGATGACCGCGACGGCAGCGCCGGCGTATCTCGGCAATCCGGCGAACGTCGACCCGGAGGAGGCGTTCGTCGCTTCGCTCTCCAGCTGCCACATGCTCACCTTTCTCGCGATCGCGTGTAAGCAGAAGTTCGTCCTCGATTCCTACGACGACGAAGCGGTCGGTCACATGGAAAAAAACGCGGACGGCAAGCTCGCGATCACGCGCGTCGAATTGCATCCGAAGATCAGCTGGTCGGGCGACAAAACGCCGAGCGCGGAGGAGCTCGACAAGATGCACCACGCCGCGCACGAGAATTGTTTCATCGCCAACTCGGTCAAGACTGAGGTCACGGTCGCGAAGTAAAGCTATCGCTCAGGAAAGCACGAACGCAGGAAGCAGGAGTTGTCCTTCGCCAGCGTCGCACTGAGGATGGCAACCAGCGCGCGCATCGTGCCAGTGAGCGTGGCATAGGCTGTGTCCCAGACGCGCAGCTAGAAGGAATTAGCCCGGACAGATCTTTCTGCAGCGACGGTCTCGCGCTGAACTGCGGTAAGCCGGCCGCGAAGACGCCGAGTTAAAGCTCCGCGTTCGAATTGACCCACTCCAGCGTGCTCGACACGACGTACTTCTCCGCCGCGTCGATCGTGCGGGCGAACGGTTCCATCCAATCCTCCATCCGCTCCGGCTCGCTCCTGCGGGTGCAGGCCGTCGCCACGCTGCGTCGATCATGTCGTAATCCAGCGCCCGTGGATGAGTATCTATGAGCGTTAGATTTCGCCACCCCGTCGCGAATCTCGTGTGGTCTCCGATACCAGGTTTCAAAACGCCATTTAGTGTTCACACCGGTAATTCCGTTCTGGATAAGAAAAGTTGCAGTGTTTAGCATGCTCTCCTCAAAAAGCAATTTTGTACAGGGAAGTGGCATCAGCTGCCATGTTCACTCTGCAGCCAGCGGGATCACTGTCGGAGCACTGATCTGCCATATCGATGCCCATTTTCACGTTGTACCTTGGAAGCACAGCCTTGTTCCGCCTCAAAACGTCCAGCGAATAAGAAGACTTGTAGATCAGGTCTGTGTCCATGTAGACCGTGTCTGGACGGGTACCGCTGTTACATAGCGCCTGCACAAGTAGTTCCAAGGTGCTAGTATCCCGATGGAGAGGCGCTTCTATATTCTGGTATGCGTTCGTAAACCCATTGGCGTCGGGATGATTGGTGTGAAGTTGTGCATTCGTTCATTGCCGGTTTTTTTCTGTTGATTTGGGTGGCTGGATCGATCTTGGTGAACGGGATCGCGGGGTTGCACTACGCGTCGAAAGTCCGTGGCCTCGCCCTAATAGGTTATGGCGCCGCTGCCGGCGTCACACTGCACGGGCTTCTCGGTTGGGCCATCGGTGCTTTCCCAGCCGGCCGGTGGATATTCGTTTGCATTCTGTTTGGTCTCACTCTTGGAAGCGCGTTTTATTGGGCGTCCCAGAGCATGTTTGGGGAGTTTTTGATCACATTATCGCGGCCAATAAAAACGTCGCTGGGTCTGTGGTTCGCCTCTCTCGTGGTGAGCTTGTGCGTGGTGCACTTGCACGTCCGTTTTCCCACCTCCCTCCCCGACGGATTGTATATTTCCAAACAGCATACGAGCAATGTTAAGATTCAGTACCTGACTGGATTGACGGCCGATAACTACATCCCATTTGCTGTAGCAGAGATTTTCTTGCGCGGCCTTTCTTTTAACACGGAGAGGCCCATTATGCCTGGTAATGAAGTGAGTGATCGCACGATCCTTATGTCGCTGGTCTCAATGCCTTTTATGGCTGTTCTCCATCCGCTGCGCGACCATCCCATGCTTGGCAGTTATCAATACATAGGTCGACAATGGCCCAATGTTTGGGCGCTGAATACGCACGGTCGCTTTGGAGAATTTCTCATCATTGGGCTGGTCTTAAATTCCTTGCTCCTGCTGGGTTTACTTGTTTTTTGTGCGAGCCTCGGCGCAACTTCAATCCTGCCCTTTGCCGCCCTTCTTTACATCACCAATCCATATTTTATCGGCCAAACAATCTTTACGTGGCCTAAACCCCTGGCCGGTTTCTTTATCCTGTTGGCTTGGACCTCTATCCGCAAAGGACACGCTCCCGCGATGGTCGGCATCCTGATGGCGCTTGCCTATCATTCTCATCCTTACGCCATCGTCTTTGCCGGTTGGGTAGGGATGTTTTATGTGACGGAATTGTTGTGTAAGAGAGATCGACGCCTGCCAACGGCGCTAATCTATCTCGTTGTCTTTGGCCTCTGCGTGTCGCCCTGGTTCATTTGGACGAAGTTTGTGTTGAAGATTCCCTCCGATTTAATGGTTCAGAATTTCGCCGGACACGGCACGGAGGAAGCATGGGCGGCGCCCGTCAACTTCGTCTGGATCCGCTTCCACAACCTGTTTGGGATGATGTCGCCAATGATGCTGTGGGTCTATCCGTTCAATCTCTCGGCAGTCGTCAATTATTGGATGATTTGCGTGCCCGGGATTGTTGGGCTGATAACGATTTTGCCGGCGATTGCCAAATGTGCCGAACTTCCGAAACCGCAACCGTGGCTCTGGTATGGCCTACTTGGTC
Organism: Verrucomicrobiota bacterium; assembly: GCA_902810735.1. Taxonomy (GTDB): domain Bacteria; phylum Verrucomicrobiota; class Verrucomicrobiia; order Chthoniobacterales; family UBA10450; genus CADDYX01. The sequence continues at coordinate 2,431 of CADDYX010000134.1, read as the reverse complement.
CGGCCTGCTCGATCCTTCTGATCTTTAGTTGCCCGGCGCTGCCCGTTCTGCATGGCTACCAATCCTTGCTTGGTGTATTGCTTTTCTTTGGTGTCTGGTGGCTGATGGAACACAATCGGAGAAGTGTCGCGATTGCCCTTCTTGTTCTCCAACTATCTTTGAATATCTGGGTCTGCTACGCGCGAGCATCGCTCGTGGGCGTCCATCTTGGGCTTTAGGCGGCCTTGGATCTGAGAACGCCTTTTACTCCCGTTACCTGGCGCCTCCTCGTTGCTGAAAAGTGGCAGAGGGGCACACACACCGGCTTACGGATGCGGAATCCATCGACTGTTCCTGATTGGTTTCCTTGTGGCGACGTTGCTCGCGAGCACCGCCGCGGCGGGCGGGCGCTGATCACGATCGCGAGACGATCACGCAGGGCGAACTGGTGCGGCGCAGCCAGGAGCGCCTCAACGCCGTTGTGCGCGGGAAGCAGGAGCCGTCGAAGAAGTATTACGCCGATGATTGTCTCTTCGCGCACGACAAGGACGGCGGATGGATAAGGCGGAACTGATCGGCTTGACCCCGCCGCGTCAGCCGGAGTTATGATGACTCGCATGGGTAGGCTAACAGGCGCTGTCGTGAGTGGCTTGCGCTTCCGAGCGGTGGCGGTCGCGCTTATGTTGCCGACGCAATTCCCGGACAAGCGCACCGCGCTGCTCGGCGCGTTTGCCAGCCGGTTCGCGATCGGGTTCACCATCGGTTGCGTGCAACTGCCCTGGGCCGGATGGCTGATCGGCTTTGTCTTCGGGCTCGTCCTGAGCTTGCCCGATGCGTCGGCAAGGTGGGCCGGGCTCTCCGAGCTCGGCTTGATCGCGCCCGGAGGTCACGATCCACCTCGGCTCGGCGGCGGCCTGGTCATCGGCGGGATTTTGCACGGCTGGAAGTAACGTCCGCGCCGCGCGGGGGCGGCGTGGCGACGGCGTGCGCTGCGCGAGCTGCCCGGGTGTGCTCCGGAGTGGATACGAACCGACGGATGAGGGAGCTTACATTTGGCGCCGCGCGCACGCATACTCGGCGCGCGCGTAAAGTTCGTTAGGCGACTCCAGCAACAGCACCTGTCCATTCTTCGCGCAGAAGAACCTGCTGGTCACGCCTATGAACACTCCTCTTCACTCGACTTCTCTTTACTGCGGGCGAGTCGCGCTCGTAGCGCTCGCGCTCTGCGTGGCGCACTCAGCGGCCGCGCTCGTGGTTACGACTACGGCGGACAGCGGGGATGGTTCGTTGCGCCAGGCGATTGCCGGCTCTCCTTCCGGGGGGATGATCGAGTTCGACATCCCAACAGGCGACCCGGGCTACGATTCTTCGACCGGGTGTATACCATCGTTGACCGGCAACGGCTTTTTGCCGCAGGTGCAATTCTCGGCGTGTCGCCGCAGGGCTAACGAATTTGTAACTCGAAGATTGGTCGTGACTTCTGCGGATTCTGAAGCCTAACGTCAGCGCGACTTTCTCATCTGCGCTCCGCGCCGGCGTTCGGTCTTACCTCACCGCTTTTCAAAACAAATCCACAACGCCGTCTGCCGGCCTTCTTTGCTGCGTCAATCGCGCAGCAAACGCGTCTTCACCGTCGAAACAACGAACACGTAAATCCTGACCGGTCCCACAAGGAGCGAGCAGGTCATCCCACCGCACATCCAAATGTCTAACTTCACCTTTCGGATCAGAATGTTCGCCGGAGGCGCATGCCTCGCGGCGGCCACCTTGCTCGGGTTTGCCGCGGCCGGCTCCGGGCAGGGGCGTGTGACGCAGGCGCCGCCGCAAACCATCATGCCGAGCGCGCGCGCGGTGCAGAAGATGGCGCCGGTGAACTTCACCGCGCTGGCCAACGCCGCGGAGAAAGCCGCGCAGGCCGGCGCGCAGGGCGACGAGAATGAATCGTTCGAGCCGCCGGCGCCGATGCCGCGACCGGATATCAATTACCCGCTGCCGCTGCCTCCGCTCCAATCGGCCCAGAACGCGCAGCAACCGGAGCCGCTCTCGCCTTATTCGGGTAATCCGTCCCCGATCTGGAGCAAGACGTTCCAGGCTGTGACGCTCGCGAGCACCACGATCCCGCCCGACACGATGGGCGCGGCCGGGAGGACCTACGTGATGACGGTGACGAACGACAGGATCCTGATCCAGGACCGGAACGGCAAGACGATCAGCGGTCCGGTGACGCTCTCGAGCTTTTGGAGCGGGGTGACGATCAAGGGCGCGGCGATCTCGGCATTCGATCCGAAGATCGTCTACGACCGATTCAATGACCGTTACATCTTCGTCTCCTCCGGCAACGCCATCGACGTAAACTCGGGCGCAATGTTCGCCGTCTCGGCGACATCGAATCCGACGGGCACCTGGTATCGTTGGACGGTCGAGTCCGACCCGAGTTCAACGGGCGGGTCGG
>CADDYX010000133.1 GCA_902810735.1 Verrucomicrobiota bacterium | reverse complement strand
ATGTAAGCGGCCGCGGCCTCCATCTGCTTTTTCTTCGAGTCGAGCGTCGCTTCCGCGGCCGACGTATCAATCGCCGAATGCTCGTAATCCTGTTTCGAGATCGCGCCGGTCGTGATCAAATGCTCGTTCCGCTGCAGATCGCCGCGCGACTTCTTCGTTTCCGCCGCCGCTGCATTGGCCGATGCGGCTGCTGCGCCGTAGGCGGCGCGCAACGTATTCAGGTGCGCTTCGGCTTGCTCCGCGGCGGTTTGGGCGTTGCGCTGTTTGGCGCGCGCGACCTCGACCGACGCGCGCTTCTGCGCGACTACCGCTTCGGCGTCGGCCGGATCGATCACAAACAGCACGTCGCCCTTTTTGACCAGCTGGTTGTCATTCACGCGGACGTCCGCGACACGCCCTGAAATCTTCGGCGCAATCGAGATAACGTGCGCATCGATGAACGCATCGTCGGTGCTTTCGTGCGTAAACGCGTGCAGCATCGCGATCGAACCGTAGATGATCGCCACGAGTGCGATGGCGGCGAGGACCAGCACAACGACCGGGCGCTGAAGCAGACGTTTTCTGTCGGCGCGCGGCAGAGGGGCGCTCGCCGGCACATGAACCACGCCGGTGTTCTCCTGCCGTTGTTCCTGTTCAGCAGTCACTGCGCTCATTTCTTTCCTTTCACCTGCTCACCAGCCGTCAGACCTGCCGCGCAAAATGCGATCACCTTTTGGAGCGTCGCTTCGATGTTCGTGATGCGGCACCGACCGGCGGACGAGAGCTCGAGAACATGCGTATTCGCGATCGTGTGAAGCAAAACGCCGTGCGCGAAATGCAGCCGCCAATGTACTTCGTCGCTGGCGAGATGCGGCAGTGCGCGCCGGATCGCGGCGTGAAAGCGGCGATTCTTCTCGGCAAATTCCTCCTGAATCAGCGGCTGGAGATATGAGCCCGGCCCCGCGAGCACATGCGCGAGCAGGCGGACAAAATAGCGGCCACCTTTCGCGCCGCGACCAACCAGCTCGAGCGCCGGCCGGAATAGCGCTTCCAAAATTTTCTCGACCGACAGCGCCGCACCGTCGGCCTCCTGTTCAAACTGAAAGAGAAGCGCAAGCCGCTGTTCGTTCAGCGGCTTCATGCGGCGGCGCAGCACGGCCAGAACCAGCGCGTCCTTGGTCGCGAAGTGATAATTCACCGCGCCGAGATTGGCCTCTGCCTCGGCGGTGATGGCGCGCAGCGAAGTCGCCTCGAAACCCTGGGCGGCGAACAGTCTCTCCGCGCAATCGAGAATGGCGCGTTTTGTCCCGTGACTCTCCTGCGCAGCAACGTTCATGGAAGACCGTAATTCATACGTTTGTATGAATCAAGCGGCTTTTGATTCGCCCACGCCCTTCCCGTCGGCCTCGGCTACGCTGCCTTCTTCGCGTGGTGCCGGTGCGTTTTCTTCGCAGCCGATTTCGCCGAAGTCCTTTTCCTGCCGCCGTGCGCTTTGTTCAGGCTCTCCTGGAGCACAGCGACGAGGTCGATCACCTTTGTCGGCGCCGGCGCTTTCTTCGGCTTCTCTTCGATCTCCTTGCCGCCCGCTTCGACCTTCTCTTCGATCACTTCCATCAACGCGTCACGGTAATCGTCGTGATACTTCTGCGGATCCCACTTCGACGTCATGCTGTTGACCAGCGCGCGAGCCATATCCATTTCCTTTTTGCCCGGCTCCGCCTGCTTCGGGACGTTCAACTTCTCGACGTCGGCGAGCTCTTCAGCGAAATGCATCAGCTCGAGAACGAGCGCCTTCTTCAACGCTTTCACTCCGGCGAGATACTGCCGCGTTTTAATGACGACTTTGGCAATCCCGACCTTTTTGCCATCGGCGAGCGCCTCGCGCAGTAGCACATACGCTTTGTCGCCGCCCTTCTGCGGCTCGAGGTAATATGGCTTGTAAAAAAACATCGGATCGATGTCCTCGATATCGACAAAATCCTGGATGTCGACCGTCTGGGTTGCTTCGAGGTCGACGCGTTGGAAATCCTTTTCGTTGAGCACGACAAACTTCCCTTTCTCGTACTCGTAGCCTTTGACGATCTGGTCCCACGGCACCTCCTTGCCATCCTTCTGCGCGACGCGCTTGTAATTGACGGGGCTGTGATCGGTCGCGCGGAGCAGGCGGAATTTCAATTCCTCGCGCCGTGTCGCCGGATATAGCGCGATGGGAATGTTAACCAGACCGAAGCTGATGCTGCCCTTCCAGATTGCGCGCATATTCTGACGTAAATTCGCGGCTGGAACCGCGAATGCGCGGATTTGCGCGAATTTACGCGGCAGCCGCGAGCTGCTCGGGCGCGATCCCGCGGAGCTGGTAAAGGCGAAGCAGCGTCTCTTCGATCAGGTTGTTCGGGCACGATGCGCCGGCCGTGATCCCGACGACGATGTTGCCGTCCGGCAGCCAATCGCGAGTGACGACTTCCGCTTTCTGGTGCAGATCGAAATGCTTGATCTCGGTGCGCGAGACGAGCCGCGAAGCGTTTAGCACGAAATAGGTTGGCAGCTTTTCTTCGCCCATTTCCGCGAGATGCGAAGTGTTCGAGCTGTTGTAGCCGCCTACCACCAACAGCAAATTCATCGGCGCGGTGAGCAGCTCGCGCAGAGCGTCCTGACGTTCCTGGGTCGCGCCGCAGATCGTGTCGAAGAAGCGGAAATTACGCGCCGCACCTTCGGCGCCATCGCGGTCGACAATCGCCTGCCGAATCCGGCGCTGCACCTCTTCGGTTTCACCACGCAACATCGTGGTCTGGTTCGCGACTCCGACGGTGCGAAGGTGAACGTCCGGGTCGAATCCAGGCGAATAGGCGCCGCGGAACTTGTCGAGGAACGCCTGCTTGTCGCCGCCGTGCCGGATGTAATCGCAGACGTAATCGGTGTCGGCGAGCGTGAGCACGACGAGATAGTGACCTTTGCCATCGCCGAGTGCGCGTGAACTCGTTGCCTTCGTCTCCTCGTGCTCGGCTTTGCCGTGGATGATTGAGGTAGCGGATTCGTTCGCATACTTCCGCACCCGCTTCCAGACGCTCATCACGTCTCCGCACGTCGTATCGACGATCTGGCAGCCACGCTCTTTGATTTGCTGCAACGTCGACAGCTCAGTGCCGAACGCCGGCACGATCACCACATCGTCCGGCTGCAGGTCTTCGATGTTCGCCTGCTTGTTGTTCCCGAGCAGATTCTTGATGCCTAACGAGCTGATCTGCTCGTTGACCTCCGGATTGTGAATGATCTCGCCGACGATGAAGAGCCGCCGATCGTTAAAGACCTTTCGCGCGGCATACGCCAGATCGATCGCGCGCTCGACGCCGTAGCAGAAGCCGAACTGCTTCGCGAGCCGCACCGTAACGCCACCGACAGAAATAATCCCGCCGGCGCGCCGAACTTTGTCCACAATGTCGCTCCGATAGTGCGACTCGACCTGCTCCTGCACGGCGGTCATCACTTCCGGCGTGCGGAGGTTCACCTTTTCGCGCGCGGTCGTGCCGCTGGAGATCAGGTTCGTCGACGCTGTCATCGCAGGAACTTGCCTGCGAACTGATCAATCGACAAGCAGCGGCCCCGGAGGATCCTTGAACCAGCTCGGCGAAAGGAGAACGGAGCGCGGCGGATCGGGGTCTTTGCTCTGGTCAAGCGGCGTCACCTGTTTGCCGTACTCTGAATCCTCCGGAAGTGACTGCCGGATATGGACCGGCGTGCCGATTCTGGTCAGCGCAAAGAGCCGCGCGGCCGCCTCGCGATGCATCCGAACACACCCGTGCGTGTGCGGGTACGGGTGCACGAATCCTTCGTGGAAGCCATAGGCGGGCGCGAATTCGCACCAGTAAGCCATCGGATACCCGCGGTCGGGCTCGCTCTGGCGGCGACGGGTTTTGTCCTTGTTGTAAATGTGAAAGTCGCCGGTTGGCGTCGCGGCGCCAGGCTTGCCGACGTTTGTCTTCGCCGCCATGAGGAGACGGTCGCCTTCCATCACGTAAACGTTCTGGGTCGCGAGCGACAGTTTCACTTCGACCTTGGAAGGATCGTGCGGCCGGTGCGCGATCACGTGATAATTGCTGCTGCTGGCGGTGCCGCCGCCGCCCATCGTACCGCAACTGCTAAGCAGCACGGCAGAACCGAACGCGACCAGAGCAACCGCAAGCCGGGAGAGAATTCGCATGCTAACTGGGGAGCTTATCAGGCGCTCTTTGTCAATCGATTGGTGCTCTGCGCACCCGCGGTCGACGGCGGAATCGGCTTCCGCAAGACCGCCGGAAAGCCGCTCTCGTGCAGCCGCACTTCGAAGTCCTCGGAGAAGTTTGCGTAGAACGGATACTCACTCCGCTCCGCCACGCCCGGGCGATAACGCCAGTGTTTGTACATCCAAAGCCACGGCGCCGGGTTCTTCCGCACATGCGGCTCGAATTCATCCCAGCATGCTTGCGCGATTTGCTGCAGCGACGCATCGGGCGCGAACTTCGGCCGATGCAGCACCACGCGATACCGGCCGCGCGGCAGCGGTTCGCAATGAGCGGTAATCAGCGTCGCGCCGGTCTGCTGATGCAACCACGCGTGCGCGAAGGTCACACTCGTCTTCAACCCGAAACAATTGATCGCGACTGTTGGCACCTTCGGCGGAATTGTCAGGTCGATTAAAATGCCTGCGTATCCTCGGCGGCGGATCGCCTTGTAGAGGCGAACGATCCCGCCTTCGCGCGCCACGATCTGGTGGCCGGATCGCTCGCGCAGGCGTTTGAAGATCGGGTCGAGCAGCGAGTTTTTGAACTCCTGCGTGATGATGGTTCCGCGATAACCGACAAACCCAGCGGCGAGGCTGAGCCATTCGAAGTTGCCGTAGTGATAGCAACCGAACACGAACGGCTCTCCCTCCTCCACGCCGACTGCGCGAAATTGCGCTGCGTCAAAGTCGATAAATCTGCGGAAGTTCTTTGGCGTCAGGCGCGGGCTCCAGAACAGGTCGAGCATCGCGCGAGCGAAATGCTGATAGGACTCGCGCACGAGCTGAGCCCGGCGCGCCGGCGTCAAATCGTTTCCGAACGCGAGAGTGATATTGGCGAGCGCGACTTTGCGCCCCGCGCAATCAAATACCGCTGCCGCAGCCCCGCCGACCTGCGCGATCCATGAACACGTGATCCGCGGAAGGAGCGGAATGATTTTCCCCAGCGTGGCGACTGCCAGCCACTCAAAATAATGCCGCAGCTTTTTCCAATCGCGACGCACAGCGGCTCAGCTGCGGAGCAAAAAAAGTCCGCCGAGCGCGAGCGCGATTCCGAGCAGACGCTGCCACGAAGCAGCTTCGCGAAAGAACACGATGCCGGCGATTGCCATGAGCGCGGCGCCGACTGCGAGAATCACCGGCACCGACGACAGTGGGCCGCCTTTTTGGAACAGGAGAAAGAACGCGATCGTGCCGAAGCCGACGCAAACGCCGGTCAGCGCGGAGTAGTAGAAACCTTCAGCGCTCCACTTTTGGTTCCAGCGCGAGCTGAGCCAGAGAACGGCGAGATAAAGCAGAATCGTCGTCGCGGCGGTGGCTTCGACAACGAAACCGCCGAGGCCGTCGCCGATGTGGTCGGAAGCGAGACGGGTGAAAATTTGATGCGCGCCGTACAAGACAGCCGCGACCACCGCGTACCAAAACCACCCCGCCATGCCTCCGACTTTATGCAGCGGCGGAAATGCGCGAAAGCTATTCTTGGAGCAGATCGGGACGATTCGCGCGCGTTCGTTTCAACGCCTGCTCTTTTCGCCAGGCGGCGATCTGCGCGTGATTTCCCGAGAGTAACACGTCGGGAATTTTCCAGCCACGGAACTCGGCCGGGCGTGTGTACTGCGGCGCTTCCAGCAAACCGCTGGCGAAGCTGTCGTCCTCCGCCGAGTTCTCATCGCCAAGCACGCCCGGCAGAAGCCGAACCACCGCATCGACGAAAACAACTGCGGCAATCGCGCCGTTGGTCAGCACGTAGTCGCCGATCGAAATCTCGACGTCGACTAGGCGCTCCACGACACGGTGATCGATCCCTTCATAGTGACCGCAGATCACGATGAGGTGTTGCTGGTGAGAGGACTCTCGCGCGATCTGCTGCGTTAGGCGGCGGCCCTGTGGCGTCATTAACAAGACGCGCGACTCGGCGGTTCGCAGTGACTCGACCGCAGCGAAAATCGGTTCCGGTTTCATCACCATCCCCTGCCCGCCGCCGAACGGCGCGTCATCGACGATGTGGTGCTTGTCCTTCGCCCAGTCGCGGATGTCGTGAATCCGGAGGTCGAGCGCGCCGGCTTGCTGCGCGCGTTTCATCATGCTCTCGCTGAGAGGCGCGCGGCAGATCTCCGGGAAAAGCGTCAGGATATCGACGCGCATGGCTGTTCGAAGTTAGCATCAAAAACGATTCGCGTTGCCGGCCCGGTTTGTTAAACCGCAGGCGGATGGCCGCGCCACAATCAGAGCTCGCTCACATTCTCTTCCTGGATGCAGTCGGCTATTCCGCGATGCCGGTTGATCAGCAGGCCACGGTTTTCCGGCAGCTGCAGGATTTCGTCCATGATTGCCGCGCGGTCGACGACGCCAGCGCGGCCGGCGCGGTCGTTCGCACGCCGACCGGCGATGGTATGGCTCTCGCGTTTTTTGGTGAGTCGACGCAACCGCTACGCTGTGCCTGCGAACTGGCGGAACGTATACATGCCGACGGGAACTTCGCGGTGCGGATGGGCATTCACAGCGGCCCTGTCGTGCGCCAGCTCGATGTCAATGGCAACACGAACGTGAGTGGCGATGGCATCAACATCGCGCAACGGGTGATGGATTTCGGCGACGGCGGCCACATCCTGATGTCCCTCGAATACGCGAAGGAGCTGCAGGATGCCGGCGATCCAGCGGCAGATGATTGCCACGACATCGGGCTCGCGGCGGCGAAGCACGGCCGGCGCATTCATCTGTTCAATTATCATCGGCCGGCGGTCGGCACGCCCGACGTACCGGTCAAAGTCCGCAAGGATGACGATTGGATTCGTCCAAAACAGCTGCGCCTCGGCACGTCGGGTCGGAACATATTCGTCGCGACGCTGCAGATTCTCGGGTGGTTGATCGTCGCGCCGACGAAGTGGCGAACGCACGTCCACCGAATCGATCCGCGGCTTTCGCCGAACTTCAGCGTGATCGACCTCACTGGCGCGCAGGTGCGCCGCAATCCTGATCTGCGCCGCCTGCTTGTGCAGGTCTACCTCGTGTGCCCCGGCATGCTCGCGTTGCTCGTGTTGATCGTGCTCGCGCCATTCCGCGACAACTTAACGGTCGGCCCGGTGCCAATGATCAGCATGATGATTGGCATGGGCTGGCTTGCCACGGTGCTTCTGGGAATCGGCGCCGGGTTCATTGGATTCGTAATCCTCGCATCGCAGGCGCTGATTCAAGGCACCGCGCTCGCGCTGTTCGGTCCGAAGCACATGGCCAATGTGCTGGCGGTGACCGCGATCTGCGTCTGGGGTTTTGTCGCGCTGTCGGCTGTGTTCCCGGTTGCTCGACGTCGACCGGTCTGGCGCGAAATCGCAGCCGCGATCGTCGGCGTCACTGTACTGGTTCTCGTTGCGAGCGCGGCGTCGGTGCTCGAGCGCAACAAGTCGGTGACGTACAGCACGGTTGTCCAGGCCGGCACTGCCTTCGTGCTGATCAATGTGATCATCGGCCTGCGCTGGCGTCGCTGGTCCCGCGGTTTCATGTTTGGTCAGGCGATCAGCGCCGGCGCCGCCGCCTTGTGGCTGCTGGGCGCGACGGCTACCAATTCGGAGCTTACCGTCGGACGCGTAATCATTACGGCTTTCACCGGCGGACTCGAGAGTTGCGTGTATTGGGCCACTGCTTTCACCATTGCGGAAAGGCTCGGCGACGCACGTGCAGCGATCGCGGCAGGATTGATGGTGACAGTAATTCTCAACGCGACAGGCGTTTCGTCGGTCGTTCCGCTGGCGGCGATCTGGATCAGCTACGCGGTGCTGCGGCAACGCAGCGACGCCGCGCAGCCATCAGCCGCTGGATAGCCGATCAGCCGGCGCCGAGTAACGCATCGATCGCTTCCTTGAACTGCGAATAAGGGGCCGCGCCTTTGATGATTCGCGTCACGCGCAAACTCGTTGCGTTCGGGTTGGTTGGGCCAATAAAGAATGTCGGC
>CADDYX010000132.1 GCA_902810735.1 Verrucomicrobiota bacterium | reverse complement strand
AGCAGTTCTCCCGATGTCGTCTCCTCGCTCTCGGCCGAAAATACACTCGCGCCGCTGCCAGATTTTAGCGTCACAATCAGCGATGACGCGGCGGCTCAGATCATCGGCTACGCGGACGCGGGTGACTCGCAATCTTACTGGAGCGCGCTCGATGCTGAAGACCCGCGGCAGATGGACACAATTGTTTTCGCGCGCGCTCATCCGGCACTCATCCGCGGGATCGGCCAATGGCTGAGCCGCAGGAAATCTGACCAACGACCGGCGGTATTCATTCGCTTTGTCGGAGAGGAAGTGCGGGACCTCCAGACCGGTTCACCGGGCGCGCTGGCGCCGTTCTTTCGCCTCGCGAGCGCGGACCTCGGCACGCGAGCCGGAGCGGAGCGCGTATTTTTTCTGGTCACCAGTTCCGCGATCGCGCGCGCCGTAACGCGAACCTGCCGGCGCCGCACGTTCATGATGCCAATGCCGAAATACATGGGCGCGCAGCAGCCGGCCAGCTCTTCGGCGGAGCTTTTGGCTCCAGTCGTTTACCTCTTTCTCAACCGGCGCTCGGGACCACTTGCGACTGAGATCGGCCACATCATCAGTGCCGTTCGAGCGAAGCACCCGAACATCCCGTTCGCGGTCAAATTTGCGGGCGATCTCGATAACGCCTGCGCCGCCTTCAAGGAGGAAAAAATACCCGACGTTGAAATTCTTCGGATCGGCGAGCCGACTGCGCAGTACCTCGAGAACCTCGCGCGCAGTGCCATCGTGGTGCTCGCATATCAGCCGCAATTTTATCGGACATTGACCTCGGGGATTTTTGTCGAAGCGAGAAATCTCGCGAAAGTCGTCGTCGTCCCGCGCGGGACGTGGATGGCCGCCGAGCTCGCAGCGGGCCGCGGCGCGGGCACAACTTACGAGGAGCCGACCGCCGCGGCGATTTCCGCTGCAGTTGGCGAAGCGTTGGACTCGCTCGGGGATCTTCGGTTGGCGGCGAACGCGGTCGCCCCGCAGTCCGCCGCGGAAAATTCCTGTGCGCGTGTCATCGAACTAATGCTGGGTCTGGCGAACACAACTCCGGACATGGAGCCGCACTACCAGCTCGGCGAGGAGATCGACTTCGCCGATGCGTGGGATTCGCGCTGTTTCCTGCAGGAGGGCTGGGGAAAGACGGAGACGCACGGCGCCTGGACGACGAGCACGACGGCGCGGCTCTCCTTGCTGCTGGATGCGCCGGCAACGCGACCACTGGTCCTCCAGGCTTCCGTCGTCCCGTTTCTCACCGAGAAGCATCGCGCGATCTCTGTCGAAGTTCGATCATCGAATCGGCGGATCGCGGAATGGATTTTCGAATTCGACGAGCTGTCCACGCGGAAGCCGCGGTGGTGCGTGGCGGAGATTCCAGTCGGAACAATTGAGGATTGTCCGCCGCGCGTCGACATCTCGTTCGTGGTGGATAAGCCGATTTCGCCAGACGAAGTGGGATTCTCGCCGGACTTACGGACTCTCGGCATCGCCGTTCGAAAACTGCTGATCAGCGAGATTGATTAACGCGCGACCCTAGGGACACGCGGATGGGCGGGGATTCGAACCCCGGGTGCCTTTCGGCACACACGCTTTCCAGGCGTGCACAATAGACCGCTCTGTCACCCATCCGTTCGCAGTCGTGCTCGTAACGAGCAGGAATTTCAAAGCTGCAGCCGGCGAAACAACTCGTCGAGCGGCAGTTGAATGCAGATGTAAAACTCGCCGAACTCGCCGTAGATCGCGCTGACTTCGTCAAAGCGCATTTCGTAAACGATCGATTTAATTTGAAAGGTGTCGCGGGCGAACAGCGTCACTCCCCACTCCGCATCGTCTAGTCCGCTCGAGCCGGTGATCAGTTGCCTCACCTTGCCGGCGTATTGCCGGCCGACGGCGCCGTGGCCAAGCATCATTTTGCGTCGTTCCTCGAACGGCAGCGCGTACCAATTGCGATCTTCGCCGCGCCGTTTGCTCATGTTGTAAAAACAAACGACCGGCCAATCCGGCAGCGTCGGGTAAACGCGATCCTGCCGATAATGTTTCATTCGCTCGTCAAATGAGGCCATCGCCGATTCAAACTCCGGCGAGCCGGGCTGCAGCTTCTGTTCGTTCTGCAGGGTGTGCGCGTAATCCTCGACGGTCGTGCGATACTCGCTTTCTTCGGTGAGCGAGAGATAGCTGTAGACCGGCTCCAGAACATCCGCGCCGAGCGAGAGGGTGAGACGTTTCTCGATCGTGTTTGCGGTGTGCAGATCGGGCGTGATCAACATGAATGCGAGGTCGGCCTTCGGCGTGACGACACTCATCGTCAGGAGCTGGGTCGATTCCATCGCGCGAATCTCCTGCACCAACTCCGCCAGCACAGTCTTCGCGGCGCGCTGCTCGTCCGCGCTGAGCAGCTCCCATTGCGCGTGCTCGATCCGATAGAAGAGATGCAGGCAATGCCATCCCTGCTCGGGAACGAGTGGCGTTTGCTTGTCGCTCATCGCGGGAGTGTCCGCGCCTGCACGGCGACAATCAAGTGACCGCCGTTTACGCCGCGTTCACAGCGCGCGGGAGATGTTGCATGCAATACTCCTCGCCGTCGCGTGCGACGCGGAACTCGAGATTAGGATCGCTGAGTTCCGTCGCTCCGCAGATCGCGCACCGATGCAGCGGCTCAGCTTCCCCGCGCGATTCGGTCTCGAAACGCTTCCGCCGATCGGTCACCTGCTTGCGCTGTCGCGCCTGCTGGAAAAACCCAGGCCCGAAAAAGATCAGATAGTTGCTGAGGGCAGCGATCATGGCCATGCGATACGAGTTCGTCCCGACGACAAATCCGTAAAACAGAATTCCGGCCGACAGCCAGGCGAGCCATTTCACCTTCACCGGCAGGATGAAGAATACGTAGATCACCTCATCCGGATAAAACGTGGCGAAGGCAAAGAACAACGCGGCGAGCAGCATTGAGTTGCTGAAGTTGCTGCCAAAGAAGAATGCGGCCGCGGTCGTGCCGATCATCCCGACCAGGAAATAGAGCGTGAGGCGAAAGGCTCCCCACGCGCGCTCGAGTCCTTCCCCGATGAACCAGAGGAACCACAGTGCGAGCAGCAGCCAGAGCGGGCTCAACGACTGCGGCAGGAAGATGTAGGTGACCAGTCGCCACACTTCGCCGCGCATGATCCGCGCCGGATTGAGCGCCAGGAACTTCTCGAAACCCGGATTCATCAGCACGAGCAGGAAAACGAGGACGCTGAAGCCGACGATGACGCGGATCAGTCCGGGCACGGCGAGCCAGCCGAAGCGGCGCTCGAGTTTGTCGAGGAAACTCATCGCTACATCATCGTAAACGCGGCGCGATGTGGCCCCACTGCGTTGACGCACCAGATCGCACCGCTACCGTCTCGCCGTGACCGCCGCCGCGCAAAAACGCACGCCACTTTACGACGAGCATGTGCGACTCGGCGCGAAAATGATCCCGTTCGGCGACTGGCTGATGCCGGTACAATACAGCGGGATCGTCGACGAACATCAGGCGGTGCGGAACAACGTCGGCGTCTTCGATATTTCGCACATGGGTCAGCTCGTCGCCTCCGGAGCGGGGGCCGGCGAATGGCTGAATCGCATGCTGACGAACAACGTCGAGAAGCTCGATGTGCACAGCGGGCAGTACACGTTCTTGCTCAACCAGAACGGCGGAATCATTGATGATCTGATCGTTTATCGCACCGCGCCCGACGAATTCCTCCTCGTCGTCAACGCGTCGCGCACAGATGAGGATTTCACCTGGCTGCGCTCCCACATTGCGCCCGGTGTGGAGCTGCAGAACCGGAGCGATCGTTATGCCGGTCTCGCCATCCAGGGGCCCCGGGTCGCGGAGCTTTTCCGCGCATTGTTCGGCGCTACCTTCGAGCTGCCGGCGCGGAACACGATCGCTGCCGCCGACCTGAATACAATGCCGCTTGCGATTGCGCGCACCGGCTACACCGGAGAAGACGGTGTGGAGATTTTCTTCGAATCGAAATACGCGCCGGCGATCTGGACCACGATTCTCGAGAAAGGTAAAGCGCTCGGCATTCGACCGTGCGGCCTGGGCGCGCGCGACACACTCCGCCTCGAGATGTGTTATCCGCTAAATGGCAACGACCTCACGCCCGAGCACAACCCGCTCGAAGCAGGCCTCGGTTTTTTTGTCGATCTGACGAAACCGAATTTTACCGGCCGCGAAATTCTCGCGCAGGCAAAGGAGCACGGCCTTAAGCGGCGACTTGCGCCGTTTCGGATGCAGGGCAAAACGCCGCCGCCGCGTCCGCATTACGCGGTTTTTCGAGACGGCGAGCGGCTCGCGGAAGTTTCCAGCGGCACAGCATCGCCAAGCCTTGGCTACGGAATCGGGATGGCGTACTTGCCGATCGAGCATGCAAAGATCGGCACCGCGCTCGAAATCGAGATTCGCGGCCAGAAATTTCCTGCTGTCATCGAAAAGAAACCGCTCTACAAAAAGCCATGAACGTTCCCGACGATCTCCGTTACACCGAATCGCACGAGTGGGTCCGCGTCGAGGGCGAAAACGCGCGCATCGGCATCACCGATCACGCGCAGGCGGAGTTGACCGACGTTGTGTTTGTCGAATTGCCGCAGGTTGGTAAACAGGTGAATGCGCGCGAGGCAACCGCGGTGGTCGAGTCCGTCAAAGCCGCGAGCGACATTTACGCGCCGATTAAAGGCACCATCGTGGAAGTGAACAAGGCGCTGGAGTCCAACCCGGCACTGATCAACACCGATCCATTCGGCGAAGGTTGGATTTTCGCGCTGAAAATGGATTCAGCGGACGCAGTGAATCAGCTTAAGGACGCGGCCGCGTACCGGCAGCAGATCAGCTAGCGAAGAGCAGCTCTTCAATTCCGCGCAGCAATTCGTCCATTCCGAGCGGCGCGGCGAAGAAGGTGTAGCCGCCAAGGATGCCGGCCGACGCGACGGAGTTCGCGTTCTCGAGCGGCGTCATGCAAAGAACGGGCGTTCGGTCGTGCGCTTCGTGCGCGAGCAACGTCGCTTCCGCCGAGCTGGTCATGAAATCGAGCAGGATGAGATCGGGCGCGAACCATCGCGCGACCTGCAATGCCGTGTGTTCGTCGTGTTCTTCGCGGATGCAATATTGTCCCGTCTGCTCGAGCGCCTCTCGCACGCCACGTGAGGCGCTTGGATCGTGGTCGATCAGCAGGATTTTCTTGGGGAACGTCATCGCGGCTTCCGCAGAGGCGAGCATCGCCTGTGCCACGATGGTTCGGCAGGTCAAAGCAACGACGAGACGGTGTTAATGGCGAGCGCGAGAATGACGGTGTTGAATGCGAACGAGAGCATGCCGTGGATCAGCACGAGCTGGCGCATCTCGCGAGATGTGATTTCCACGTCGGAAACCTGGAAGGTCATGCCGATAACGAACGAGAAATAGGCGAAGTCCATGTAGTCGGGTTCGCGATCACCCGGGAAGCAAAGGCCGCCGGCGTGTTTCGGTGTCGGCGAGCCGTTGTCATCGCCGTAAAACGTGTGGGCGTATCGCAGTCCAAACACGGTGTGCGCCAGCGACCACGCGCCGACCACTGCGATCAGCGCCATGACGAGATGCAGCACCACGTGCGACGGTGGTCCCGCTTTGTGGGTGCGGAGCAGAAAACCCACTGCGACGAGCGAGAAACCCGCCGCCGCGATGATGAAGATGAAGATCAGCAGCCGGCTGAGATCCTGTTCCTGCGCACGGCGGCGCAGTTTGTCCGGCGGTGTGGTCAGAATCGTCAGCCACGCGAGCAGCAGCGCGCACAAGGCAAAGACATCCCAGCTCGCGATGCACAGCGTCCAAAATCGCACCAGCCGGTGGAGCAAAACGCCGGCCAACACCGCCAGGAGCACCGCGAGCAGCAGGCGATGACGCGCGTCCTGCCGGCCGATCCAGATGCGTAGCTGCGACATACTCGCCGGTCATCAGTTAATCGTTTGCGCGCCGGGCGCGGCAAGCCTGTTCAACAGCACGCGCCGGCGCGGAACTCCCGCTGTTGCTCGCGACTGCGCTGTGCGTTATTGAAAATTCGTCATGTCGAACCAGCCGAAGAAAAGCGCCGAAGAAGTCAGCTTCGAGCGCGCGATGGACCGGCTGGAAGCGATCGTCGATGAAATGGAATCGGGCAAAATGATGCTCGAGGACCTGATTGTCCGCTACGAAGAAGGCATGAAGCTGGTCGGAATTTGCCAGGAGCGCCTTGCAAGTGCGGAGAAGCGGATTGAGATCATTACACGCAATCACGCCGGCAAACCGGTGGTGAAGCCGTTTGAACCAACAGCCGAAGCAGCGCCGGCAACGAAATCGCAGGAAAAAGGAGAAGATCGAAGTGACGTCAGCCTCTTCTGAAACGCAGACCGCTAAACGGCTGCTCGATGGGATTCGCTCGCCTGCCGACGTAAAGGCGCTGCGCGAACAGGACCTGCCGCAGCTCGCCCAGGAAGTGCGCGATGAACTGATTAAGACGCTTTCGCAAACCGGTGGCCATCTCGGGCCGAACCTCGGCGTCGTCGAGCTGACGATCGCGCTGCACCGCGTCTTCAACACACCGAAGGACAAGTTCGTGTTCGACGTCAGCCATCAGGGCTACGTCCACAAGATGCTCACCGGCCGGCTCGATCGCATCCAGACGATGCGGCAATACGAAGGCCTCAACGGTTTCCTGCTCCGCACCGAGAGCGAGCACGATTGCTACGGCGCCGGCCATGCGGGCACGGCTTTGTCGGCGGCGCTCGGTATGGCAGTCGGACGCGATCTGCGCGGCACCAATGAAGATGTGGTCGTCGTCGCGGGTGACGCGGCGTTCACCTGCGGCATCAGTTACGAGGCGCTCAACAACGCCAAGTCGCAGACCAAGCGTTTCATCGTTGTCCTGAACGACAACGAATGGTCGATCGCGAAAAACGTCGGCGCGATTTCCTCTTATTTTAACACCATCACGACAAGCCCGATGTATGCCGGCTTGCACGATAAAGCGCGGCGCTTCGTCGAAGCGATTGCCGGCAATCGCGCCGTCCAGCTCGCGCACCGCGTCGAGGAAGGCGTGAAAGGTCTGCTCGTGCCGAGCGTCATCTTCGAGGAGCTTGGGCTGCGTTATTACGGTCCGATCGATGGCCACGACATACCGCTCCTCACCCGCACGTTCGAGTTCCTGAAATCGCAGGACGAGCCGGTCCTGCTCCACATTCTCACCAAGAAAGGCAAAGGCTACGACCCGGCGATCGCGAAGCCGGACAAGTTCCACGGCCTCGGCAAATACAAGATCGAGAGCGGCGAAACCGCGGCCAGCCCGACGCCGACCTATTCCGAGATAATCGGCAAGACGCTCGCGAAATTCGGCGACTCAAACCAGAAGATCGTCACCATTACGGCCGCGATGCCGAGCGGCACCGGCCTCGGATTTTTCCAGCAGCAACATCCGACCCGCTACTTCGACGTCGGCATCGCCGAGGAACACGCCGCGCTTTTCGCCTGCGGGCTCGCGACGCAGGGGCTCAAGCCGTTCCTCGCGATTTACTCCACCTTCATGCAGCGCGCCTACGACATGATCATTCATGACATTGCGCTGCAGAACCTGAACGTCGCGCTTTGCATGGACCGCGCCGGACTCAGCGGCGACGACGGCCCGACGCATCACGGCTTGTTCGACATCGGTTATCTGCGGCACGTGCCAAACATCGTCCACATGCAGCCGAAGGATGAAGACGAGTTCGTCGACATGCTTTGGACGATGGCGAATTACAACGCCGGCCCGATCGCCGTCCGTTATCCGCGCGGCGTCGGCACCGGCGCGAAACCGAAACCCGAGCCGAAGCTGCTCGAGATCGGCAAAGCCGAAGTCGTCCAGCACGGCCGCGACGTCGCGATCTTCGGCCTGGGCAACATGTTCGAAGTCGCGCAGGAAGCCGCGCAAAAGCTGGCCGAGAAAGGCGTCTCCGTCGCGCTGATCAACCCGCGCTGGATCAAGCCGCTCGACACCGGCACGCTCGAGTTCTTCGCCCGCAGCGTCGAAGTCGTCGCCACGCTCGAAGACCACGTCCTGCACAATGGCTTCGGCTGCGCCGTGATGGAGCACCTCTACGCGCAGGGCATTCACACGCCCGTCGTCCGGATCGGCTGGCCCGATCAATTTATCGAGCACGGCACCATCCCGATCC
>CADDYX010000131.1 GCA_902810735.1 Verrucomicrobiota bacterium | reverse complement strand
GTCCTGCGCAGCTGCTGGCGAGGGCGTGGTTTCGCGGCGAACCCGCGCGAGCGCTCTTCGCCGGAATGGCCGCGCACTCTTTTCTGCCGTTGCAGGCAATCGCTTCAGCCGCGGTTGGTCTCGTCCTTGGCATCGCCGGTCATGCGGTCGGCTGGCCTATTCCGCGTGGCGGATCACAGGCGATTGCGAACGTTCTGGCTGCTTATCTGGGCGAGCTCGGCGGCCGAATCGAAACCGACCGGCCGATCCGTCATCTGCTGGAACTTCCAAAGTCGCGGGTGGTCTTGTTCGACACTTCGGTTTGGCAGTTTGCGAAAATCACACGCGATCGGCTGCCGAATTCATACCGCCACAAACTTGAGAAATTTCGTCGCGCTCCCGGCGTTTTTAAAATCGATTATGCGCTTTCGCATCCGATCCCCTGGCGCGCGCCTGAATGCCAGCGCGCCGGAACAGTTCACGTCGGCGGCACGCTTGAGGAAATTGCGCAGGCCGAGCGTGCCGTCTCAACTGGAGAACATCCCGAACGACCGTTCGTGCTCGTCGCGCAGCAAAGTCTTTTCGACGAGACGCGCGCGCCGCGTGGTCAGCATACGCTCTGGGCGTATTGCCACGTGCCTAACGACTCCAGGCTCGACATGTCGGAGCGGATCGAACAACAAATCGAACGCTTCGCTCCAGGTTTCCGCGATTGCATCATCGCGCGGCACAGCACCAGCCCCGCGGCTTTCGAGAAATCGAACGCGAACTTGTCCGGCGGCGACATTAACGGCGGGGCAGCGAATCTCGCGCAGTTGATTGCGCGGCCGATTTTCAGTCCCACGCCGTACCGAACCCCGCTGCGCGGCCTTTATTTATGTTCAGCTTCGACGCCGCCAGGCGGAGGCGTCCATGGAATGTGCGGCTTCCATGCTGCGCAAACTGCCTTGCGCGACCTGGTCTGAGATCAAATCGAAGTGGATTTTTCCGAGCGCACTCTTTATTCCATGCGAACTACGGGTGTGATGACGAACCGAAGCTTATCTGCTGTCACGGCTGCCATCCTCCTGTTTGGGTTAATCTCCGCAGATGCCCAGAGCCGGGTTACCGCGTCGCCGGAGAAGGCTGTTTCGTCGCCGGTGAAAACAACTGCGACACCGGCTCCAGGCGAATTGCCGGCCAGGACACGTGAGCCGTGGCGCAAAACAAAAGGTTACGCGAGCGAAGATCCGGCGGTCTATCGCGAGGCCGTTACTCAGCGTCTGAAAGAGCTTGCGGCGGAGATAGCGCGGATGAAAGAGCAGAGCGAAGGACTGATCGATCGCGGCTATTATATCATGCGTTTGAACGCGCTCGAGCAGCACGAGAAGTATGCTGAGCGGCAGTTGGCTGAGTTACCGCAAGGCGAGATCGCGAAGGGCAAGGACAGTCCCCGGACGCGGCTCGATACGATCATCGAGCGGCTTGAGGCGCATCTGGATCTCACGCGCGAAGAGGGCAAGGATTTTGTCCTCGTTGAGCAACAGTCCGGAAAGAAGTGAACCGACGAGATCGCGTGCGGCGCAATGGTATCAGCGCGATCATTCCGTTCTTTATTGCTCGGTCGCGATTAACGTTTTGAACAGCTCACTCGCAGTCTCTTCCACAGTGCTTCCAGTGCCAAGAGAAAGACACTCCTCATCGACGAGCGGTGGTTGATAGTTCGCGGTCAACATCTCGAAGTCTTCCAGCCGCGCGTCCGAGACTTCTGTTTTGCTTTTGGCGCGCTGCCGCAAGCGCGCTTTGATCTCGTCGTCAGAAGCAGTGATTTCGATGAAGCGGTAGCGAACTCCCGCGTCCGACAACGCACCGCGCAGCTTTTCTCGATTCGCGCGGCTTCCGAAAGTTGCATCGACGATCGAGCTGCCGTGCCGGCGGGCGCGTTCGATTGTGTTTGCGATTAGGATTTCGTAGGTGCGCTCCGTCATCGCGGCGGAGTAAAGCTCCGCGCGCGCGGCCGCGTCTCCGCGCGTGTGCAGTTCGATCCCGGCCATTTCTTTTCGAGTCCGGTCGGAAGAAAAGACCGGCCAGCCAAGCGCGCCGCCCAGGAAGTTCGCGACCGTGCTTTTGCCGGTCCCGACTCGTCCCATCACGATCAGGGCAAGTGGATCGGACCCGGCGATCGCATAGGTGAGCGCCAATTGAAAATAGCGCCGCGTTTTCTCCGCTTTGCTCGCGCTCAGCCGCCGGACTTCCGTTTCGGCACTTTTCATGGCCGCGACTTTGCCGCGGACATAAGCGCGATAGCATTTGTAAAAATCGACCAGCGCGAGCAACTCGGAGTCGCGCAAGACGCCAGCGATGCGACGGAGAAAAACGGCCGCGAGATCGGGCCGACCGCGAAAATCCAGGTCCATCGCGAGGAAGGCCAAATCGCTGGCCACGTCGATATAGCGAAAGCGGTCGTTGAATTCGATGCAGTCGAAAATGTTTACCTCATCGTCCGAGAAATGAACCTGCTCGCAACGTAAGTCGCCGTGGCAATCGAGAATCCGCCCGTCTCGTCGGCGGCGCTCGAACAGCTCCGCCCGACGCGCATAGTAGCGGTCGGTGAAATACTGAATCGCTGCAAACGCTGCAGACGACAGGTGCGACCCGATGAATTGTTTCGTCTGCGCAAAGTTTTCGTCCGTGCTCAGGCGCAGGTTTGCGATACAGCCCCACTGCGAGATCTCTTCGGAGGATGATTGCGCGGTGTAGAAGGCGCTCAGTTTTGCGATCAGGCGATCGAGATCGGCACCGCCGACGTTCGCGTGCACGAGACGCCAGTTGAGAAAGCCCTCCGGCGCGAGCTCGCGCATTTTTACGGCGTACTCGACGACCTCGCCTTTACCGCCGAAGTGGAGCGAATCATCGCGCCGAACGATCGGCACCACTCCGAGATAAACGTCGCGGCAAAGGCGCTGGTTCAGCCGCACCTCGGCTTCGCAAAAGTGGCGCCGCTTCTCGAGCGTGGAAAAATCGAGGAATCCGAGATCGAGCGGTTTCTTGATCTTGTAAACATGCGGGGAGGCGATCGCGACCAGCGAGATGTGCGTCTGCCGGAGTTCGACCGTCGCCGGCTTTTCTGGAAACGAATCGGGCCGCTGCAGAAAGGAGATCAGCTCATCCGCGCGCACGCGAGTATCATCTCCTGGAATGGACGCGATCAAAATTCCAGTACGAGCGGGGTCGCTCGCCGCAAAGGAAACGCAGCCGACACGCCACTCAGACGTGATCGCGAATCGTGGAACGGCGATTTCCTAGCGCGCTTTTTCCTTCGCGGAACGCCCGGAAAGCGAACTGGGCGAATCAACGTGCGCATCGAAATCCACGCCGACGCTAAGCCGATAAACCAATTCGCCGCCGATCCAGGCTGCGATCAGCGCAAGCACAAGCGCGATGATCCCGATGACGATCGCCGCGGTCGGAGGTGCAGCCGGTGTTGGACGTCGCATGACCCAGCTGATCGCAAACAGCGCGGTCACGACCACATTGATGAGCCCGTGCCAGAGGCCGATCCGCTTGGCGCGCGTCCCGTCATCGAGCGCCCACCAATCAGCCGCCCCGAAGACCGCTGCGAGCAAGCCGCCAAGCACTCCCGTCGCAATCAACCAGAAGGAAAATTGCGCCCATTGTCCATTCGCAGTCGAGAGATAGGTGATGTCGAAGATCACCGCCAGCGGGAGCAAGCCGAGCGGAAACACGATCAGCATCGGATGAACCGGATGCCCGAGGAAGTTGATCTTGCCAGCCATTTCTTATACCTCGCGCATGGTCTAACGACGGTGAATCCGAACGTTTGTTTGCCCGCGTGCACGAACACTACTGCGGTGCCAGCGACCGCTGCGCCCGCGCCAGTCATGGCTGAAATGATGCCGGCCATAATATCCGCGATGGCTTCGTCCACGGATCACGATCGTGCTGCCAACGTACGGACCGTATCCCCAATAGGGCGCTCCGGCGTATCCGTAGTCGCCGTAATAGCCGGCGTAGCTCGGCGCATAATAACCAGTCTCGTAACCGGCTCCGACCACGCATCCGTTCAGGCCAAGCGCCGCCAGGGCGAGAATGACGGCGGCGATTTTCGTGAAGCAAATGCGCGCAGGCTGCGTTGGCTGTATCACTTCGTTAATCGCAACTCCGTCTCTCATTTCTTCCCCACTTTCTCGTCTATCCTGAAATCCGCCTGCTGATCAAACTGCGCTCTCTCTGCGGGAGACAGCCGCGCATAAAAGACGCGCGTCGTGTAGCCGCCGATCAGCTTTCCATCCTTCACGAACATCCAGTCGGTCACGTCTTTTGGTGCCACCGTCACCTGCTGTCCGAGCCGGACATTTTTCACATCGATCGGCCGGTTGTTGATCTTGCCGTGGAAATTCGCGCCGTCGTAGGTCACGTCGCTGATCCAGAGGTGCTCGACGTTATCTCCATCGACGAACGCCTTCTTGACCTCGAATCCCGAGTCGCCGCTCTTCTTCGCGCGCAAGGCCGCCATAAAGAATCCGAGCGAGCGTTGCGCCTGCTCCGTCGCGCGGTCGAACTGCTTGTCGCCGTCCGCGACTTCCTGATAACCCGGTGGCCCCGGCGTCTTGTTCTCGCGCCCGGCGAGGTGGGTTGTCTCCTGTTCGGCGGCCGGCGCACGCGTGGCCAAAAGGCCAAGCGCGAGAATCGCGGATGCGAAATATCTCATAGAGCTTGTCTCCTTAAATAGCTACGCAGCGGACCATCCCGCTGGATTTGCCGATTTCGCGATGCTTGTTTTTGTCGGCTAGCTGCCGAGGTGCACGGGCTCCCGGCTCCGGATTGCCTCCTCAATCGCAGCCATGATGCGCATGTCGGCCAGCCCCATCTCGCCGGGTGTGCGCGTTTCTTTGTTCTGTAGGATGCAACCGGAGAAATCGTCCATCTCGAGTGCGAAATGGTTCTGCGGCTCCAAGACCAGCTCCGTCCGCTGCGTATCATCAGTCTCGGCGTTGCCGCTTTTAGTATGCAGACGCAGACCGGTGTAGCTGAAGGCCGGGTCGAGATCGATGTAACCCTCAGCGCAGTGCACGCGATATTTGCGGCTCTCGGACGTGCCGAACGAGCAGTCGCAACTCGCCAGCACGCCTGAGGGATAACGCATGATGAACGCGACGCTCTCCGGCACTTCGCGAAAACGTGGATCGTCTTTCGGTTGGTGGGCAAAGGCGCTTACTTCCACCGGTTCTTCGCCGATCACGTAACGGGCGGCGTTGATGCAATACACGCCGACATCGCCGAGCGGACCGCCCCCGAGCCTGGCACTGAGCCGAATATTCGGCGCCTTCACGTCCTGACAATTACTGGCGGAGAAAGTCTTGATCTCACCGAACTCTTTCTTGCGGCAAAGCTCGATCACCCTGCGATTAAACGGCTCGTGCAAGAGCCGATAGCCGATCGCGAGTTTACGGTTGGCCTCTTTCGCCGCAACGATCATCCGCTCGCTTTCTTCCACCGTAACGGCCATGGGTTTTTCGCAAAGGACATGCTTGCCGGCTTTGCAACCGCGGATCGTAAACTCCGCGTGCATGCTGTTCGGCAGAATGATGTAAACGACATCGACCCGCTTGTTCTCCGCCAGGCGCTCGAAGTTTTCGTAGTTGTAAATCGCGTCCGAATCGATGCCGTAAACCTTCGCCACCTGCCGCGCTTTATCCGCATGGCCGCTCACCAGCGCGACCGGCTGCGAGATTTTGCATTCGCCAAATGCGGGCAGAACATTTTCGAGCGCCAATTTCCCGAGGCCAACAATCGCCCACCCAATCTTGCGCGGCGAGGGCTCGGGAATTTTAAGCTTCGGCGGTTGCGCGTCGGGCGGTGCGAGTGGGACCGCGCCTCTGCCGCCTGCCACAGGCGAAGCAGAAGGACGCTGCGCCGCGAGGAGCGGCCCGGCTTGCGCGATGGTTCGCGCTCCGGAAAAGATTGCCGCACCGCCAAGCGCGCTCTGGAGAATGAAATCGCGTCGCCTCATTCCGGCATTCTCTCGTCTCCGCGTTGAGCGCGCGCCTACTTCTTCGATTTATTCGCGCGTTTTGGCAGGCCTTTGCGCTTCGTGCTCGCCATCTTCTCCAGTTCCTTTTTGCTCATCGATTTGGCCATGCTTTTCGATGCGCCACGCAGTGAGCTTTTCGATTTCTCTCCTCGTTTCGCCGCCAACGCGGCGCCGGCTGCCATCTGCTGTTTCTTGGATTTCGCAGGCATACAATTACTACGCTGCTCGTGCCTTCGTCGGTCGCAGATTGCCTCTTCCACATTCAGCCATCGGCTGACGCGAGCGAAAGCGAATCCAATCAAAGGAATGGCGGCGAGTTTATCCGATCAGGTCAAAGTCGTGCGCGACGCAGCACTGGCTCTGGAACCGAACTGTCGCGGCCTCTTGGAGGCGATCGGTGACGCGCAGTTTGTGCTCATCGGCGAAGCATCTCACGGAACGCACGAGTTCTACGCCACGCGGGCGGAGCTGACGCGGCGATTGATCGCCGAGAAAGACTTCCACATGATCGCGCTCGAAGCGGATTGGCCGGACGCATTGCGCGTGAACCGGTATGTGCGCGGCACCGGCAGTGACAGCAGCGCGGATGAAGCGCTGCGCGATTTCCAGCGTTTCCCGCAGTGGATGTGGCGCAATACGGTCATGCTCGAGTTTGTCCAATGGCTGCGGGATTGGAACGGCAAACTCGCGCAGGGAAAGCCAGCGGCCGGCATTTACGGGATGGATCTCTACAGCCTCCATGCCTCGATCGATTCGGTCCTGCAGTACCTCGACAAGGTGGATCCCGAAGCGGCACGGCGCGCGCGGAATCGTTACGCGTGCTTTGAACATTTCGGGCAGGACCCGCAAACCTACGGCTACGCCACGACTGCCGGTGTCGCGGAGCCATGCGAAGAGGAGGTCGTCGCACAACTGACCGATCTCCGCCGCAAATATGGCGAGTTGATGGGACGCGACGGTCAGCACGCCTCAGATGAATTTTTTTATGCCGAACAAAATGCGCGGCTGGTCACAAACGCGGAACGCTACTACCGCTCGATGTTTCGCGGGCGCGAATCCTCCTGGAACCTGCGCGACCGCCACATGACCGAGACACTGCAAGCGCTGGTGAATCATTTCGACAGCGGACGGACGAAGATCGTCGTCTGGGCGCACAATTCTCACCTGGGCGACGCGCGCGCGACGGAGATGAGCGCACGCGGTGAACTGAACGTGGGTCAACTCGTGCGCGAGCGCTTTGGCGCTAATGCGTTCGCAATCGGCTTCAGCACTTATCGCGGAACTGTGACGGCGGCGCGTGATTGGGGCGATCCAGCGGAACGGCGCAATGTTCGCCCGGGATTGGCCGGCAGTTATGAGGAATTATTTCACGAAACGGGCGTGCCGCGCTTCTGGCTCGACCTGCGTGAAGTTGATAGCGGTGCCATCGAAGTGCTCAGCGAACCGCGCGTGGAACGCGCCATTGGGGTCATCTACCGCCCAGAAACAGAGCGCTGGAGTCATTATTTCGAGAGCCGATTACCGGAGCAGTTCGACGTAATGATTCATCTGGACGAGACGCGCGCGCTCGAGCCGCTCGAACGCACCGGCGAATGGGAACGCGGCGAATTGCCCGAGACCTTCCCCTCCACGTTGTGAAGGCACTGACCTGAAGCGCCGCGGAAGAGATCAGTTCACATTCACCCGCCGCGCCCGTTCTTCTTTTTCTTTGCGGCTGCGTCATCGTCGGCGTGATCGAGGTGGATAAAGGGTGTGCCGGTGTCCTGATGACCATTCTTCATCGCTTGACGCGATCTGGCTGCGATCTCTTCGTAACATTCCTTGATCGTCTGAAGGTGTTTGTCGTCCAGCTCCTCCAGGTCGAGTAAAACGGTGTGCGCGCCTTTCGTAGCGCGAATCAATTCATCCAGCTTGATCTGCACCGCTTCACTGTCGCGGTTTTGGGTGTTCTGGATCAGGAAGACCATCAGGAAGGTCACGATCGTGGTGCCGGTGTTGATGACCAGTTGCCAGGTGTCGCTGAACCCGAACATGGGTCCGGTGACTGCCCAGACGATGATCGTGCAAAGGGCTAGAATGAACGTCACCGCGCGCCCGGTAAGACGCGCGGAGGCTTTGGCGAAGCGGTTGAACCAGGAATTCTTCTTCATAGCTCTATTCTAGAGCGAAACGGACGTTTGCATCGGCGAACGCAAGATCCGTGAGCGTCGCATCTCGGAGCATCTAACCTGCGCTTCCGCGAAGCGCAGCCTCCGCCCGCCGCCAGTGCTCGTCGGCCTTGCCTTCCGGCCGTCCTTCTTGCTCCCAATATGTTTGCGCAAGATCCGCGATTGTCTCCTGCGACGGGACTGGAGCGGGCGAATCGGCGGGATGCCCAGTGGCTGCGATTGTTTCAGCGCCGTGCTCCGGCGCGTAGAGAAGGAGAGGCTGCTGTGAAGTAAGAATGTCCATACGGCTAAGATCGCGCGCCCCCATTCAGGCAAGCGTGGGAAATTGCGTCGCGTCAAGCGAAAGCTCCACCCCTCCCTCGCCCCGAAATTCGTC
>CADDYX010000130.1 GCA_902810735.1 Verrucomicrobiota bacterium | reverse complement strand
CCAATGAGACGAGTAAGACTATCAAGGTGCCGATCATCAACGATCCAAAGCGCGAACCGGGTGAGTTCTTCAAGGTCAAACTGATGGCGACGAAGAGCGCCGCGCTCGGCAACCGCTCCGCAGCGACCGTGACGATTACGCGCAATGATGGCGCGCAATCGTCCGCCGACCAGCCAGCGGAAGATTTACCTACTCCTTCGCCGCCCGGCGTCGTGCGCCCGTAGCTCGAGGACGATCGCCGCGTTGGTGCTCGGCACCTGCTGTTGTCCGATGGCCTGGAGCGAGAACGCCACGGCGGTCGAGAAGATGCCAGAATAGACGATCGGCAGCCAGCCCTGCGCCAAGGCGGTGAGCGCCGGCGTTTCCAAAATGAACGCGCCTATCGTCGAGAGAATGCCGGCGCCGATAAAACAGAGGCTGGAGACAAAGATCGGCAGGCCGGTGTCGTGCGACGCGCGGCTGGCATTTTCAGCGAATCCGTAAGCGAATCTAGAGGTGGTCAGCGCGGCCGAGCTGGCGGAAAATCACGTCGGCAAATTCATCGACTGCCGCACCGAACGTGTGGAGAACCGCCCGTAATGTGCGCGCGAAATTCTTGTCGAGCTGCACGCGCGAGCAACCGTTGAACTAGGCCGGCACTAGCTCCGGCATCGCGGCGGGAACCTGCTCTTCGACCTCATCTTCAGTGGTCTCGAGCGGAGCGAAGCGATCGGCGCGGAAGCCGCGCTCAATCCCATGGGCGTTTAGCGGGCCGCTGATTTCGCAGAGGTAAACGGCCGTTTCGCCTTCTTCGCCGGTGAGGCCGATTCCGGGCACGATGTCGCGGATCGTGTAGGTAACGCCTTCCTTCGGCAGCTCGCTGTAGAGCTTCTCGATACCGAGAGGGAACTTGCCGTCGACGCAGACGACTTTCTGATTCGGCAGAAACATGGCGCACTATATCATTTACTGTCGCTCTGCGCTTGGCCGCCGGCACTGGCGGCGAAGAGCATGACTTCTCGCGTGTCCGGTACGAGCTGGACCATTTTCTCGAACTGCATGCCGAGTTTTTGTAACAAGGCGATCGACCTGCTGTTGTGCGGCACCGTGATCGCAACGATGCGCGACAGCCGGGCGACCTCCCATCCGTACGTCATGGCGGCGGATGCAGCTTCGAAGGCATAACCGCATCCACGGTATCGCTCGAGCAGGCTGAAGCCGACGTCGACATCCTCCAGCGCATCTCTTTTGAGCAAGCCACAGATGCCGATTGGCTCCGCGTTTGCGACGAGCTCCACAAGCCACATCCCAAAGCCAAAACGATCGTAGCTCGGCGCGATCCGCTCGCGAATGTAGACCGCCGCTTCGGCGTTCGTGCGGACGCCGCGGTCACCGACGTTGCGAACGAAGGCCGGATCGTTGAGCACTTCGACGATCGACGCGGCGTCGCGCTCCGGCTCGAGTTCTCGCATCCGGAGACGTGCAGTCGTTGGTGGCTGCGCGCGCATCTGGTTCGCAGCTAAGACGAGACGGCAGTCGCAATCAACGACTGGCAATAATACCTGCGGCGCGGGAGCGATCCGGGTCGAGCACGGTGATCTGCTTGAGCCAGATGAGCTCACACGCGCCGTTGCCGCTGTCGGTGCGGCTGAGCGAACTGCGCCAGGGCCCGAAATTCGGCGCGGATGCTTCCACGAGGTCGCCGTCGAGATGCACGAGTGTGCCGGCGCGGAGCGATTTGCACGCGCGGGCGATCGCGGGAGTTGAAGGAATGATGTGCGCGTTGGTGCTATGCGAGATGATCTGATCTTTTGGAATCGGCGGCGGCAGCCGGTATTCGAACCAATAGAAGCGCATGCTCTGCGAGATGGTGAGCCGGTCGAGCACAGCCTGGTCGGACATTGCGCCCCAGCCGAGCGCAACATCGACCGGCACCAGCGCTGCCTCGCGGTCGTAACGGTAAACCTTCCGATGCAACACGCGGGCATTGAGCGCGAAGTGCGCCAGCGGGCGCAACGTGAATTCGCCGTAGTGGATCGCTGCGTCCGAGGTCGCGGTTTGCTCCGGCTCGGCGCTGATGAGAACGCCGGGCGCGTAGGTGATTGGCCGGTGCGTGTAGTGCCACGCGCAAATTGAGCCGCAGACGGCAATCAGGCACGCGAGCTTCTTCATCGACGTGTGAATCAGGAGCAAAGCGCGCGCCGTGGTCGCGCTTGAACGAGCTGTCCGCGAAGGTAACGTCACTGCATGCGATTCGTCGTGCTCATCCTCGTCGCCACCGCAGTGCTGGTGAGCGGTTGTGCATCGAGCGACACCGCGCAGGAGCGCAATGACAACTCCAGCGTGGCCGGCGCCGGTGGATCGCCGCCGCCAATGAGCCCGAGTGGCGGTATCGCGTGGTGAGCTGTCGCTGACGACCTGAAACGTCGCCGCTGGTTGCGCGCGACTACAAGCTACGGGACTGAGAAGGGATGAAGACCATCCTGCTTCTAATCGTCTCGAACATCTTCATGAACCTCGCCTGGTATGGTCATCTCAAGTTCAAGGATGAGCGCTTGTGGCTCGTCATTCTGGCCAGCTGGGGCCTCGCACTTTTTGAATACCTTTTTCAGGTGCCGGCCAACCGCATCGGCTCGGCGCAATGGAGCGTTCCGCAGCTCAAGATCCTGCAAGAATGCATCACGCTCGTCGTGTTCACGGTGCTGGCCTACATCCTTTTTCGTTCGCCGCTGAAGTGGAATTACGCCGTCTCGTACGTGCTGATCATCGGCGCAGTGTTTTTCGCGTTCCGGTTTTGATCGGCCGCGCTTGATCCAACGGCGGCCGCATGCCGAATCGGAACGGATTTGCGCAGCGGTTTTCCGAAACGCATGACAGTCTGCGTCGTGCGAAGCGCGGGCACCACTCGCGAATGTGATTACGATGTGACGATCGTCGGCGCTGGTTTTGCGGGCGCGATGGTCGCTGTGCATCTCGCGCGCGTCGCGCCGGAGCTGCGGGTGCGGTTGTGCGGCGCTCGCGGTGAGCATGGACGCGGCGTTGCCTACGGCACAACATGCAGGCGCCACCTGCTGAATGTGCCGGCAGCCAAGATGAGCGCCTTCCCGGAAAACCCGGAACATTTCTGGCGCTGGATCAACGCGCGATCACGCGAAGTCGTCGCGAAGGAAGCTTTCGTCTCGCGGCAGGAATATGGTGCGTACGTCGGCGAATTACTTCGCGAGGCGAAGGCGACAGCGCGCGGACTTGAGGTCACGTCGATGCGTGTGGTCGATGTACAGCCGAACGACGAAACATTCATCGTGGCGACGGATCAGAATGAGCAATTCACGACCTCGGGGCTCGTGCTCGCTTTGGGAAACTTTCCGCCAGGGGAATTGCGTGGAGTCGATGCGGACGTGCGGCGGAGCGAGCGCTATATCAGCTCGCCGTGGGACGCGGATGCACTGGCCCGAGTCGGCGAGCGCGACGATGTGCTGATCGTCGGCTCCGGGCTGACCGCAGTCGACGTTCTACTCAGCCTCGAACAGCGTGATGCCGGGGGAACAATCCACGTCCTGTCGCGCCGAGGTCTGCTGCCAATCGCGCATCGCGCCAGCGTGCCGGCAAACGACGTTTTCCGTGGACGGAACCTGCCCGCGTCGATTCGTGCGATGACGCGGCTCGTTCGTCGCGAAGCGGCCGCAGCGGAGAAGAACGGCGGCGACTGGCGCGCTGTGATCGATGCGCTCCGGCCGCACACTCAGCGATATTGGAACAGCCTGAGCAGTGGCGAGCGGCGGAGATTTCTGCGACATGTGCGACCGTTCTGGGAAGCGCATCGGCACCGCATCGCGCCGGAAGTGATCTCGGTCGTCGAACGACTTCGCGCACGCGGTCAGCTAATACTGCATAAAGCGCGGATCGAGCGCATCTCCGCGGCAGCGGATCACCTCGTCGTCTCCGTATTCGACCGCACAACGCGCAAACCGCAGACCTTCACGGCTCACTTCGTGATCAACTGCACTGGGCCGGAGACAAATTACCGGCGTCTGGAGGATCCGCTCGTCTCGAATCTTCTTCGTCGCGGTGTGGTCGTCCCTGATGCGCTGTCGCTCGGCATCGAAACAACGCCGGACGGACGCGTCACGAACAGCGCCGGCATCGCGGCACCAAACCTGTTTGCGATCGGCAGCGCGCGAAAAGGAAGTCTGTATGAAACGACAGCGGTTCCGGAGCTGCGGGCACAGGCAAAGGAAATCGCCCACAGCCTGCTCGCGCAGTTCGCCGACTCGAGCCGCGCGTTGAAAGGTTCAGGTTGAAAACTGCGCCCGCACCTCCGCCGGGACACGCGTAAGCCGGCCGGTTTTCGCGCTGATCGGAACCCAGAGCGTCCGCGCATTCGACAACAGGCATTTGTCGCGATGACGGCGGATTTCAGTGAAACGCTCGAAAGTCGCGCGCGTTGCCTGGCCTACCCACGTCCGCAGCAGAATCTCATCGCCGAAACGCGCCGGCGCTTTGTAGTCGATCTCGTGGCGCAGCACGACCCAGCCGATCGCCGCCTGCGCGTCGAGCGGCGCGACCGCCTCCCAATGCGCGCTCGCGACTTCCTGCACCCACCGCAGATAGACGGTGTTGTTCACGTGATCCTGGTCGTCGATGTCGGCTGGGGTGACGGAGACGACCTTTTCGAAAACGGCGGCTGCCGAAGGATTGTTCATGCGCGATTTGCGGTGAGCGAATCGTAACGCCGGTTTAGCATTCGTGCGATGAACGGTCGCCGCCCGCTCGGCATCAAATTGCTCGTCGCGTTCTTCGCGTTCGGGACGTTGATGTGCGCTCTGACCATTGTGCTGCTCTCGTTTCCGGGCACGGCGCTCGACGTGCTTTGGCGTGCCAACCCGGAGGCGCAGACCGCGTTCGCCGCGATGGGTGGCTGGGCGATTTTGCTGATGCTGGTTGTGGGAACCGCGTGCGCCTGCTCGGCGATCGGCCTCGCGCGCGAAGCAGCGTGGGGTCGGCGGCTCGCGATTGGTGTTCTCGCGATCAATCTCCTCGGTGATCTGATTGGCGCGATTGTGCGACGCGATCCGCGCACATTGATCGGTCTGCCGATCGGTGGAGCGATGATCGCCTATCTCCTGCTGGTGCGGAGAACGGCGACGCAAGCGAACTGATGCGGATCGCAGCGATTTACGACATCCACGGCAATCTGCCCGCGCTGGAAGCGGTGCTGAACGCGATTCGCGACTCAGGCGCGGACCAGATCGTGGTGGGCGGAGATGTGGTGCCTGGTCCGATGCCGCGGGAGACACTCGACTGCCTGCGCTCGATCGAAATTCCTATGCAGTTCATTGCCGGTAACGGTGAGGTCGCGGTGCTGGCCGAAATGGAAGGCAAAAACTCCGGCGTGCCGGAAGCGTTCCGCTCCGGAGTGCAGTGGAATGCAGAGCAGCTCGGCGGCGAGGAGCGCGATTGGTTAACCGCCTGGCCGCGGACTGTCCGCATCAACGTTCCTGATCTCGGCGATGTGTTGTTCTGCCACGCGACGCCGCGGAATGAGAACGAGATTTTCACGGAGCACACACCGGAGGAAGCGGTGCTCCGCGCGTTTACAGGAGTGGATGTCGCGCTCGTCGTCTGCGGTCACACGCACATGCAGTTCGATCGCCGGGCCGGCAATCTTCGGATCGTGAACGCGGGCAGCGTCGGAATGCCGTTCGGCGAACCGGGCGCCTACTGGCTCGCGCTCGGTCCGGCGGTCGAGCTGCGCAGGACGGTTTACGATTTCAATGCTGCGGCCGAACGAATCCGGCAAACCAATTACCCGCAGGCAGAAGAGTTCGCCGCAAACAATGTTCTGCGGTCGCCGCCGCGCGAACAGATGCTGGCGGCGTTTGCAAAAGCCGAATTGCGCTAGAATGCGGCGATGACGCCTAACAAATGAAAGATCTCACGCAAGGTTCGGTGATCCGCCACTTGCTGCACATGGCGGCGTTTCTCGCCGTCAGCATGCTCGTGCAGACATTATACCTGCTGGCCGATCTTTACTGGGTCGGCCGTCTCGGTCGCGAGGCGATCGCCGCAGTCGGCGTGGCCGGAAATCTGATGATGGTCGTCGTCGCGCTGACCCAAACACTGGGCGTCGGAACAACGGCGTTGATCGCGCAGGCCGCCGGACGCAAGGACCAGCCGCACGCAGAGCGCGCGTTCAATCAATCACTCGTCATGTCCGTTCTCGTAGGCCTCGGGCTCGGCGTGATTTGTTTCCTGCTTCGCGACATGTACGCGAATTCGCTCAGCGCCGATGCTGCGACGGCCGCGCTGGCGAAGAGCTACCTCAACTGGTTCATCCCGGCGTTGTTCCTGCAGTTTCCGCTCGTCACCCTCGGCTCGGCGTTGCGCGCGACCGGCATTATCAAGCCGGCCGTCGGTCTGCAGGTGTTGAGTGTTCTGATGAATATCGTGCTCGCACCTTTGCTGATCTTCGGCATCGGCCCGTGGCCACGAATGGGCGTGAGCGGCGCCGCGCTCGCGACGTTCCTCTCCATCCTCGTCGCCGATGTGCTGACGGTGATCTATTTCGAATGGAAATTTCATTACCTGCGTTTCCGCGTCGCGCAGTGGCGGCCGCAGATGAAGATCTGGTGGGCCATGCTGAAAATCGGCATCCCGGCCGGCGCGGAGTTCGCGCTTCTGTCGGTCTACATCTTTATCGTGTACGCGATCATCCGGCAGTTTGGGGCCGCGGCGCAGGCGGGTTTTGGCGTCGGCGCACGTGTGATGCAGGCGCTTTTTCTGCCGGTCGTGGCGCTGAGTTTTGCCGTCTCGCCGGTCGTCGGGCAAAACTACGGCGGCCGCCGTGCCGATCGCGTGCGGCATTCGGTCTTCGCGGCGATCGGCCTCGCGTCGGGAGTGATGTTGGTGCTCGCGGTGACGACGTGGCTGTGGGCGCCCGCCTTCATCCGCGGGTTCTCGCGCGACCCGCGGGTGATCGCGTTTGGCAGCGAATACCTGACGATCGTGGCGCTGAATTTCGTCGCCTCGGGCATCGTCTTCAGCAGCTCGAGCGTGTTCCAGGGAATGGGGAACACGATCCCGCCGTTGCTCAGCTCCGCTTCGCGTCTGCTCGTCTTCGCGCTGCCCGCGGTGCTGCTTTCGCGCGGCGCGAATTTTCACATCCGGCACGTCTGGTATCTCTCGGTCACCTCGCAAGTGCTCCAGGCCTGCTTCAATTTGCTGCTGCTGCGACGCGAGCTCGGGCGCAAGCTGAAGTTCGACGAACTACCGATCGCCGGGCCGGCGTAGCAGGAGTTTCGCGCCGTGCTTTGACGGTGGTCTGCGGCGGCGTATGCGTTCCGGAATGAACGACACGCCGGAACCTTCGCCGAAGCTTTTCTTTGAAACGGTCAATGCCTACCAGCGAACCGCCGCGATCAAAGGCGCGATCGAGCTCGATCTATTCACGGCGATTGGCGACACGCCGGCCACGGCTGCGGAGATCGCACAGCGCTGCAATGCCGCCGAACGCGGCGTGCGAATTCTGTGCGATTATCTGACCATCCTCGGCTTTCTCACGAAGCAGGCCGCGCGTTACGCGCTCACGCCGGACAGCGCGCTGTTTCTCGACAGACGATCGCGCGCTTACGCCGGCGGCATTACCCAGTTCCTGCTCTCGCCGCAATTGATGCGCGCCTTTGATGATGTCGCCGGTGCGGTGCGGAAAGGCGGCACCGTGGCGAGTGAGCTCGGCACGCTGGCGCCGGAGCATCCGGTCTGGA
Organism: Verrucomicrobiota bacterium; assembly: GCA_902810735.1. Lineage (GTDB taxonomy): Bacteria > Verrucomicrobiota > Verrucomicrobiia > Chthoniobacterales > UBA10450 > CADDYX01. The sequence continues at coordinate 853 of CADDYX010000130.1, read as the reverse complement.
TTGAATTCGCGCGCGGGATGGCGCCGCTCATGATCCAGCCGGCCCAGATAGTCGCGAACCTAATTCCGCTTCCGGCCGACCGCCCCACGAAGGTGCTCGATGTCGCGGCGAGTCATGGAATGTGGGGCCTGGCCTTTGCGCAACGCAATCCGCAGACGCAAGTCGTCGCGCTCGATTGGGCGCCGGTGCTCGAAGTCGCGCGCGAGAACGCGCAGCGCGCCGGCGTTGCCGATCGGTTCCGCACCATCGCCGGCAGCGCATTCGAAGTAGATCTCGGGTCGGACTACGACGTCGTGCTGGTGCCGAACTTTCTGCACCACTTCAACACGGAGGATTGCGTTCGTTTCCTCAAAAAAGTCCACGCGGCACTGCGTCATGATGGGCACGTGGCGATCTCCGAATTTGTGCCGAATCCCGACCGGGTCAGCCCGCCGGAAGCAGCGGCGTTCAGCTTCATCATGCTGGCGAGCACGCCGGAAGGCGACGCCTACACAGTGGCGGAATTCGAGCAGATGCTTGCGCGCGCGGGATTCAACAAACCGGAGACGCACGCGCTCCCGCCGGTGTCGACCGCGATCATCGCGCGCAAGTAAATCATGTTGGCCGAACGCGCGCTGAACATCCTGCAGGAATGGGTGCAGTCGGAAAGTCTCCGTCGGCATTGTTACGCAGTCGCTGACGCGATGAAGCATTTCGCGCAGCTCAACGGCGCGGATGCCGACCTCTGGGAAGCGGTGGGTTTGCTGCACGACATGGACTACGAGCGGCATCCGAATGCGGAGCAGAGCGCGACCGAAGGTCACCCGTTCGTCGGCGTTGCCTGGCTGCGCGAGAACGGCTGGAGCGACGAAGT
>CADDYX010000129.1 GCA_902810735.1 Verrucomicrobiota bacterium | reverse complement strand
AAGCACGGCAGCGGCGGACCGGTAAAGCGGAACTCGGAGTTGTGGTCGTCCTCAAAGATGTAGGCGTCGTGCTTGTGCGCGAAATCGATCAGCTCCCTGCGCCGCGCCAGACTCATCGTCATGCCAAGCGGGAACTGATGAGATGGGGTGACGTAGATGATCTTGGGTGGACGCTCGCGCGCGACGCTGCCGAGGACGAGGCCTTCACGATCGACTGGCCGCGGCACCACCTTCGCGCCGGCAAAGACAAAGGCGCGGCGCGCCTGGTAAAAGCCGGGGTCCTCGATCCATGCGCTGTCTCCAGGATTCACGAGCGCCATCGCGGCAATGGTCATCGCCTGCTGCGTGCCGGCGGTGATGATGATTTGATCGGGATGGCAGCGCGCGCCGCGAAAGTCGCAAAGGTAGGCGGCGATCGCCTTGCGGAGATCCGGGTCGCCGCGGCTCGATGCATATTGAAGAAGGTGCGCTCCTTTCTTCGCCAGGACCTGCGCGCGTAAACGTTCCCAGGTCTCGATTGGGAACTCGTCGAGCGCCGCGAGCGCGGGAACAAAAGAAACTCCGGGCGCGCCCGCTATGCCTAAGTCGAATTCGTGTCCGGTGCGGTGGTCGGGCAGATCCTTAACCCGATCGGCGAGGCGAGCGGCGCGATGCCGTTGCGGCTCCGCGGTCGCTTTGTTCGAATTGAGAAAAGTATCCGGGAGTTTGTCTGCGACGAAGGTGCCCGAGCCCGTCTTCGCTTCGAGGTAACCTTCCGACAGCAGCTTCTCGAACGCGAGCTTTACGGTGAGCCGAGCAATTCCGAGCTCCGCCGCGAGGACTCGAGAGGAAGGGAGTCGCGCGGAGTTGTGGTTGAAGTTGCCTGCTACGAGTTCGTCGCGAATCTGCCGATAGAGCTGTTGATGGAGCGGCTCCTTCGCGTCGCGATTCAACCGCAGCATCTCGAAGGCGATGATCGCGCGACGGCGTCGTTGCTTGCCGTTCAACTGTTGTTTCGCACCGCTCATTCCGGCAAAAGTGGGCCAGTCGATTTGAGCGAAGTGGGTCCTGTCGCTTCCACGTCCCGATGATGCAAATTTGAGCATGAACGCGACGCAGATGGAGAATTCCCCGAGAGAGAGTGCCGGCAAAACATCGCAAGCCATAGTGCAGACGCCATGCAGTGATTACAAGGAGACCAACGGGCTGATCTACTTCGCGCGCATGCTCGACAAGATCAGGCTGCGCGCCGAAGGGCGCTTGCCGGACGACTACTTCACCGGGGTCGACGAGGACCCGACGTTCTTCGATGCGCGTTGCACCAGATTTATCCGGGTTAACTACGACGAGCTGGCGAAGCGGACGCTGCAAGGCGGATCCGACGAAGAAATCCTGGAGTGGTGTTTTGACCGCGGCCGTAAGCCTAACCAAGAGGAGATCGAAATCTGGAATGCGTTCATCGCGAAGCGCGGGTGGCGTGATTCTTCAAGCGCGGACCTGCAAGCCGCGAAGGAGCGAAATGGCTGGGCCAATCGCGATGACATCCAGACCTGGCTGGATTTGCACGACGCTGAAGAAGGGCGAACGCCGAAGCGTTAAGCAAAACAGCTGTCAGTTCTGCGCGATATCACCGCCGCTGACGTTCGCTTTTGATCTCGTTCAGCAGCTCAGCCTGTTTCTGCTGCAGCTCTTTGAAGAACTCCGCGCGATCGCGCATCGCCTCGACATAAAAGTCGAAGCGCTCGCGCAACTTCCGGCCGCTTTCGTCGTAGAATACAGAAGGATCGGAGCCGAGAGCGGGCGCGATCAGCTCGTCGCTGAGTTTTTGATCATGCGCCATCCGGCTCAATCCCCAGCGCACGACGGTCTCGAAATTGCGGAGCGTGGTGAGCGTCTTCACCTGGAGCAGCTCGATGCCGCCGGCCTGCAGGAGCGCGGCGATGTCGCCGGGATTGTAGTCGGTCGTGAAGACAAAACGGTGAAGCGGTGGGCGTTCGCCGTTTGCCACCGCCGCCTCGAAGTCGCGCGCTTCCCGATCAAATCTCGCTCCGTCGTCCCGCGTGCCTTGAATTCCCGCCTCAAGCTCCTGCGCGAGCGAGGCAAGGATGTGATCGCGCTGCGTCGCCTGTTGCTGATGCTGCTGGTAATTGCTCAGCCAGAACGCCGCGTAGGCACCGATAAAAACGAGGATCAGCTCAGCGAGCCATCGGCCGATCTTAGCAGGAAACGTTTTCACCGAGTTGCGCGTGTGTCTTGGACGTCTGTGATTATGTCATGACTGATGGCGAGAGTGCGAATTTGATCGCGCCCGCTCGCTCGTATCACAGATAGGAGAGCAGCGGATTGCGGCTGCGCTGTTTCACGCCCGCGTACCATCTGCACGGAAAGTAGCAGAGGACCACAATTGCCAGCCAGACGAGATAAACGATCGGGAGCGAGAAGCCGTAACCGCGCGGATGGCCGGCAAAAACGCTGCCGGTTGGCGGCAGGCGGGTCCACCAGTGCCAGTCCAGCCCAAGCGCAGCGGTCGTCAGCAACGCGGCGAGATGAATGCTCGTGAAGTGCAGCAGGTAATAGAAGAACGGCACTCGTCCGTAGACGGAGAGGATTGATCGGATGGTCTGAAAACTGCCGCGCGCCTGCCAGGCGTCGAACATTGACATCAGCGAAAGCGAGATACCGAGCGTGACGAGCACGAAGCCCAGCGAGGGCGGGTATTTCTGCACGTCCATGAACGACATGAAGGTGCGGCCTGGCGACGCCTGATGTTTCCACGGCAGCGGATCGCCATAGAGGTTGCTGAAGCGCAAGACGGCGAACGCGATCACCGACGCGGCGCCGAGCAGCAGAACGGTGCGTTGCCGTTCGCCGGCAGGTCGCCGGAGAAACGCGCCGAAGGCGAATCCAAGCGCCATAATCCCGGGCCACGGGATGAGCGGGTACAGGTTGACCCAGAAATAGCCGGACGCCGGCGATCGCAGCAGCCCCGGCACATGCAGCAATCGCCAGAACGTTCCGAGTATCGGTTGCATCGCAGTTGGGTTTACGGCGTCGAACGCATTATGACCGGCGACTAGAACGAGGCCGGACAAGGCCACCGCCCAGAGCGGCAGATAAATCAGCGCGGCCATCACGAGCATCGACACGCCGATCACCCAGATCACCTGGAGGAAAAGCAGGTGCACGCTCGGATGGAACGTGAGCATCGAGCTGACGACGACAAGCTCCAGCGCTATCAGCCACAGCCCGCGACTGACAAGAAAGCGCGCGAGCTGCGGGCGCGGTTTGCGCAGCGACTGCAGATAAATCGAAGTGCCGGCCAGAAAGACGAACGTCGGTGCGCAGAGATGCGTAATCCAGCGGGTGAAAAATATCATGCCCGAGGCGGTCGCCGCGTCGGTGGGATTGCCGGTGTAGCTCGAGAAAAAATCGCGGGTGTGATCCAGCGCCATGATCACCATCACGAGTCCGCGCAGCACATCGACCGATTCGACCCGCTCGCGCGGCGCTGCGCTGATCGGAGCAGACGACGAGGACGAGAAAGCGGGCAAAGCGCGTCGGTTATGATGCGCGGCTTACTTGACGTCGAGGGAATTGAACACTGCGCCGCGCCGTTTACTGAATCCTCATGCCTTGCAGGAGCAGCATCGCGATAATTCCGACGAGTGTGAAGAGACTCAAGAAGGCGTGGAGAACAGGCCTTCGAGTTAGCGCGACGAGCAGCGCCAGCACGACGATCGCGCCGGGAATGCTGAGCCACGGATCGAGCCAGGTATCGACCGGATAGAAGATCCAGTTACACACAACCGACAACGCGCACGCGGCGGCGGTGGCGCGCAGAAAGACGGCGCTGTTTGCATAATAGTGAGCGCGCAGATCGATGGCGTCGGATGAGTCAGGTTCACGCGGAAACAACAGCACGGTCATGACAAAGATGACGGCGGTCAGGCCAATCAGAAGAAGGAACGCTCCCACGTGCCAGCTCCTGGCGTCACGCAGGTCCCAGAGCGACCACCAGTTGGTTGCATCGGTGAGCAGAAGCACGATCACCCAAACGGTGTGGACCCAGTAAGTGCGAACGCGATGACGTTGCTCGACTAAGCGCGCGACCCCAGTCATAAGCTGCGCCACCGCGACGCCAAGCACGACGGAATAGAAGACGCTAACAAACTCGAACGGCCGCACCGCGCCATTGAAGCTACTCTCGTCGCGATGGGCAATAACACTGTCGGCCTGGCCGACTGATCGATGAGGAATCGCGAAAGCTGGAGTAGAGGAAAGGAATTTCAGGGTTCACAAGGCGATGCGGCGCGTCGAAACTCGTCGGATGAAATCTTACGTCGCGCTCGCCATTACTCTGGTGACAATCTCCCTGGCGGTGACGGCTCGTGCGCAGAGTCCGGAGCAGGCGGCGGAGAAAAAGCGAAAGGCGACCTCAGGCGAACTGTATGAGACGATCGCGCGTATGGATCGGGCGACGTTCGATGCGTTCAACGAGAAGAATCTCGAGCGCTTGATGTCGATGTTTACCGACGACCTGGAGTTCTACGACGACGGCAGCGGAGTGAAGAACTCCGCGCAAACGAAGGACGATTTTGCGAAGGTGTTCGCCAACGTGCCTGATCTACAGCGGGAATTGGTGGCGGGATCGCTCGAGGTATATCCGTTGCCCGGTTACGGCGCGATCGAGGTAGGTGAGCATCGGTTCTGTCACAACGAGAACGGGAAGCAGGACTGCGGCGTGATGAAGTTCTCGATGGTCTGGCGACAAACCGGTGAGACATGGAAGCTCGCGCGCGTGCTGAGCTACGCGCATTGAATTGACCGCGGACTTCGAGGCGTAATTGCGGCGGACTTTCTCAATATGAAAATTGCGTGGCGCAAACGAGTCCGGCGTGAGCGGCTGCGGACTGCTCCTTTTCCGCCGGAGTGGAAGGAGATCATCACGCGCAATCTGCCGATCTTCTCGCGGCTGCCGACAAATGATCAAGCGGAGCTGCTCGGGCATGTGCAGGTGTTCCTGGCGGAGAAGCGCTTCGAAGGCTGCGGCGGGCTGAAGCTGACGGACGAGATCCGTGTGACAATCGCGGCGCAGGCTTGTCTGCTTCTGTTGCATCGCGAGACGGATTATTACCCGGAGCTGACGTCGATCCTCGTCTATCCCTCCACTTACATTGTGGAGGAGGATCGTTACGTCGGTGACAACATCTGGGAGCAGGGCGCGGACAACCGGCTGGGTCACACCGGGCGGCGCATGGGATCGCTCGTCCTCGCATGGGACGAGGTGAAGCACGGCGCCGCCCATCCGGCCGATGGTCACAACCTGGTGGTCCATGAATTCGCGCACCAGCTCGACTTCGAAGATACCGTCACGGATGGCGCGCCGGCGTTGCGGACACGCGCGGAATATCTTGCATGGGCGCGGGTGATGCAGCGGGAATTCGATGCGCTGCGCGAAGCGGAGGAGACGGGCGCGCCGACCGTGCTCGACACCTACGGCACGGCGAATCCGCCGGAGTTTTTTGCCGTCGCGACGGAGGCGTTCTTCGAGCGGCCGCGCGCGCTCCGGGCAAAGAACCGGCAGCTCTACGATCAGCTTGCCAGCTTTTTTCGCCAGGACCCGATCGCGTACTCGGCGGAGCCGAAGCGGCCCGACGCGTGATGGCGAACGAAAAGACCGCCAGAGCATAAAGCGCCAAAGACCACGGGCTGTGCCGCCGGTGGGCCTCGGTGTTGCTTGAAGTGGCAACTGCTTCGACAAAACGCACATCGCGGCGGATGATCGCGCGATGGAGATTCATCAGCTCCGCTACTTTGTTGCGGTCGCGGAGGAGGGGAGCTTCTCGCAGGCGGCGCAACGCGAGCATGTCTCGCAGCCTTCGCTCAGTCAGCAGATCCAGAAGCTCGAAGGCGAGTTGAACCAACAGTTGTTCGACCGGCTGCCGCGCTCCGTCGTGTTAACGGAGGCCGGCAGGTGTTTTCTTGAATACGCGCGAAAAATCCTGACCGGCATCGCGGACGCGCGGCGTTGCGTGGAGTCGCTCGAGCACGAAGTGGCCGGCCGGCTTTCGGTCGGCGTGATTCCGTCGATCGCGCTGTATGTGCTGCCAAAGCTGATCGGAAGTTTTCAGCGCGCCTACCCGAAAGTGACGTTCGAGATGTTCGAGGACACGACCGACAAGCTGGCGCAACGGCTGGAGGACGGCACGCTCGATGTGGCGCTCGCTTCCACCTGCGAGGAAACGCCAACCCTCGCCCGTCGTTCGCTTGGGAGGGAACCTCTCCTGATGCTGCTACCGGAGCACCATCGGCTCGGCCGCAGGAAGAGCATCAAATGGAGCGAGCTTGCATCGGAGAAGTTTCTTCTGCTTCACCAGGTGCATTGCCTCTCGATCCAGGTTCGTGAGTTGCTCGCGGCCAATCATCTCAAACCCGAGCTAGTGCTGCAGGGCGCTCAGCTTGTGACGATAGCGCGCATGGTTGCGGCTGGACTCGGAGTGACGGTGGTGCCGCAGATGATGGTGGAAACGGAATTTGTCAGAGGCTGCGTGGCGGTGCCGTTCGCGCGGCCAGTGCCGACGCGGGAACTCACCTTGCTGCGCAATCCGCTGCGTGCGGAGAGCAGAGCTGCCGCAGCGTTCCGGGAGGAAGCCGCGGCAGCCTTCCCAGGCTGACAATCGTGCTCGCTCTGCGGACGAGCACGACGCAGCGGAAATCGAGCGGCGTTTTACCGGCTCAAACTAAACGCCTCGGCGAGGGAGAGGAGTGGCCAGGTTGATGTGAGGACGATCAGTGCGAAGAGAACGAACTCAGCGGCGACACCTGATCGCTCCCGTCGGAGGTAGCGCTCGCTGACGAAGCGAAAGGCGCGCAGGCGCATCGAAGTCTTCGAATCAAGCAGCTGACCGTTCGTACCATTGCTGCTTAAGGTTAGTGTTTGCATGCCTAACGAACGAGCAGGAGGCGTTCTCTTTGAAATATTTAGTACGTCTGGCAGCGATAGGAGCCGCCTATGCGACCGGATCTGCGCCGACGCCTCACCGCGCTAGCGCAGCACGAACAATAGATGCGAGTCGTCGCGCTTCTCCTCGCTGGAAGTCATTGCGAAGCCGCATTTCTGCAGCACGCGGATCGAACCGATGTTGTGTCTGGCTACGCCGGCGTAGAGCGGTCGCGTGGTTTCGATGCGCAGAAACGCGTTCAGCGCAGCGGTAGCAATGCCGCGGCCCCAGAACGCGCGGCCGATCCAATAGCCGACCTCGCGTCTCGCGTCAGAGAGCCAGCTCACGACGTGGCCGGCGACCACATCGTCGACAACGAGCGTTTTCGTCAGCACCAAACGATTGGCGAGCAGCGTCGCCCAATGGTGATCGAAAGTGGCGCGATCACGCGAGCGGAAGCCGACCATCGCGACCGCAACTGAATCGCGCTGGTGCTCGAAGAACAACGGCAGATCGGCGGGTTGTGTGTCGCGTAACTGAATCATCGTCCGGTTTGATTTGCAGCGGCAGCTGCGGCTTCAATGAAGCGCGGAGCAACAATTCGTAATCACTTAGCGGCGCGCGGAAGGAAGCGGTCGATGTTACCTGCGCTCAGTTCGATCGGCGGCGCTTTGCGGCGAAAAAATCGTGCGCCAGCGTTGCCTTTCAATTCGCAGGAGCCGTTCTCGATCCGCAACAGCGCGCCTTCGCGCAATCCGATCACGGGCGTGCGATTTTCCTCGAGGAATTGCAGAATACGTTCTTCGCGCGTCTCGCCCATGTGGGTCGAGTTCGGATCCGCGTCGAGGTAATGCGGATTAATCTGGAACGGCACCAGGCCTAACGAATCAAACGACGGCGGCTGCACGATCGGCATGTCGTTCGTCGTCTTAATGGTGGGGCCGGCGACGTTCGAGCCGGCGCTCGAGCCGATGTAAGGCGTGCCGGCGGCGACGCGGTCGCGGATCACGCCTAACAAATCGAAGTCGTAGAGACTCTTCAGAAGGCGGAAGGTGTTGCCGCCGCCGATGAAGATTGCCTGCGCGTTCTGAACAGCGGCGCGCAAGTCGCCTGCGTCGTGCAGGCTTTCGAGCGCGTAGCCAATCCGGCGAAACGATTTCCGCACGCGACCTGCGTAGGCATTGTGGTCGTGCAAGGCGAACGGCACAAAGAGCACGCGCTCAATGCCGCCCAGGACATCGCGCAGGTCGCCTTCAGCGAAGCCGAGGTACTCGCCACCGTAAACCGTCGATGTGCTGAGCAGAAGAAGACGCGCCGCCGGGCTGATCATCGTTGTTCAACTTTACTGTTGTTGAAACGACGCAGCGACAGGAACTCGATTGGATGACGCGTTCGGCCGTCGATTGCGAGATCAGCTGCGATCTCGCCGATCACCGGCGCGAACTTGAAACCGTGGCCGGAAAAACCCCCGCAGACAATCAGGCGTTCATGGTCGGGGTGGCGATCGATCACGAAATGGTGATCCGGCGTGAGCGAGTACATGCAGACCTTTGCGCCGAGGAACTTCGTCGTCGCGTCTGGCATCCATTCTTGCATCGCGCGGACGATCGGTTCGACGTCGCGCTTTTCAGAAATCTCTCGCTGCACGTGCTGCGGATCGACAACTTCGCCGGCGCCGTGGAACGCCGCTTTCACGCCATCGGCGAAATCAGGGAAGCCATAAAGCGGAGCGGGCAGGCCTTTGCGGTTGAGCAGGAAAGCAGGGAATCGCGGCGCGGCGTAGTCATTCGTAGCGGGAGCGAACCACGCCTGGAC
>CADDYX010000128.1 GCA_902810735.1 Verrucomicrobiota bacterium | reverse complement strand
CGGCGCGCAGTGGATTCGTCCGCTGTCGAGCGGGTGCGCGACGAGGACGAAGCGTGGCGGATCAGCGGAGCGGGAGCGTTGCGCGGACGGACGGCGGCGGTGCTCCGCGCCTTGTGGCAGTGGCGGGACCAAGAAGCGCAGGCGGCGGACAAGCCGGCATTTCACGTCTTGCAAAACCATCTGCTGATCAAGGCTGCGGAACAGTTCTCCGCGGGAGAAAATCCGGAGTTCCGGCACTTTTCGCCGCGCCGGCAGCGGACGTTTCGTGCCGCGGCGGAAGCGGCGCTTCGGTTGCCGGAATCCGAGTGGCCGGAACGCAAACGGCGGAATGGCAAACGACCGAGCCCGGAGGTGGAACGCGCGGCCGAAGCGTTGCGGAAGCGCCGCGATGCGGTGGCCGACGCGCATGGAATCGAGCCGTCGTTCATCGCGCCGCGCGGAGCATTGGATGCGGTGGCCGCAGACGACTCGCGCAGCGAGACCCTGCTCGCGCCCTGGCAACGCGATCTGCTGCAGCTTTAGGCTCGCAGCAGCGGCGCGGCGACCGAAGAGCGGTCGGCACTTTAACGGCTTGACGCCGGAAAAGCTGCACGGCAGAACAAGTGCCCGCGCATGCCGACCGCCCGAATCAGACCTCCGCAGCATTGGATACGCGTAGCGATTTTCGCGGTCATTGTTGGCCTCGTGCTGCCGTGCGCTTCGTCGCTGGCGCAGGCGCCGAATGCGCAGGACGTTAGCCGCGCGCAAGCGCTGCAGAGCCAGTCGCCTTTTGCCGCGGATCCGTATGCGGCGGATCAGCAAGGCGTTGATTCCACCGATCACGCGGCGCAGACGCCGAACGATCCCGATCTCGGTGTGCAGGAAATCCTGAAGCGTGTCGAACGTTACCAGCCGTTTACGGCGTCGGTTGCGGTGCCGTTCTATTACACCTCGAATGTGGCGCTCGTGCGCCGCGGTGAACAGGACGATTTCGTCACCGCGCCCGCGGCTTCGTTCACGTACGCGCCGCGGATTACGCGCACGTTTTTCGGCGAAGTGACGGTGCAGGACCAGCAGTTCTATTACAACAAGTACGACGACTTCGATTTTGGCAGCTTCGATATTCGGGTCGGCGTCGCCTATTACCTGCCGCAGCTGCACAACCTGGTGCTGCGCGCGCTGTACGATTACAACCGACTCAATCTCGCCCGCAGTTTCGACTCCTTCTTTGACGATCACACGATCTTCCTGAGCGCCGAGCTGCCGTTCCGCATCGATCGCGCGCAGCAGGTTTCGGTCGGCGTCGACGCGAACATCAGCTTCGCCGCCGATCCCGACCCGCCGCAGCGGAACGAATTCGATATTTACGCGGGCTACAACCTGAACGTCAGCCGTTCGTTTTCGCTCGATGCAGTCGGCCGGTTTTTCTTCCGCGACTACTACGAAGGCGACCGCACCGATGTCACTGAACTGCTGGCCTTGAGCGCCAACTGGCGGGTGACACGCTGGTTCACAGCGAGCTTCATTAGCAGCTTTGCCTGGAGTCAGTCGAACCACGAAGTGTTCGACTACGACGTGGCGAACGTCGGCGGCGCCGTTGCGCTCACAGTGAAATTTTAGCCATGACTTTTCGCGCAATTTTCAACAGCGGCCGAATCGGTTTCGCACTCGCCATTGCGGTCATCAGCAGCGCGAACGCGGAGGTGCTGAAAGAGGCGCGGGTCTCGCAAGTCATCAAGGACGTGCAGTTGCTGCGCTCGAATGGCGCTCCACGACCTGCAACGACGGCGGACATGGTGCGGCAGGGCACCGCGGTGCGAACCGGCGCCGATTCACGCGCGGAGCTGACGTTCACCGACCTTACGATCGCGCGCATGGGCGCGAACACGATCTTTAGCTTCGACGAAGGCACCCGCACGGTTGACCTTTCAAACGGCGCAATCCTCCTCCGCGTGCCCAAAGACTCGGGTGGCGCCAAAGTGCAGACCGCGGCCGTCACCGCCGCGATCACCGGCACGACCGTGATGGTCGAATACCACAAGGGCTCCTACGCGAAGTTCATCACCCTGGAAGGAACAATGCGGGTCTACTTGCGGGGCCGCATCGGCGAGTCGGTGCTCGTCAATGCCGGCCAGATGCTCATCACCAATCCGAACGCGAAGCATCTGCCGGAACCGGTCGACGTCGATCTCGATCGCCTGATTCGCACATCGCTCCTCACCACGCCGCCTTTCGGGCCGCTCGGCAGCGAGATGTTAATGGCTAACGCCGCGCAGGATCAGCTCGGCAGGAAAGCGCGCGGCCAATTGATCGACACGAACCTGGTGATTTTCGGGCGCGGCACGTTGGTTTCGCTAATCGATCCGACGTCGCTCGATACGGTCGACCAGGCGCGTTGGAGCCACGGCGTGACGTCACCAACTGTAACGCCGACTGCAACTGCAACTGCGACGCCGACCGCAACGCCGACCGCCACTCCGACGGCAACACCAACGCCGACAGCTCAGCCGACTCCGTCGAAATTCGGCACGCCGAAAGTGATCACGTCGTTCATTCCGTACCCGATCGACAACGGCACCGTCATCCAGACGGATCCGGCAATCAGGCGCAACGGCGTCACCGATTTCGGAAAAATCTACCGTGATCCGGCGCAGGACGGACGGTTTTCAGCGTGGGCATTTGGGAGCAGCTCCGCCTTCGACGGTGAGAGCGGCTTTGACGATCAGTTTCTCGCCCGTAGCGGAAACACGCCGATGGCGGTGTTCAAATTTGCCGATTTGACGCTGTCCGGGAACCCAACTGTCACGCTGGCGAACGGCGGCGTCCCGAATCTCGGTCTGGTGAGCGTTCTCGGAATCACCTCCAAGCCGAGTGGCGATACAACCTTCACCTTTGACGGAATGCACACCGTACTGCTTGCTGCTCAGAACGGCTCGATCCGGCTAAGCGGCATCAGTTTTCAAAACATCAACACGCTGATCATGTACGCGCGGGGCACCGGCTCGAACATCTCGCTCGCCGCGCCGATCTTCGGCGTCACCAACCTGCGGCTGTTCGCGCAGGGCAACATCCAAATCAACGATCAAGAGAGCGTGGGCTCGTTCCGCGCCATCGCGGGAAATGATTTTCTCGCCGGAATTGGCCCGGTGAGTGCGCGCAGCGTTTTCATCAGCGCCGGGCGCGATATCAATTTTTCGTCGCAGCAGTTCGCCGTCGGTGCGGCGGAAGGTAACACGCTGTTCCTCGGCGCCAGGCGCAATCTAAACATCGACATCTCGGGCGACGAGTCGGTCTTCGAGAATGCCGCGTCTGTGACCGCCAGCGGTGAGACAATCAACATCGTCGGGGGCAGACGAGCGGTGCTGCGGTTGGGCGATGGAGCCGACACGTTCAACGCCGGCAGCGGTGGTTTGCAGGCACCGAACGTTATTTTCGAGCACGGCGAGTTCGATCCGAAGCGCCCGGCGCTGCGGCTGGACATCACCTCGCTAGGCGACATTCAGGTCGCCGGAATTTTCGGCGGTCATGCGATCAGTGCCGCCGGAGTTATCAACGACACCGGGATCCTGGAGGCTCTCTCCGTCCGTGCCGGTGGCAATATTACGGCGGACGACGTCGCGGTGCTGACGATCAAAGCGCGCAACGGAGTGTTAAATGCCGGCAGCTTCGGCATTCACCCCTATCTCCCGGCGGGTCCCGGAGCGCTGCACCAGTTCACCGTCGACTCGATCGTCTCGCCGGGCGGCATTGAGTTCAATGGAAACGAGTACACGCTCAACGGCTTTCCTGCGCCGCAGCCGGGCGGGCGTCTGACGATCAACGCGACGACGCTGACTTTCGGAACGAGCGGAATCGCGTTTGCCAATTTCGACGGCAGTGACGCGAACGCGACAAGCAAGCAGGCCGGCTCAGGCGGCACGATCACGACAACGACGAGCGGGAACACGATCGTGAATGCACCGATCAGCGCGAGCACCGGCGGCGTCGGTAGCGGCACTTTCTCGGGCACCGGAGGGACGGTCACTCTCAACTCAACGACCGGTTCAGTGCAGGTGAATTCGACAATCGAAGTTTCGTCGGACGACGTGAACACCGCGCCGACTCCGCCGCCCAATCCGCGAGAAAGCGCGCGCGGAGGTTCGATCACGTTGCACAGCGATCGGACTTCAGGAACGGGTATCGTCGTCGGATCCGATGCGCACCTCGTCTCGTATCTGAACAGGAACGCTCCGGGACCGGGCGGCTCGATTCTGCTTTCGACGAAAGGCGCCGACATCACCGTTTCTGGTCAACTGCGGGCGGACCGCGGCACCGTCACGATCAGCCAGATGGATCCACCGGGGCTGATCCGGCTCGACGACAGCGCCACCATCGGTGCCGACACGCTGCTGGTCTCCGCTTCGGGCAACCTGCAGCTCGGCAGTAGCGGCGGGCCCAGGCTCGACGTCCAGTCATTTACGATGACGGCAACGCAGGACATCATTGGCGGTGGTCTGGAGTCGAGCAAGCTGGTGACGCGGACGAATGGCAATTACGTCATGCACGCCGACCAGAACATTTCGTTGAGCGGCGACATTAGCTTGTCGCAGGCGAACGGCGGCGTCACCTCGGGATTGAACAGCACAATCACAGCCGGCGGCACGTTAGACATAGGTGGCGGAATCTTCGTCGATACAGAGGCGACCGGCCTGAGCAATGGCGGAGGCGACATCACAATCCGATCGGGCAGCCGATTGACGACCGGCGCTGGAATCGGCGCGACCACGTTCGTTTCTTCCGATGCGAGCGATGGCGCGAACATCAGCATCGAGGCCGGCGGGCGGTTTACCTCGGAGGTTTTTGCGTCAAGCGTTGTGACGTCCGGAGCGAATCTCGGCTCGGGCGCAAATCTCACGCTGCGAGCCGGCGGCGCCATCGCTGCACCCGACCCGGGCAACATTCAGCTGACCGTCCGCAACACGGATAACGGGAAAATTGGCGACGGCGGCAACATCGCAGTCACTGGTGGCGCCAGTCTGACGGCGGGGCAGTTCCGTCTCCAGGTTTTGAATACCGGCAGCACAATTACCACTGGCGCCAACATAGACGTATCGCTGCAGGGTGGCTTGTTAGCGGCCACCATCAATGCGCTCATCGACAACACCGGTGGAGGCAACATCGGCAAAGGCGGCAGCATGACGTTTGACATTGGAGGCTCGCTCGAGACTGAAGGATCAGCGGACTTCACGATCATCAACAGCGCGGTCGGTTCCGCTGCCGGCACGATCGGCTCGCCGGTGACCCTCTCTCTCTCCGCGACATCTATAACGACAGCCAGCGACCTGAATGTTTACGTCAATAACAGCGACGGCAAGGTCGGCCCCAGTGGCAATAACTTCACCGTGACGGTTGACGGCGGCGACACGATCCAGGTCGCCGGCGATCTGAACGTCGGCGGAACGGTCACCGCGAACACCAGCATCGACGCTCAGACCCTCTCGAGCCTCGACGTCAGCAGCGGAACGCTCGCTGCCGGGACAGGCGCGATTCTGGTCGGCAACGGCGGGATCACTCGATTCAGTATTCCCGGCGAGCCATTGACACTGGCGTTCCATACACTCACCGCGACTACCATCCGGTCGATTGGAGGAATCAATTTCGACGGCCAGGACTCCGGCGATCCGTTCGGTCCGGGCGCGGGCGGCAATCTCACGCTGAATGTCGGCACGATCAGCTTTGCGCCGGCAGGCGATATTCAAGGCAGCATCACGTTGAACGGCGGGGATTCCACCGCTGGCCGATCGTTGAGCAACGGCGGCAGCCTGACGGTAAACGCTTCCGGCCGGATCACTGTCAGCTCAGATATTGAGGCGACGACCGGTCAGCAGCCTGCCGCGGCAGCGCCTTCGGGCAACGGCGGCACCGTAGACCTTCGCACATCTGGCGATCGGATCGCGGTCAACTCGCGGATTGAAGTCTCTTCCAGCGGTGGCGGACGACGGAGCAACTCGGGTGGCAAAATCAATTTGCAAAGCGCTGCCCCGGGAACCGTGGCGATCAATGTCACGAACACATCACAGTTGCTCTCGCTGCTCGACGCGGCTGCGACCGGACCCGGAGGCAAGATCACGATCCTCGCGACCGGCAACGGCAGTCAGGTCAGCGTCAACGGAAATGGGGCTGGCGGATCTGACACCATTCGTGCGGATCGCGGCACGGTCGACATTCGCAACACCGGTGATACCGGCCAGATCAGTCTCAGCAGCGCGAACATCGCCGCCGATGTCGTCAAAGTGGGAGCCCTCGGCTCGACCGGCGTTCTTAGCGTCGGTGGAGGCACGATCAGCGCGGATAGCGTATTGAAGCTCTATTCCCCCGGCAGCAACGGGGTGATCAACTTCATCGCTGACGTGACGTTAAGCGGAAACAGCGTGAAATCGATTGCAGCCAACACCGTTTCGATCTTCAACGGCGTGACCGTGACGCTCAACGGCGGCGCAACTACGGTCTACACAAGCAACCCAAACTACACCGGGGCTGGCGGCAATAACTCGACCACGGGCACATTCAGTGGCTCGGGCACCGTGACGACGCAGCCGTTCGCGAATCGCCCACCATTCGACCCGCCGGGCGGGCCGTAATCCACAAACCTAGCGTCGTCGCGTGTCGTCCAGATAACCGGCGCCGACTGCGAGTCCCATCAGGATCAGCGCACCCGCTGTCGCGTATGGCACTGGATCGAACGGCGCCGGTGGCAACGCCACAACCCCGCTGTCGTCTGTCGTCGCCGGTTGCGCGACGTAACGGCCGTGCGCCGGCGGTCGGAAGCGATCCGCGAAACGTCGCAGCCGCTCCGGCAGATCAGCTTCATGTCGGGGAATTCCGTGCCCGCAGGCGGCGACGTTCGGCCTCAGCTCCGCCAGCTCTCGCACCGATCGCATTGTTGCGTCCCAATCGGTGTTAAATGGCGAACCGGCGGGGGCGAGCGATCGTTTCCCGGTGAGCAGTCCCGTCCACGAATCCATGTTCATCGTCGCAAATGCGTCGCCTGCCAGCAGCACCCGATCCGATGAACGGAACAACGAGATGTGACCGGGCGAATGTCCCGGCGTAGCCCGCCATTCCCAACCGGCCGCACCCGGAACGTCGCTCCCGCGCAGCTCGTGAATGCGCGCGCCGAGATCACGACGCCGATGCGGCATGAAGCGCGAAAGAAAAGCGATCGCGCCGCCGACGGTCGGATCCGGCGGCGGATAATCGGATCTGCCGGTCAGGTACGGCAGCTCGAGCCGGTGCGCATAGATCGGCACGTCCCACAGGTCCGCGAGCTCGGCTGCCGAACCGGCGTGGTCGAAATGCCCGTGCGTCAAGACAATCGCTTCCGGCCGTGCACCGGTGCCGAAACGCGCTTCCGCCGCCTCGCGAATCTGCGTGGCCCGTCCCGGTAACCCGGTGTCGACCAGCGTCCAGGCGCCGCCCGGCCGGCCGATGAAGTAAACGTTCACGAAGCTGACCGGCAGCCAGCCGACATCGGGCGCGATGCGGGTAATGAGTCTCATCGTTATCGCTCGGTCCGCAGTTTACGGAATCGTCAGCGTCTCGCCGACTTTCAGGTTCTCCGGATCATCAACTGTTTTGCGGTTAGCGTCGAGAATGCGTTTCCAGTGCGCAGAGGTCTTGTAGAACTTCCGTGAAATCGAGGCGAGCGTGTCGCCGCGGCGCACGACATAACTGCGCGAGCCGCCGGGCGATTTCGCAGCGTTTTTCTTTGTTTGCGTGTCGATCGCCGTGCCGGCGCTGTGTGCGCGTGCCTCTTCGATTTGCTTGTGCAGCGCGAGATTTTCGTTCTTCAATCCAGCGGCTTCCGCGCGGGTCAGCACGCTGTCTCCGGAAAGCGACGTCACGAGCGCGAGCTCGTCGCGCTTCATAAAGTTCTTCACGTCATTTGCGCGCGGCCCGCTCGGCGCCAGCACGAGGTAGCGTTTGAAATGGTGCAGCGCGTGGAGCGGTTCGTTCAGCTTGTCGTCGTACAAAACTGCGAGCCGATAGTGCACGTCGGCGGAGTTCGCGCTCCCGTCCAGCGCCGTCTCATAAAGCTCGATCGCCTTCTGGTACTCGCCCGAATTGACCTTCGCGTCTGCGTCTTTGATCAGCTGCGCCTTGCGCGTTGTGACCATCCGATCGCAGCTCACCGCGCTGCCGAGCAAAACAACGACCAGTACGCGCGAGGCGCAGAACGCTGCGGAAAAGATCGGCTCGCTCGCGCGCGACATTGTTGCGAACGTGCTTACGCATGAATGCGCGGCTGGTTCAATGCTTTTTCGCCGTCGTGGCGCTGAGCCTTGCGCGTGCCGGCCAGCTACAGGTTGATTCGCAGTACCGGCTCCGGCTTACCGATGTTAATCAGCGCGAGCTCTCGACCGGCGATGGCCGTGTCGATCTGATCGTGATTGTCACCCGCGCTAACCAGCACGACGCGCGCGCCGTCGGTGATCACGTTCCGCGTCAGTATTACGGCGATCCGCGATTCAGGCTCATTACAGTCGTCAATTTTAATGGGTTTCCATCGGCGCTGCAGCGAATCGCGCGCGGCTGGGTGCGGCATCGGGTCGAACTCGAGGCAGAGCGTCTCGAGCCGATCTACCGCGCAAAAGGCATGACACGCGACCCGCACCAGGACGTCTTCGTGGTGGCGGACTTCGACGGGAAAACTCTCGGCGAGTTCGGCGTTGCGCCGGATGAGCAGAAGAGCAGCACGCTCGTTTTCGGTCGCGACGGCCGTTTGCTGGCGCGCTGGAACAAAGTGCCGCCGGCCGAAGATCTCGCCGCGGTATTAAAGCGCGCCGCAACTCAATAACGCGGAACGGCCGGGTCGATCTCGCGCGACCACGCGTCGATCCCGCCTTCCAGAT
>CADDYX010000127.1 GCA_902810735.1 Verrucomicrobiota bacterium | reverse complement strand
GACTGCCGGCGCGGATCTGCTGGCTCGGTTACGGCGAACGTGCGGAGTTTGGCGTCGCGATTAACGAGCTCGTCCGGCGTGGAGAATTGAAGGCGCCGATCGTGATCGGCCGCGACCATCTCGACACCGGCTCGGTCGCGTCCCCGTTTCGCGAAACGGAAGGCATGCTCGATGGCAGCGATGCGATCGCCGATTGGCCGCTGCTGAATGCGCTGGTCAATACCGCCGCCGGCGCGTCGTGGGTTTCGATTCATAACGGCGGCGGCGTCGGCATCGGTTACTCGCAGCACGCAGGGATGGTCGTTGTTGCGGACGGCACCGAGAAAGCGAAAGGCCGGCTCGAGCGCGTGCTAACCAGCGATCCGGGAATGGGCGTGATACGCCACGCGGATGCGGGCTATTCGGAAGCGATCCGCTTTGCGGAAGAGCACGATGTGCGTCTGCCGATGGAACCGACCGCGCGCGATTAACCATGGAAAAGCTGATCGAATGCGTGCCGAATTTCTCCGAAGGCCGAGATCCGGAGGTCATCCGCCAGATCACCTCCGCAATCGAGTCGGCGGAAGGCGTATCACTGTTGGACGTTGATCCGGGCGCGACCACGAACCGCACCGTCGTCACCTTTGTCGGCAGCCCGGACGCTGTGGTTGAAGGAGCGTTTCGCGGAATAAAAAAAGCCGCGGAGTTGATCGACATGCGCAAACACAGCGGCGCGCATCCGAGAATGGGCGCGACGGACGTCTGCCCGTTTGTGCCGGTGAGCGACGTGAGCTGGGACGAGGCCATCGCTTGTGCGAACCGGCTCGCAGCTCGCGTCGGCGAGGAGCTGAAGATTCCAGTTTATCTGTACGAAAGAGCGGCAAAAGACCGAGCTCGCGCCAATCTCGCGGTGATTCGCGCCGGCGAGTACGAAGCATTTGCCGCGAAGATCAAGCAGCCGGCCTGGAAACCTGATTACGGGCCGCAGTCGCTCAACCAAACTGCCGGTGTGACGGCGATCGGCGCGCGCGATTTCCTGATCGCCTACAATGTGAACCTGAACACCAGGTCCGTGCGGCGCGCGAATTCGGTCGCATTTGATGTGCGCGAAAACGGGCGGGTGAAGACGGACGACGGCACGCCGGCTGGCAAGCCTGTGCTCGACGACAATGGCGAGCCGGTGCGTGTTCCCGGTTTGCTCAAGCACGTGAAAGCGATCGGGTGGTACGTGGAGGAGTACGGGATCGCGCAGGTCTCGATGAACCTGACGAACATCGAAGAGACGCCGCTGCATGTGGCGTTTGACGCCTGCGCCGAATCCGCGAGCAAGCGCGGCCTGCGCGCGACCGGATCCGAAATCGTCGGCATGCTGCCGAAGAAATGTTTGCTCGACGCCGGACGATATTTTTTGCGGAAGCAAAATTGGTCGGAAGGCGCGGCCGAAGAGGAGCTGATCGATATCGCGGTGCGCTCGATGGGTTTGTCGGAGCTGAAGCCGTTCGTGGCAGCCGAGAAGATCATCGAGCTGAAAATCGCGGCGCAGTCGAAACAGAAGTCGCTCGTTGCTCTGAACCTGCGGCAGTTCTGCAATGAGACGTTGAGCGATTCGCCAGCACCGGGCGGTGGATCTGTCGCGGCGCTGATGGGCGCGCTCGCCGTTTCGCTCGGTGGCATGGTCGCAAATTTGTCTGCTGGCAAACGTGGATGGGAAGAGCAGCTCCGTTGCTTCAGCGATCGCGCGGTGCAGGCGCAGCAGCTCAAAGACGAGCTGCTGCGGTTGGTTGATGAAGACACCGCGGCGTTCAACCAGGTGATGGCGGCGTTTGGTTTGGCGAAACAATCGGCTGAAGAGAAGGCAGCGCGTTCTGCGGCGATCGAGAGCGCTAACAAATATGCCGCTGAGGTTCCGCTTCACGTGATTGAGACCGCGTCGCAAGGATACGATCTCCTGCACGAGATGGCGGAAAAGGGGAACCCCGCATCGATCTCAGACGTTGGAGTCGGATTGCTCGCCGTGCGCGCGTGCATCGAAGGCGCGGCGATGAACGTCCGAATCAACCTCGGCAGCTTAAAGGACGCCGGGTTCAAATCGCGCCTGCTGGAAAAGCTCAGCGCGCTTGTCACTGCTTCCGAGTCCCGATTCGAGGCAGCTCGCAACCTGGTCGAAGCGAAGCTGAGCTAGCGGTACGAAATGCTGGCTCTGGTTAACGCCTCCCAGCTGGTAACGCTCTCCGGCCCGGCGCGACCGCGCGTCGGTCACGAGCTGCGCGAGCTCGGAATTATCTCGGATGGTGGGTTGCTCGTCCGAAATGGCCTCATCGAAAAAGTCGGCCGCTCCGACGAGATCATGCGTGGTCTGCCGCGCGACGCCACAATCATTGACGCGGAACGCCGGGTCGTGCTGCCGGGATTCGTGGATGCACATGCGCATCCGGTATTTGCCGGCAATCGTGTCGATGAATTCGACCTCCGTGCGCGCGGCGCGACGTACGAGGAGATCGCGCACGCAGGCGGCGGCATCCAGTCGACCGTGCGCAAGACGCGCGCGGCGAGTGAGGCCGAGCTATTTAAACAGGCGAAACGCCACGCCGAATGGTTTCTGGAATGCGGGACCACGACGGTCGAGGCGAAGTCCGGCTATGGCCTCTCGCTGGCCGACGAGATCAAGATCCTGCGCGTCATTCACGAGCTCAACGGTGCATCGCCGATTGAATTCGTCCCGACGTTTCTGGGCGCGCATGCGATCGCGCCGGAATTTCGCGACACGCCGCAGCAGTATCTCGACTGCCTCGTGAACGAGATGCTGCCGCAGGTCGCGGCGGAACATCTGGCGGAGTATTGCGATATCTTTTGTGAAGCTGGGTACTTTGATCTCGATAGCGCGCGCCGCGTCTTAGGCGCGGCGAGACAGCATGGCTTAAAGCTGCGGCTGCACGCGGATCAGCTCACAAACAACGGGGGCGCAATGCTTGCGGCGGAACTCGGCGCGGCGACGGCGGACCACCTCGAGCAGACCGGCAGTGACGGCATCGCTGCCATGCATGCGGCCGGAGTTCAGCCGGTGCTGCTCCCGGCCTCCGTCTACTCGTTAGGCAAGAGCCGTTACCCGCGTGCTCGCGAGATGATCGATGCAGGACTTGCCGTCGTACTCGCGACCGATTTCAATCCCGGTTCTTCGCCGACGCCATCTCTGCAGATGGTGCTCTCGCTTGCCGCCACCCAAATGAAAATGACTGTCGCGGAAGGTCTCTCCGCCTGCACGATCAACGCCGCGTATTCCCTCGCTCGCGGCGAAACGGTGGGCTCTCTCGAGCCCGGCAAACTCGCGAACTTTGCGTTACACGATTGCGATGATTACCGGGAGCTCGGCTACTGGTTCGGCGTTTCGCAGACACACTCCGTTTACATTCAGGGCGAGCAGGTATTTCAGGCGTGAAATTTGCGCCGCTCTTGGCACGCCCGTAACGTCGCTGCGCGAATGAAAGTGGAAGTAGAACGGCAGCCGCAAGGTGTCTCGACGCTGCGCATCGAGTTGCCACCGGACGAGGTGCGGAAGGAATGGGACGCGATCGCCGGGAACTACTCACGATACGCGCGCATCCCCGGCTATCGGCCGGGGAAAGCGCCGCGGCAGGTCGTAGAAAAAAAATTCCGCAAGGAGATCCAGGATGAGCTGACGCAGAAGCTCGTCTCGCGCAGTTACCATCAGGCGGTCGAGCAGGAGCAGTTGCGCGTTGTCTCGCTGACGAATCTGGAAGACGTGGAGTTCGGCGACGATCGCTCCATGCGTTTCCGCGCCACCGTCGTTACTGCGCCTGAGTTCGAGCTGCCCGATTACAAAAACATTCCGATCGAGCTGCCGAGTGCCGAGGTGACGGACGAGGAGATCGATGCAGCCATCGAACGCTTGCGGGAACAAGCTGCCGATTTCGCTGACGTAACCGATCGGCCGCTGGCGATGGAAGATTTCGCGGTCATCGATTTCACCGGTGCGATTGACGGCGTTGCGATCAGCGAAATCGTGCCGGACGCGAGCAAGAACCTGCACGGCGGGAAAAAGTTTTGGCTGCGCGTCGCGCCTGATAACTTTCTGCCGCGCTTCGCGGAGCAGATCGTAGGAATGAACTCGGGCGAGACGCGCAGTGTGCAGGTCGATTTTCCCGCTGATTTTCCGGTTAACGAACTAGCCGGCCGGCGCGCCGATTACGCCGTCACGATCACCGAGATCAAGCAGAAGGTTCTTCCGCCGATAGACGACGCCCTGGCGGAGAAGCTGCTGCCAGGCAAAACCCTGGCGGACTTGCGCCACACCGTCGCGCATAACCTTGAGCACGAAAAAGAGCATGAGCTCGAGCGCGCGAAGGAATCGCAGATCGTCCGCTATCTGCACGAGCGGATTAGCTTCGATCTGCCGCCCGCGCTGCTGACGCAGGAAACGCGCCGCGCGTTAAATGAGCTGGTCCATCGCAATCGCGAGCGCGGTGTCCCTGATGAGATGCTGAAGAACAAAGAAAAGGAACTGGTGGAAGGAGCCGGCTCGCTTGCCGCTCACCGGTTGAAAACGAACTTCATCCTTCATCGCATCGCTGAGCAGGAAAAGATTGAAGTCACGCGTGCGGAGATCGATCAGGCGATCCGTGAACGCGCTTCGCATTTCGGAGTAACAGCGGAAAAAATGCGCAAGGAGCTCGAGCAAAATGAGCGTCTCAATGGTCTCGCAGAGGAGCTCGTGCTGGGCAAGACCCTTGATTTCCTGAAGGCGAATGTTAGCGTTGCGCCGAGTGTAGAGTCGGCCAGCGCGAGCCAACCGACAGCCTAATTTCATGATCGAAAAGAACGAAAATCTCTCGCAGGTGTTGATCCCGATGGTCGTTGAGCAGACCGGGCGAGGGGAACGCAGTTACGATATTTACTCGCGTCTGCTGAAGGACCGGATTGTGTTCATCGGCACGCCGATCGACGATCACATCGCAAATCTCGTGATCGCGCAGCTGCTCTTCCTACAGATGGAAGACGGCAAGAAGGACATTAATCTCTACATCAACTCGCCGGGGGGCTCTGTTACGGCCGGACTGGCCATTTACGACACGATGCAGTTCCTGACCTGCGACGTGACGACCTATTGCCTCGGGATGGCCGCCAGCATGGGGGCGGTGCTGCTTTGCGCCGGAACCAAAGGCAAGCGGTTTGCGCTGCCGAATTCCGACATCATGATCCACCAGGTCTCTGGCGGAGCGCAGGGCCAGGCGAGCGACGTTGAGCGGACGGTCGAGTACATGTTCAAGCTCAAGAAGCGGCTGATCAAAATTATCTCTCAGCACACCGGCCAGCCCGAGGAGAAAGTCCGGATCGACTCCGATCGCGACTATTATATGTCGGCTGCCGAGGCGAAGGGATACGGCCTCGTCGACGAGGTGATCAAATCTCGAAAGGAAGCCAAGCTGCTCGACGGCTCGGCGCTGCCGGATCGCGGCGCGATTGCGACTGCGGAGGCTGCGCTTCCGCACAAAGTCGAGGAATAAAAGCTGCTTTCTAAAGGCTGGTAATGGCCCGCGCTTCCAACCTCACCATGTGCTCCTTTTGTGGCAAAAGCCACGCGGAGGTGCGCAAGCTCATCGCCGGTCCCGGCGTTTATATCTGCGACAGCTGTATCAACGTCTGCAAAAGCATTCTCGACAAGGAATTGAGCGAGGATGCCCGTCGGCAGTCCTCCACGATCCGCGTGCCGAAGCCGGCGGAAATCCGGCGATCGCTCGACCAATACGTAATCGGGCAGGACATCGCGAAAAAAACGCTTTCCGTCGCGGTCCACAATCATTTCAAACGCGTGCTGCAGAGCCCGGCTCCGGCTGATCCGTCGGCCGCATTCCAGCCGGATCCATTTGCCGATGTTGAGATCGAGAAGAGCAACATCCTGCTGATCGGTCCGACCGGCTCCGGCAAAACGCTGCTCGCGAAGACGCTCGCGAAAATCCTCGACGTTCCGTTTTGCATCGCGGACGCAACCACGCTGACGGAAGCGGGCTACGTAGGCGAAGATGTCGAGAACATCATCCTGCGCTTGCTGCAAAACGCCGATTACGACGTGAAGCGGGCGGAGATCGGCATCGTTTATATTGACGAGATCGACAAGATCGGCCGCAAAACCGACAACGTCTCAATCACTCGCGACGTCTCCGGCGAAGGTGTGCAGCAGGCGTTGCTGAAGATCCTCGAGGGCAGCACCTGCAACGTTCCGCCACAGGGTGGCCGGAAACATCCGCACCAGGAATACATCCAGGTGAACACAGAGAAAATTTTGTTCATCTGCGGCGGCGCGTTCGTCGGTCTCGATAAAATTGTCCAGAAGCGCATTGGCCACAAAACAATGGGCTTCAGCAGCCCCACGCTCGAGACGGAGGAATTACTCCGCAAAGAAGCCGTTCGCCAGGTCGAACCGGAAGACTTGCTCAGCTTCGGAATGATTCCGGAGTTCATTGGCCGGCTGCCGGTAATCAGCGCCCTCGATGCACTGACCGAAGAAGAGATGGTCGCGATTCTTACCGACACGAAGAACGCGATGATCAAGCAGTACACGAAGCTGTTCTCGATGGAAGGTGTGCGGCTGAGCGTGACGAAAGACGCGCTCAAGGCACTCGCCGCACTCGCCGTCACGAAAGGCACTGGCGCGCGTGCGCTGCGTTCCATGCTGGAGCGGATCATGCTCGAGATCATGTACGAAGTGCCGAGCCGCGAGGACATCGCGGAAGTCACAATCAATCGCGCGGTAGTCGACGGCAAAAAGCCGCCGCTGATTCGCAAGAAGCAGGACAAAGACGCCGCGTAGTAGCGCGACCGCGGTTCGCGCGCGACACTCACGCGCATGCGCGTGGTGGTGATCAATACCGGAACCGAGCTGTTGCTCGGCGACGTGCTCAACACGCACCTGAGCTTCATCGCGCAGCAGATTTTTCCGGTCGGCTTGCGCGTCGAACGTCAGATCACCGTGCCGGACGGCGACGCAATCCGCGAAGCGCTGCGCGAGGCGCTCGAGTCATTTGATATCGTATTCGCGACCGGCGGCCTCGGGCCGACGACTGACGACATCACGCGTGAAATCACCGCGGAGTTACTCGGGTTGGAGATGCGTCACGATCCAGTCGTGATGGCGGCAATCGAAGCGCGCGCGGCGGCGCGAAATTTCCGGCTGACGGATCGAATTCCACGGCAGGCGAACGTGCCTGTCGGCGCAACGGTGTTGCCGAACGATTTTGGCACTGCGCCGGGACTGTATTTTCCGCCGCACGTCGGCTCGGCTGCGCGGCGCTCGCATCTGTTTTTACTGCCGGGACCGCCGCGCGAATTGCGGCCGATGTTTACGACGCACGTGTTGCCGCTGCTGCGCGAGATTTCAGGCGAATCCGGAGAAGGAGTGACGCGCCGCTACCGGATTACGGGGCTCGGCGAATCGCACGTAGAGGAGGCAGTCGGCGAGCAACTGCTGGCGCTCGATGGCCTGGAACTCGGCTACTGCGCGATGCCGGGCGAGGTCGTCGTCCGGATCAGTGGCGATCCTTCAGCCGTCAACTCGGCCGACGCTCTAATCCAAGCCCATTTTGCGCACGTCATTTTCGCCACGGACGAGACGCCGCTCGAGGAAGTTGTTGTTCGACTGCTCGCCGAGCGGCGAAACACCGTTGCCACCGCCGAATCGTGCACCGGCGGTCTGCTGGCGAATCGGTTGACGAATGTCGCGGGTGCGTCGGCGGTATTCGGCGCCGGTTACGTCACGTATTCGAACGCGGCCAAAACCGAGGTGCTGGGCGTCGATCGTAACTTGATCGACATGCACGGCGCGGTAAGCGAGCCAGTGGCTTGCGCGATGGCCGAGGGAGCGCGAGCCCGCGCTGCGACCACGCATGCGCTCAGCATCACCGGCATCGCCGGTCCGTCTGGTGGCACTGAAGAAAAGCCGGTGGGCACCGTTTTCGTCGCGCTTGCTTCAAACGGCGCACAGATTCAGGTGTTGCGCGACCGTTTTCCAGCCGACCGGATTACGTTTAAGCAGCTCGCAACCCAAACTGCGCTGGAGATGCTGCGGCAACGGCTCAGCGGGTAAAATTTCGCGTTGCCTGCTACGGCTGCACTTCGACCGGCGTGCCGACCTTCACGTGATCGAAGAACAGCTCGGCGGCTTGCGACGGCATCCGGATGCAGCCATGCGACGCCGGATAACCAGGAAGAATTCCGACGTGCATGCCAACGCCGTCGTCCGTCAGCCGCATGAACCACTTCATCTCCGCGCCGACGAAATGCGTGCCGCTGGGCGCCGAGTCTATGCGCGCGCTTACGCCGGCGCGAACGATCCGGCCGCGCGAGTCTTTGTAGTCGCCGTAGATGCTCGAGTGATGGCTTTTGTCCTTCTCGAGCACGTGGAAACTTCCGCTCGGCGAGGTGTGGCCGCGCTTGCCTGACGAAATCGGGCTGTCGATTACGACCTGGTCACGGTTCATCAGGTAGGCGCGCTGTTTCGGCAGCGAAACGACGATGCGCGCAGTGTCGGGCGAAAGTCGTCCGAGCAGCTCATTGTTTATGCTCAGCGGCGGCTGGCGGTTGATCATCTCCGACGCTTTTCGCATCGGCTGCACGGGCGCGGGCGTGACCGGCGCGGCGGGCGCAGCCGCTTTCGGACGCGGAAACGGCCGCCGATTTTGGCCGCGCGAAGTCTGCGCCATGAGAAACGCGCAGCAGAGAAACAGCGTGGCTATGCGGCTCATTTAGCTTTGCGTGTAAGTTGCGATGCGGCTGAGCCATCCCGGAAGCCAGCGTTCTTCATGGCGTTCCGGCGGAGCATTGTGGACGCGCTGTTGCAGCACAGCTCGCGCGGACGCGGCGAACTCCTGCACCGCTGCCGCGCCGCTGCCGCCGCCGTTCATTGCCTCGAGCACCTGGAGCAAGCCCCAGCCGCGGCCGTTGTAACGTTCGGTCTTGAGAACGCCTTCGCCTTTGAAGTTCACGTAATCGACCAGCGCGTAGCATCCCTGTGGCGTCGACGCAACGCGGTCGAACTGCTGGTGGATTTTCGCG
>CADDYX010000126.1 GCA_902810735.1 Verrucomicrobiota bacterium | reverse complement strand
CACAACGAGACTTCCACGGGCGTAATGAATGCGCTGCCGGAAATTTGCTGCACGCTGGCAAAGTACCCGGACGTGGCGCTGATCGTTGACACCGTCTCCTCCTTCTCCGCGATGCCGATTCCGATGGATGATTACGGCATCGACGTGATGCTGACCGGCAGCCAAAAAGCGTTGGCGCTGCCGCCGGGATTCTCGCTCTTCAGCGTGTCGGCGAAGGCGTTCGCGCGGGCCGAGCGAAATGCCGAGCGCGGCTACTACTTCGACTTTCTGGAATTCCGAAAGCAGCAGGAGGAAAACATGACGCCGAGCACGCCGAGCATCGGCCACATTCACGCGCTGCAATCGAAGCTGGAGGAGATTTTCGCCGAGGGACTGGCGAATCGTTTCGCGCGGCACAAACGGACGAACGCGCTGGTGCACGACTGGGTGCGGAGCCGTGGCTTCGAGTTCTTCGCGCAAGAGGGGTTCCGCTCGGTCACGTTGACCTGCGTGAAAAACAATCGCGGGATCGACGTCGCGCAGCTGGTGCGCGATCTGCGCGAACGTCATCACTTCGTCATCGATGGCGGCTATGGCAAAATCAAAGGGCAGACGTTGCGTCTTTCGAACATGGGCGACGAGACGGAGGAAACGGTCGCGCAGCTGCTCGCCGCGGTCGATGACGTGCTGCGCCTGTAGGTTAACCGCGCGGCACGACTGTGCGCACGGGCTCGCGCAGTCGCCGAAAAATCATCCACACGCCCAGCAGCACGAAGGCGGCGCCGAGAAGCGACCACGACGAAAGCTTCTCGCCCCCGATCGCCCAGCCGAGCGCGATCGCGCCAGGCGGCGTGATCAGCGAGATCGTCTGCAGGTTGGTGACCGACATTCTCGGCATCAGCCAGTAGAGGAGCAAAAACGTGAACGAGGAGCCGATTGCCGCGAGATAAAGCAGGCAGAAAATCGCCGAGCCGGTCCAGCGGAAGTGAAGCGGGTTGCCTTCGCAAGCCAGACCGAGGACGATGAGCGGCGCCGTGCCGAAAATCATCTGCCACGCCGCGAGCATTGATGGTGCGAGCTGAATCTTTTTCGCCTTTAGGACGACGTTGGAGAACGCCGCGCTGGCGGCGCCGATCGTAATCCCAAGGCCGCCGAGGAATGCGAGCCAGCCATTGAAGGTCAGGAGGCGCGCGCAGATCACCGCGACTCCAAGCATCGCGACGAGCGCGCCGGCGAGACGCGGCCACCGGAGTGGCTCCTCCGGCAGCATCCAATGGGCGAACACCATGCCGAAGATTGGGATCGACGCCTGGATAACGGCCGCCAGTCCCGAAGAAACATGCTGTTCAGCCCAAAAGAGCAGCGTGTAATTCAACCCGAACATCAGCAGTCCCGTCGCGGCCAGCACCACGTAATCGATGCGCCGCCGAGGCAGGAGCGAGACGCGGCCGACTGAAATTGCGAGCAGCACCGCGACTGCGATGACAAAGCGCCAGGCGACAAAAGAAATCGGCGGCAGATCGCGGAGACCAATCTTAATCGCGAGCCAGGTCGAGCTCCAGACGACACACAGCGTGAGCCACGCCACCGGAATTCGCCAATCGCGCTCTGCCATGGCGCCGAGCTTCGTTTGCCGCGCCGCCGCCGTAAAGCAGCCGGCAAATTCTCAAAAATATGGAATGACGGCTGCTCACTAAAGGCCGCCGGCCACGGCACCCCGCATGCAAAACCGTCGTAAAATCGTGCTGAAGACGATCGGTGTCGGCGTCCTTTGGATCGCCGCCGTCGCGTTCGGCCTTCGCTACATGTTGAACTACGAGACGACGCCCGGCCCCACCGGAGCGGTTCCCATCGCGTGGCCGTCGGAGTCGCGCATCGCGCGATCAGCCACTCAACCGACGCTTCTGCTGTTCGCCCATCCGCGCTGCCCCTGCACACGGGCCACGATGGGAGAGCTCGCCGAGATGATGGCGCAAACAGCCGGCAAGGTGCAGACCTACGTGATTTTCTTCACACCCGCGGGCGCGGATTCCAATTGGACCGAGAGTGACCTGCACGCGAGCGCGAGGGCCATTCCGGGCGTGAAAGTGTTATCCGATGCCCGCGGCGTCGAAGCGAAGCGCTTCGGCGCGGAAACGTCAGGCCAGGCAATGCTCTTCGGACGCGACGGCAAATTGCTCTTCAGCGGCGGGATCACGGAATCACGTGGACACGCGGGGCCGAATGCCGGCGAAAGCGCCATCGTTTCCATTATCAACGGCCACGGCGCTCCGCAAAACCGCAGCATGGTTTTCGGCTGCTCGTTCAGCCGACGCGAACGACTCGCGCAAAACACCGCCAAATGAATCGGAGCGACGACGCATTATCGGCCGCACGCGCGGAAGAACTGTTCCAGCAACACCGCGAAGAAATTTACCGGAACACCGACCAGCTGTTCGCGAGGCTGATGCTGTTCCAATGGATCGCCGGGATCCTGATCGCGCTGCTGATCTCGCCTCGAACGTGGGAAGGCCAGACGGCGCAAATTCATATTCACGTCTGGAGCGCCATTTTCGTCGGCGCGGCGATCTCCATCTTCCCGATCTGGCTCACGCGTGTCTGCCCGGGCGCAGCGATCACCCGGCATGTCATCGCCGTCGCGCAAACCCTGATGTCGGCGCTGCTGATCAGCCTGACGGGTGGACGCATCGAGACGCATTTCCACATCTTCGGCTCCCTTGTCATTCTGTCGTTCTACCGCGACTGGCGAGTGCTGATTCCGGCAACGCTCATTGTCGCGCTCGACCATTTTCTGCGCGGCATTTACTGGCCTTACTCCGTCTACGGCGTGCTCGCCGCCAGCCCATGGCGTTCGATGGAACACGCCGGCTGGGTGCTCTTCGAGGACATTTTCCTCGTGATCTCCTGCCTGCGCAGCATTCGCGAGATGCGTTCGATCGCGACTCGCACCGCCGCATTGGAGGCGAACGAAAGAAATTTCCGCCAGCTATTCGAGGAGGCGCCAATCGGAATGGCGGTCGTCGGTCTCGACGAACGATTCCACCAGGCAAACACCACATTGTGCAAAATGGTCGGCTATTCGGAAGAAGAGCTGACCGCGCGCACGCCGCTCGACATTACCCATCCCGAGGACGTGAGTCCGAGCAAGGCGCTGGTCTCGGAGATGCTCGACGGCACCGCGCGCAACGTGATCGAGAAGCGTTACGTCCGAAAGGATCGCGAGATCGTTTGGGCCCGCAAGACAGGCTGTCTCGTTCGAGATTCACACGGCGCGCCGCGCCATTTCCTGATCATGGTCGACGATATTTCGGAGCGTCGCCGGACGGAACAGGCATTGCTCGACGCGAAGGAAGAAGCCGATCGTGCAAACCACGCGAAAAGCGAATTCCTCTCCCGCATGAGCCATGAGCTGCGCACGCCGCTGAACGCGATCCTCGGTTTCGGTCAATTGCTCCAGCGCCAGAACGGTAACGAAGCGCAAAACGCGCGCGTTGGGCACATCCTGAAGGCGGGCCGGCATCTGCTCAACTTGATCAACGAGGTCCTGGACATCAGCCGGATCGATGCCGGTAATTTCCAAGTCTCGCTTGAGCCGGTGTGCGTGCGCGACGCGGTGGCGGAAGCTGTCGATCTCATTCGGCCGCTGGCGACCGAACGTCGGATTGCCATCGCCACCGACGGCATTGCGGAGGACGGCTGCTACGTCGTCGCCGACCAGCAACGCTTGATGCAGGTGATGATTAATCTCCTAAGTAACGGCGTTAAGTACACGCCGATCGGCGGAGCGATCACGCTCAACGCCCTGCGCACACACGATCGCGTACGGCTCGAGGTTCATGACAGCGGCGCCGGCATACCGGCGGATAAGCTGGAGCGGTTGTTCACCCCATTCGACCGTTTAGGCGCGGAGCACTCGGCGGTGGAAGGCACTGGACTGGGATTGGCGCTGTCGCAGCGGCTGGTGCAGGCGATGAACGGCCAAATCGGAGCGCAGAATCGGAGCGAAGGCGGAAGCACGTTCTGGATCGAGCTGCCGTATTGCGAGTCGCCGCTGGCACGAATTCGAGCTCAGGACGGCAAAGCTGCGCTGCCGATGAATGCGTTGAACGATAACCGCCGCACCATGCTCTACATCGAGGATAACCTCTCGAATTTGACGCTGATGGAGCAGGTGCTCGCCGATTATCCCGATATCGAGCTTCTAACCGCGATGCAGGGCCGCGTCGGACTCGACCTCGCGCGCCAGCACTCGCCCGCTGTGATCCTGCTCGATCTGCATTTGCCGGACATGCCGGGCTGGGAGGTCCTCGCCCGGCTGCGCTCCGACGCTGCAACGCGAGACATTCCCGTTATCGTCATCAGCGCTGACGCGACCAGACGGCAAATCAACCGGCTGATCGAGGCTGGCGCGCAACGCTATCTCACGAAGCCAATTGATCTGGTCGAGTTCGCCCGCGCGTTGGAAGAAACCACCGCGCCCACGGTCGCGGCCGCCTAACTGCCAATCATGAATCCTAACCAATTCGCTGCATCCGAGTTCGCGCAGCTGCCAAAAATGAAGCTGCTGGTCGTCGATGACGAGCCGGTGAACGTCGCGCTCCTCGAAGACATGCTGGCGGAGAGTGGCTACAGCCGAGTCAAGTCGCTGACCGACTCGCGCCAGGCCATCCAGGTCTGCACCGAATTCGCACCCGATCTCATTCTTCTCGACTTGATGATGCCGAACGTAGACGGCTTTGCCGTGCTGGAGGCGCTTCGGGCTCGCCAACATGACGACTTTGTGCCGGTTATCGTGCTGACCGCCGACGCGACCGAAGAGACAAAGCGAAGGGCGTTGCGGGCCGGCGCGACCGATTTCCTGCTCAAGCCATTCGACCAGCTCGAGGTGCTCTTGCGAATCGGCAACCTGCTCGAGATGCGCCGGCTCCACCGGCAAGTCGACAATCAGCGCGCCGCGTACGAAGACGCTGTTCGCACGCGCACCGAAGAACTTCGCAGCGCGCAGGAACAGCTCGCGCGATCCGCGGCTTAAACGCAACGCGAAGTTGCTAAACGCCCGTCCTGGACGGCGGAATAACGTTCGCGACGAGCGCGAACGCAGTCAGCAGCGGTAGAGCACGGAGGCTGGCGTTCTCGCGCTGAGTGGAACGAACTTTGCTCTAAAAACAGTGGTTATTTATTACTCTTACAATGTCCAACACCGCATCCCCGCCGCCCGCTCACACGAACGAAAACCGTTTTGATGGCGACTTTGCGCGCCACCCGAAAATGAAGGTGCTCGTCATCGACGACGAGGCGCTCAATGTCGAGGTGCTTGAAGCGATGCTGACCGACAGCGGCTACACGCGAGTGCGTTGCGTGAGCGATCCGCGCCAGGCGCTCGCTGCCTGCGACGAATTCGAGCCCGATCTGATCCTGCTCGACCTCATGATGCCCCATTGCGACGGCTTTGAAATTCTGACCAGCTTGCGCGAGAGCGTTGATGACTCGGTGCCGGTCATCATTTTCACCGGCGACTCAAATGAGGCGACACGGCGGCATGCGCTCCGTGCCGGTGCGACCGATTTTCTGCTGAAGCCATTTGATCGCCTCGAAATGCTGCTGCGAATTGGAAACCTGCTGCAGATGCGGCAGCTCCAGTTGCAGCTCGATAACCAGCGAGCCGCGTTGGAAGAAGCGCTACGCTTTCAGAGCGCCGAATTGCGCGAAGCTCGGGCACAACTCGCGAAGCTCGAGAAGATCGGCGCCTGATCGGCAACAAAGCGAAGGCGCCTCGTTTCCGAAGCGCCCTCCCTGTGTGATGGCGGTAAGCCGAATTCTGTATCCGGATTGCTCCGGACGATGACCATTTATCTCATCCCGCCGCAACGGCGCGACGCCCGATCCCCGCAAACGCGGGACCGTGATGCGACGATACCCGAGGATCAGCGAGCCGGCTGCTCTCCCTCTGTTTTGTCTTGCACCGCATGGGGTTTTTCGTGCCTCGCGAATCACTCCGCGAGCGGTGAGCTCTTACCTCGCCTTTTCACCCTTGTCCCGCCTCTGAGGCAGGACGGTTTATTTTCTGTGACACTTTCCGTCGGCCTCCGCTTACGCGAACGCCGCCCGCGTTTTCTACGCGGCATGCCGCCGTATGGTGTTCGGACTTTCCTCTGACGCGCGTTGCCGCACGCCAGCGATCATCTGCCATCGGCGGACACTCTAGTCGTTAGGCGAGCAAAATCAACGCGCGGCAACGGCGGATTCAATCGCCAGCTGCAGCGCTGGCGGCACAAGAAGCGAATGTAAAAAGCTGATGCATTCCCGGCGTGCTTCGCGAAAGAACTCTCGCTTGTTTGCGCCGCTGACGTGAAGCGCGGCCCGGTGGTCGATCCACGCGACGTTGGCGGCCGCGGTGAAGAGCAGCTGGAATTGCAGGCTCCACGCCGCCGATTCCGCCGGGAGCCAGCGCGACTGCACGGCACGCAACCAATCCACGTGAAATGCGATATGTTTCGCCTCGTCGCGCAACACCAGCGCGCAGACTGATTCGAGAACAGGATCGCGCGTGCGCAATGCGAGCAGCCGGTAATACGCGGTGCCGACCAGCTCGGCGATGACGAGCACCTGGATCTCGAAATTCAAGCCGAGTGCGCGTCGCATCAGGCGAAAAAGCGAATGCGTCCAGTGCTTCTCTGTCAGCACGCCGCCGAATCGCCGGACGAGCTGTTCGAGCAAACGCGCATGTTCCTTTTCCTCCTCAATAAAGAGCGCGAGCGTCTCTGGATATGCCGGGTCATCAGCGGCCTGGCGGCGCGCCTGTTCGAGCAGAAAGCGGCCCTCGCCGCTCTCGCCGAGTTGGAAATGCGAAAGAGAACGCGCGAGGCCCGCGCGCTGCTGAGACTCAAGCGGCGAGGCAATATGCCACGGCGGCTCAGCGCGATTGAGACGGTTCTGCTCGAAATAATGGAGCCACTGGAGTGAGTTCATGATGCGGGTGTTTTCTGCTGTTGGTTTGGCGGCGCGATGCGCGCGAATTGTTCAAGCCGCGCGACGACGGAAGCGACCGTGTCCGGCAAAGTCGAAGTCCCTGCTGTCACGCCAACGATCTGCGCGTCGGCGAACGACGCCGCGCTCAGCTCTTCCGCGCGCTCGACGTGGACCGCGCGGCGACCAGCGGCATGACACGCCGCAACGAGCTGAAGGGTATTGTTGCTGTTGCGGCCGCCAACCACCACCACCGTGTCTGCGACCGCGAGCACCGATCGCAGCGCGCGCTGCCGATCTTTTGTCGGCTGGCAAACCGTGTCGACAAAACGCACTTCAGCATCCGCATGACTTTGCTTGATTGCCGCCACAATTTCGCGGACGCGGTCGAGTGGCTGCGT
The DNA here is from genome assembly GCA_902810735.1 of Verrucomicrobiota bacterium. Lineage (GTDB taxonomy): Bacteria > Verrucomicrobiota > Verrucomicrobiia > Chthoniobacterales > UBA10450 > CADDYX01. The sequence goes on along the minus strand of CADDYX010000126.1, from coordinate 1,749 downwards.
TGTTTGCGAGATGACGCCGTATTTTGACTGCGGCGGCAGCGAACCGATATCCGCCAGTGACTCGACGACGGCGGCAACAGGAAAATCCTCCGTCAGTCCGATAACTTCAACGTGACCGCGTTTACCGATGACAACCGGGAAATAACCGGCAGCGACGAGCGCCTTCAGCTGTTGATGTGCGCGGCGAACGAGCGGGCAGGTTGCATCAGAGGCGATAACGCCGCTCGCCTGTAGCGCTGCGTGCCGTCGATCGGACGCGCCGTGCGCCGTGATCATCGCCCGCGCTCCCGCAGCTACCGACGAGCCGGTGCGGTCCTCTTCGACGCCGGCGGCCCGCAGCCGTTCCCGAACAACCGGATTATGGACGAGCTCGCCGAGAATGGTGAGCGGTCGTTCGCTTGCGAGACGTTCCGCCTTTGCGATCGCATCACGAACGCCGAAACACATCCCGAAATGTTCAGCGACGATAATCTTCACTCAACTTTGTAATGCAAAGCTACCGACCAAAAATTTTTCATCCCTTCCCCGCTTTGACGATCTGCTCGAGCACATGCAGGTAATCGCTGAACGCCGCTCTGCCTTTGCGCGTCAACGCGTAGGTCGTTTGCGGCCGGTCGAGCATCTCCTTCGTGTAAGCGACAAAGCCGGCGCGATGCAGCGTCCGCAGATGACTGACAAGGTTCCCGTCGCTCATGCTCAGCTCGGTTTTGAGATCCTGAAAACTCCACGAGCGGCGCGCGGCTAGCAGCGTCATGATCGCGAGCCGCCCTTTCTCGTGAATCGCTTTGTCGAGCTTGTCGAAATCGGGCATCGCTCATTCGATTGCCTGCGCTTTGCCGCCCGCGGCGCGTCGCCAGGTCGCGATCGCGTAAATAAGGTGATAGAAGCCGAACGTGATCCCCATCGCGACATTCCCGCCGGTCTGACCATGCAACGCTTCAATCGTCGGGAGAGTTGGCGCTGACATGATCAGCAGCCAGATCACCGCCGTGATGACAAAGCTCCATCCAAGGATGGCAAGCGATCGCGGCGCGAAATTCATCGTCGCAAGCAACGCCAGGCCGTAACCAGCAATCCACGAGAGCGCAAGAATCACCGGCGTCTCAGGATCAAAAGGATTGCGCCAGCTGATCCATGTAATGGCTGCGGCGACCAGCACCGCTGGCAGGAGCGAGCGGATTGCAACCCGGAGCTGTGCGGAAAAAAATGCGCGCTGATCGCGACGCGCTTCACGCCAGAGGAAGAAAGTGTTCGCCGAGGCCGTAACGATCAGCGCGATCAACCATGGAAAGATGAAGTCCCGTGTCGTCAGCGGGACTGGTTCGGCGGCGCCGAGGAAGCCGGTGCGTGACAGCATCCACCCGGCGACCAGGAGCGAGCACAGAGCACCTACGAGCGCAGTGGGCGCTGAGATCGCGCGATAAAGTGTTGAGCGCTCCATCAGCGAACGGATGATGCGGAGATGTTCTTCAGCTCGATCTGCGTCCGTCACGTTGGCTTTGTATTACAAAGTGATTCGGCGTGCAAGTGGTATTTTGCCGGACATCAGATCGGTGGCGGCGCGTTCATCAGGAAAATGACGATCATCGCGAGCGCGAGAGCCAACTTTACCAGCATGCCCGCGATCGTTCCGAGCAGCGTGCCCCAGCCTGCCTTGCCCGCCGCGATCAACCGCCGGTGGCGGATGAATTCGAACACGATGACGCCCGCGATCGGACCAATGAACAACCCCGGCAGCCCGAAAAAGAC
>CADDYX010000125.1 GCA_902810735.1 Verrucomicrobiota bacterium | reverse complement strand
GTCATTGTGACGAAGGCAAAGCCGCGCGATTTGCCGGTGAACTTGTCCTGCATCAGCGTGACGTCCTGCACCGGCCCGGCTTGCGCGAAGAGGTCCTGGAGGTCAGTCTCGGTCGTGTTGAAGGAAAGATTTCCTACGTATAATTTGGTGCCCATCTGAGTTTATTCTGGAAAACGCCGCTTGGTCACTGTTCCCGCTTATCGGGTTTCAAATCGCCACTGAATAAACTCAACTGACAATCCACCAACTTCCCGAGCTTCCGTTTCCGCTTTCGGCTGATTAGTAAGGGCGCGATCTGCGGAAAGCAAACGGAATCCGGGGATCCAGCCGTTGCCAAATGCCGAGTGAATTTTTAGCCAAACCCGCTCGCGTGGCGATCGTCGGCGCAGGGGTTGTTAGCCCGCTTGGTTTCGGCTTGGGCGAAACGGCTGAGGCGTTGCGTCAGGCGCGAGATTGTATCGCGCCGGTCGAGCGGTTTGCGGTCGAAAACTGCCGGTGCAAAACAGCCGGTCAGGTGTCGGATCAACGTCTGTTTCGGGCTGCGGAGCGAAGCCAACACCCAGAGCGGCTGCACCGCGCGGCGCTGATGATGATCGCCGCGCTGGAAGAAGCGCTGGCCGGCGCTGCCGCGTTTTCGCCAGAGCTTACGGTCGTTGGCACGACGAGCGGCGGCATGACCTTTGGCGAACAATACTATCGCGCGATCTGTGGCCATGGCAGCGGGTCGCGTTTGCCGTCACGCATCGCGAATTACCTGCCGCAAAAAGCAGTCGCCGACGCGCAGGAGGCGTTCGGAATCACAGCTCCGTGCCAGGTAATTGCGAACGCCTGCGCATCTGGCACCAATGCGATCGGACATGCGTTCCAGTGTGTTCGATCGGGCCGCTACCAACGCGTGCTGACCGGCGGCTACGACGCGCTCTCGGAGCTCGTCTTCATCGGATTTGATTCGCTACAGGCGGCCACGGCGGAAAAGTGTCGGCCATTCGATCGCACGCGCAGCGGCATGGTACTCGGAGAGGGCGCAGCTGTTCTTGCCCTGGAAAACCTCGAGACCGCGCGAGCTCGCGGCGCCGAAATTCTTGGCGAAATCGTCGGCTACGGAATTTCGACCGATAACTACCACCTGACGCAGCCGAACCCGAACGGCGATGGTGCGGCCCGCGCGATGCGCCGCGCGCTCGACGATGCTCGTCATTCGCCCGCGGAGATCGACTACATCAACGCACACGGCACGGCGACCGCCTTCAACGACGCCGCGGAAGGAAGAGCGATCGCGGAGTTGTTCGATGCAACGCCGGTCAGCTCGACGAAAGCGATGATGGGTCACTCGTTAGGCGCGGCCGGTGCGATCGAGGCAGTGATCAGTCTCATCGCGCTGCGCGAACAGTTTCTGCCGCCGAACATCAACTTCGAACGCGGCGACCCAGATATCGACATCAATATCGTCGCAAACGTCGCCGCAGCCGCGAGGGTGCGCACGGTGCTGTCCAATTCGTTCGGTTTCGGCGGCACAAACGCGTCGCTCGTGTTGCAGGCGGCATGAGGCTGGCTATCGCCGGCCGCGGGTGGGTGACGCCACTCGGCAACGGCATCGCTGCGGTTTGGAAACGTCTTCTCGCCGGAGAGAGCGCGGTTGCGGAAACACTCGAGTCGGAGGTGAGCCGCGCGACGTATCCGGTCTACCGCGTTCCGACTGACGCTCTTGCCGATGCACCGACGCATCCACGCCTTCGTCGTTCGAGCGCGATCTCGCGTTTCGCCGCCGTCGCCGGTCTCCACGCGCTCAGCGATGCGGGTTTGACCATCACGCCGGAGCTCGCGGAGCGAACCGCGTTGATTTTCGCCATCTCGAACGGCGGCGTCATTTACACCAAACGCTTTTATCATGACGTGGTCCAATCCGGGCCGCAGGCGGCGAGTCCGATGTTGTTTCCGGAGACGGTATTTAACGCGCCGGCCAGTCACCTGGCGGCAATTCTCGGCATCACCGGCTCGAGCTATACGCTCGTCGGCGACGGCGCGGTGTCGCTGCTCGCGATCCACATGGCCGTCGACCTGATGCAGAATCCATCAATCGATTACTGTCTCGTGGTCGGCGCAGAGGAGGCCGACTGGCTGTTGTGCGACGCGTACCGCAAATGGCGTCTGCTGCGCGAGGCGCCGCCGATCGAGCCATTCCGAGAACCGCCGCGCGGAATGATACTGAGCGAGGGCGCGGGCGCGGTGCTCCTGGCTCGCGAGGGCGAAATCGTGATTGAGCAGGTCACCGCGGGCACAAATTTCCGCACGCAGCGAGAAGCGCCGGCGGCTGTGGCGGCGGTGCTTGCGCAGTTGTGCACCGACGCGGTGGACGTTGTCGTAGCGAGCGCGAACGGCACGTTTGTCGATAAAGCGGAGCGCGAGGCGCTGGCGGCGCGATGCGACTCCGCTGTTGTTTACTCGCCGAAACCGGCCCTTGGCGAAAGCGTGGGCGCCGCCGGGATGTGGCAGCTAATCTGCGCCGCGGAAGCACTGCGCACCGACACCTTGCCGCCATTGCTGAATGCACCGCCGGGTTTCGGCAACAGCCGCCAGACCAGCTTGCAACGCGCCGTAATTTCCGCATGCGGCATGAACCAGCAGGTTGCCGGAGCCGCCTTGGTGAAAACCTGACGCTTTTGCGCCCGCTACCGGCGTTCTCACCGGGCTTTTGCCTTTGCAACCGGGCCGCCGCTCGTTACCTTCGGCATCCCGCGATGCGCAAGCTGGTCATTCTGTTTCTAACAGTCCTGCTCGCGCGGGTAGCCACCGCCGCGGAAACCGAGCCCGTCTCGCTCAAAGGCTTGCCGGTTGAAATTAGCGCCAGCGGCGAAACTAACTATGTGAACGGCGTTGCCACCGCCCGCGACAACGTCGCAATTCACATCGGCGACACCGATATCTACGCCGATTCGGCGGAGTACAGTCCCGAGACGCACGAAGTGCGCGTGGACGGCCACGTCCGCATTTATCGCGCGGTCAATCTCTACATCGGCGAGCACGCGATGTACAATGTCGAGACGAAGGAGATCAAAGCCACGTCCATGCGGACACGGCAGGATGAATTCTTCGTCAGCGGCTCCGACGTCGCGACAATTTCCGAGGGCGCATTCAGGGTGAAAAACGGCACCCTTACGACTCACGATTCTGCGCACCCGGATTTCCACCTGCGGGCACACACCGTCCGCGTTTATGAGAAGGACCGGGTGATCTTCCAGAACGTCACGTTTTACATCGGCGACGTACCGGTCTTCTGGTTCCCGTATCTTTACCAGTCGCTCGACGATGAATTCAGCTTCCTGATCGCGCCGGCATATCTGAGCTCCTGGGGTCCATCGCTGCTCGGGCACATCACCTTCCCGCTCACCGACAACATCAAGAGCACGGTCCGTCTGGATTACCGCGCGCGGCGAGGACCTGCCATCGGCTTCGACAACGATATTCGCTACGGCAAAGACGACAAGAGCATGGCGCGGATCCGCACCTACTTTATTCAGGACCAAAATCCGCTGATCAACCGCACAACAATTCCGCGCGGAGACATCGGCGAGGGCCGCTACCGTTTTTCGCTGCAGGACCGCACGATCATCAGCGGTGACGTCTACGCCATCGCTGACATGACGAAGCTCAGCGATCCGTACGTGCTGGAGGATTTCTTCCAGAGCGAATTCCGGGTCGACCCTCAGCCGGACAACGTCTTCGCGGTGGTCAAGACGAGCCCGTTCTACACGCTGACAGCGATGAGTCGTTTTCAGGCCAACGATTTCTTCACCTCGACGGAGCGCATACCGGACGTCACCCTCGACGTGAAGCGGCATGCGCTCTTTGGCGGCCCGATCTTTTACGAAGGCGAAACCGGCGCGGCGAATCTCCGGCTCCAGTATCCCGACGATAGCGGCCTAAAGAACTACGGCGCGTGGCGGCTCGATTCGTTCCACCAATTCACCTTCCCGAATACGTATTTCGGCTGGCTCTCCGTCGTTCCACGTGTCGGCGTGCGCGGCACCTATTACAGCGAAACCCGCGATCTCGGCAGCACCGTATTCCTGCCGATCGACAACCCGTTCATCCCCGAGTTTCTCCAGATCCTGCCAACTGCGCCGATCGTGGACGGCGGCGATAAGTTCCGCGGCGTCTTCAACACGGGCGTGGAAGCATCGTTCAAAGTGTCGCGCGAATGGGAAAACGTGCAGAGCCGCGCGATCGGACTCGATGGCTTGCGGCACATCATTCAGCCGTTCACGAATTTCTCCTACGTCGCGTCTACGGACGATAATCCGGCAGATATTTTCCAATTCGACCGCTACCAGCCGACGACTCAGCTGCCGCCGATCGACTTTCCGCAGTTCACCGCGATCGACTCGATCGATAACTGGACGATCTGGCGCGTCGGGGTTCGCAACCGGCTGCAGACGCGGCGGGATGACGTAACAATCAACTGGATGGAGCTCGAAACGTTCGTCGACATCAACTTCGACGACCCGTTCGACAGGACGCCCTACTCAAATCTGTTCAACCGCTTCAGCTTCTCACCGCTGCCGTGGGCGTCGCTCGCCATCAGCTCACAGGTGCCGATGTTCGACAAAGGTTTCACCGAAGTGAATACCGGCATCAATCTTCAACCGATGCGCAGCCTCTCCGTCAGTCTCGGCCATCGCTACCTCAACGAGAATCCGTTCTTCGGTAACAGCAGCCTCTACCAATTCGGCGGCTATTATCGCGTGAACGACAACTGGGGCGTAGGCGTGTCTGAGCAATACGAGGCCGCGACCGGCGTTCTCGAGCAGCAGCGCTACGCGGTTTATCGCGACCTGACGAGCTGGGTCGCGTCCGTCGGCGCCGTGATTCGCGACAATGCGGGCGTGAAGGAGTATGGCGTTCTGCTTACCTTCACATTGAAAGCTCTGCCGAAGTTCAGCTTCGACCTGAATTTCGATCCGCAGGGCGCCGGCGAAGACCAATAGCGCCGCGGCGGTTGCAATCGCGGCGGTTTGCCTCTTTCTTCACGCGCCGCTGCTGATTCCCCCACTGCAACTTACTCCCATGGATATTTCTATCGTCGGCTCTGGTTACGTAGGCCTGGTCACCGGCGCTTGTTTTGCCGACGTCGGGCACAACGTGATCTGCGTCGACAACGACTCGCGCAAGATCGAGTCGCTCCGCGCAGGCAAGGTGCCGATTTACGAGCCCGGTCTCGAGGAGGTCATCCATCGAAACGTTTCCGCGCGAAGGCTGCGCTTTACCGGCAGCATCGAAGACGGCGTCGCAAACTCGCAGATCGTGTTCATTGCGGTCCCGACCCCGCAGCAGCCTGATGGTAGCGTCGACCTCAGCTTCATCGAGAAAGTAGCCCGCGAGATCGCCGGCGTGCTGACAGATTACCGCGTCATCGTCGACAAGAGCACCGTGCCGGTAAAGACGGGCGAAAAAGTCGCCGAGTCGATCAAACGCTATAACCGGCACGGAGCAAGCTTCGATGTCGTCAGCAATCCCGAATTCCTCCGCGAAGGATGCGCCGTCACCGATCTGATGAATCCGGACCGGATCGTTATCGGTGCGCAGGGCGAGCGCGCGATCGACCTGATGAAGAAGGTCTACGAGCCGTTTATGGCGCCGATTCTCGTAACCGACATCAACAGTGCCGAGCTGATCAAGCACGCTGCCAATTCATTCCTCGCGCTGAAGATCTCGTATATCAATGCGGTCGCCTCGATCTGCGAGGCCAGCGGTGCCGACGTGGAGAAAGTGGCCGATGGCATCGGCATGGATCGCCGGATCGGGCGCAACTTTCTGAACGCGGGAATCGGCTACGGCGGATCCTGTTTCCCAAAGGACATCGCTGCCTTCATCACCATCAGCGAACAGCTCGGCGTGCCGTTTAACCTCCTCAAGGAAGTGCAGCGAATTAATGCCGGTCAGCGCGAGCGCTTCCTGAAAGCGATTCGCGACACGCTCTGGGTGCTGCGCGAAAAACGCATCGCGGTGTGGGGCCTGGCGTTCAAGCCCGACACAGACGACATCCGCTGTTCGGTCGCGATTGATCTGATCAGCGATATGCTGCGCGAAGGCGCTCATGTCACTGCCTACGATCCGAAGGGAATGGAGCGCGCGCGGGAGGTCTCCGCGATTGCCGACGCGAAACTCGTCGGGTCCGCATTGGAAGCTGTGGAAGGCGCCGAGGCGCTCGTTATTGCGACCGAGTGGGACGAATTTGCGAACGTCGACCTCGGACTCGTCAAAGAGCGGATGGCGACGCCAATTGTCTTCGACGGCCGCAATCTTTTCGACCCGGGCACGATGGCGAACGTCGGATTCCACTACCACTCGATCGGTCGCAAGGCTGTCGCGCCGCGGTAGCTGACGTGCCGCTCTCCGCCAGGCAGCTGGCTCTGCGCGCGCTGCACGAGTGGCGCAAATCGGAACAGTTCGCCGACGCGGTTTTGCACGACTTGCTGGCGAGCTGCGACCTGGTGCCCTCTGATCGCGCATTCGCAACCGAGCTGCTGCTCGGTGTTCTCCGCAATCTGCGGCTGCTTGATTTTTGGATAGCGCATTTGCGACGGCCACGAGTTGATCACGCGACATGTGACCTCCTGCGGCTCGGGCTTTACCAGCTGCTGATTTTGCAAATACCGGAGCACGCGGCAGTGAACGAAACCGTTGCGCTTTCGACGAAGCGGACTCGCAGCATCGTGAATGCGATCCTGCGCGAAGCTCAGCGGCAGCGCGCCAACCTGGTTGCCGCCGCGAACGCAGCGCCTGTTTCGATTCGAACCTCGCATCCCGATTTTCTCGTCACGCGCTGGACGGCGCACTTCGGCAGCGAGAACACCGAGCAACTGTGCGCGTGGAATAATCAGCCGCCGCCAACGTATGCGCGTGTCAATCAATTGCAGATCTCCGTTGCCGATTTTCGCGATCGCTACGGAACGGGCGAGCAATTCGCCGATGCCCGCAACGTTTTCCGCTTCGCCAAAGTACCGCGCGACGCGCTCGCCGCCGGCCATTGTTACATGCAGGACCCGAGTACCATGCTGGCGTGCGAGCTGTTAGCGCCACAACAGGGCGACCACGTGTTGGACGCTTGTGCCGCGCCCGGAGGCAAAAGCAGCTACCTCGCTGAGCTGATGCAGAACACCGGTCGTGTGGTTGCGGTCGACCGCAACGCAGCGCGCGTGGCGCTAATCCGGGAAAATTTTGCGCGGCTCGGTGTCACGAACGCCGATGTCATCGAACACGATTGGCTGGCCGCGCAAACCGGCGCGCCCAAGAGCGTAGCCACGCCGTTTGACCGAATTCTTCTCGACACACCGTGCAGCAACACCGGCGTGATGCGCCGACGCGTGGATGTCCGCTGGCGCCTCAAGCCCGACGATTTCCTGCGGATGCAAGATCAGCAGGTCGCAATCGCGCGTGCCGTCCTCTCGTTGCTGAAACCCGGCGGAACATTCGTCTACAGCACGTGCAGCGTCGAGCCAGAGGAGAACGAGCAGGTCGTTGCGCAAATCCTTGCCGCGCTGCCTCGGCTGCGGCTCGTAGAGCAGGTCAGGCGACTGCCATTTCGCGATCACATCGACGGCGCATTCGCTGCCAAGCTGTCGGCCGTCGCGTAGCAGAAGTTAACCTTCGCGAGTTGCGTCGAGGAGTCGGGATGGAATCGTTAGGCCATGTCCGACCCGCGTTTCGACAAGCTGGCTAAACTTCTCGTGGAATATTCGACACGACTAAAGCGCAACGAAACCGTGCTGATCGAGGTGTTCGACGCGCCGGACGAAATTGCGATTGCATTGCTTCGTGCGGCGCGAGCGGTCGGCGCGATTCCATTCGTCCAATTGCAACACGCGCGAGTCAGCCGGGAGCTTGCGCTGGAAGCCTCGGAGCGGCAGCTAAATCTCACCGCGATTCACGAGCTTGCGCGGATGAAGCGGATGAACGCGTACATTGCTGTCCGCGGGAGCCACAACATTACCGAGATGTCGGACGTGCCGCCCGAGCAGATGAAGCTGCTCGCGAAAAAGATGCGCCCGGTTACCGATCAGCGCGTCAAGAAAACGAAATGGGTTGTGCTTCGCTGGCCGACCGCATCGATGGCGCAACAGGCCGGCATGAGCACGGAAGCGTTCGAGAACTTTTACTTCGACGTCTGTACGCTCGACTACCGCAAGCTTCTGCCGGGAATGAAAGCGCTCAAGGCGCTGATGGAGAAAACAGAACGCGTCGAGATCAAGGGGCCTGGGACCGATTTGCGTTTCAGCATCAAGGGCATCTCTGCAATCGTTTGCGGCGGTGACCGCAACATTCCGGATGGCGAAGTCTTCAGCTGCCCGGTGAAGGACTCGGTGCAGGGGCACGTCACCTTTAACGCGCCCACTATTTACCAAGGAACGTCGTTCGACAGCATCCGGCTCGAGTTTCGTGACGGCAAAATCGTCAACGCGACGAGCAATCAAACGGATAAGCTGAACGAGATTCTCGATTCGGATGCCGGCGCGCGCTATATCGGCGAGTTCTCGTTAGGCTTCAATCCGTACGTGCTCGAGCCGATGCGCGACATTCTGTTCGACGAGAAGATTGCCGGCTCGTTCCACTTCACACCCGGTCAGGCTTACGAAGAAGCTGACAACGGCAACCGCAGCCAGGTGCATTGGGACATGGTCTGCATTCAGCGGCCCGAATACGGCGGCGGTGAGATTTATTTCGACGGCAAGCTGGTGCGCCGCGACGGCGAGTTCCTGCCGAAACAATTGAAGTCACTCAATCGCTCCGCGTTTGCGCCCTCTGGAGCGCGCCGTCGCTGACCCGCCTTACGTGTACGCAACACGAGGAGGCTCAGGCCTCCTCGTGCACCAAACAGAACTTTGCGACGTGTTACGCTGGTCGCGGTGCGGCGGCTCCGGCACCGGGCGCGGTTAGCTGCATCACGGTGATTTCGCCACCACCGCCGAGTTGCACGTTCGAAATGTCGAACACTGGCGCGCCCTCGACAGGCGTTTGGGTTGAGCCGGGCAGTTGGACCGATACCTGACGCGATGTCGAATTCAGCACCAACGCCGCGATTTCGAAAGAAGGCGAGAACTCCACCGTCGCAATCTGATA
>CADDYX010000124.1 GCA_902810735.1 Verrucomicrobiota bacterium | reverse complement strand
GAATCCCCACGCGGCCGGCGCGCGATCGATCAGCCCGAGGTAGGCGATGCGCGCCCATTCGTTTGCGATGCCGTAGGTGTCGGCGAAGAGGTCGCGGAGCTCGACTTGCGCGTCGGGAGCAACTTGCGCGAGCCCATCGCGAATGCCGCGGGCCGCGCTGTTGTGTCCTTCGCCAAACCCGGCGGTCAGGATCAGGATTCGTTTCAACTCGTTAGGCCGACCGCGCTACGATGCCGCCGCCGGAGAGTTTAATGGATATTTATGGCGGTCAAAGTAAAGTCTCGCCGCTGATGAGAGCCATCGCATTCGTCGGCCGCGTTCTCCGGCGTCTGCTCTGGGAACTTGCGACGGACAACACCACCGGTCTGGCAGCGCAGATGGCGTATCAGTTTCTTTTCACGCTCGCGCCTGGGCTGCTCTTTCTCTGGCACCTGCTCGGTCTCTTTGGAACTGATCCCGCGAAGCTGCACCAGATGTTCACGATCTTGAAAAATTTCCTGCCGCCGGACCCGAAAGTGCAGGATATCCTGGATACGCAGGCAGCCAGCGTCGTCGTAACCGGCAGCAGCGGCATGCTGGCCAATATCGGCATCGTGCTCGGGATTTATCTCGGGACGCTTTTCATCTCGACCATTTCGCACGCACTTAGCCGGACGCATGGCGTCGTCGAAGATCGCAACTGGTGGTCGAAGTACGTGATCTCGTTTTTTCTCCTTTTCTGGTTCGGCATCACGATCCTGTTTTGCTTCAACGCGATGGTGTTCGGCGAAACGCTGGCCGGCATCGCGGAGGTCAATCTGCAGCTCAATTTCCCGCTCCAGGAATGGGTTTCGTTTTTGAGCCCCGTGCTCACCGCGATCGTCCTGATCGGGTTCGCCCTCGCTCTCTACCTGATAACGCCGGAGAACTACCTGACCGTCCGGCAGGCGCTGCCCGGCGCGATTTTCTTCTCCCTCGGCTGGATTGGATTGACGAAGCTGTTCCAGCTCTACGTGGCGAAATACGATCGCTACAACCCGACTTACCTCGCGCTCGCATCGATCATCGTGCTGCTGACCTGGATGTATCTGACCTGTTTGCTGTTGCTGGTCGGCGGAAAACTAAACGCGATTTTGCGTCGTGAGCGCGAGCGCAGGAGCACCGCCGTCGCCGCTGCCACACCACAGCCAGCTTGAGCACGCCGCGCCGCTTTCGCCGCTCGATTGCGCCGGCCATAGCGGTGGGGTTCACTACGTTCGTCTTCGCCATTGTTGCCCGAACCGTTCTGCAGGCGCAGTCCTCTCCAAGCGAGAACGTAAAACTTCAGCCGTTCCTCGTCGCGACCGAGAAAACGACCGCCGATTCTTCCGACGACGAAACGCCGACGCCGAAGCCCAAATCCGCGAAGCCAAAGACAAAAAAAGCGACGGCAACCGCGACGCCGAAGAAAAGTCCTGCGGCCAAACGCAAAACCGTCGCGCGAGACGAGGACGAAGACGAAACGCCGGCGCCCAACAAGAAATCCACGCCTTCGAAATCCAAGCACTCGAAGAAGTCGCCGACGCCTTCAAAAAAATCCCGCAGCAGCACAAAAAAGAGCGACGAGGAACAGGAGTCGCCAAAGCCCAGCGCATCCCGCCAACCGGCTGAGCCGAGTGTCTCGCCGGCAAAGGCCGAATCGAATCCGGAACCTTCCGTCGCGCGCGCAATCGCGGTGCCAAACAGCGGTGCCAGCACTTCTCCTGCGGATATCACCGTCGAAAAATCCGGGCTGGAACAAGATCAGGGGCTGGAGCCACCGCCTCCACCGCCGCCGCGTCGCAGCTTTTTGGCGCGTTTATTTGGCGCCCGCGAGTCGACGGCCAATTACCGTTATCTCACCCGCAGCGTGGTCGAGGCGCTCCGGCGCGCGCCGGTGCAGCGCGGCCGGTGGAAATTCATCATCGTGCACAACAGCGGCACGCGTCAGGGCAATGCCCGCGCCTTCGATTATTACCACCGCCACGTGCGCCGAATGCAAAATGGCCTCGCCTACCATTTCGTAATCGGCAACGGCACTTCCTCCGGCAATGGGCAGATCGAAATCGGCGATCGCTGGCGCCGCCAGATCAATGGCGGTCATGTGCACAGCGATTATCTGAACAACATCTCGCTCGGCATTTGCCTCGTCGGCGATTTCAACCGCGATCAGCCGACGCGCGCGCAGCTCGACTCCTGTGATGAGCTAATTCGCTATCTGCGGCAGCGCTGCGGCCGGGCTGACGGCCGCGAAATTCCGGTCCGCCCTCACCGCGAAATGAATCCGCCGCAATACGCGACCGACTGCCCTGGCGACGTTTTCCCATACGCGTGGTTCCGGCGCTTTTAGGGAACCGGCGGGCAGTTCCGGTGCAAATCCCGAGCCGCGCAGAAGTTTCTGTTGCCGTTCGCGTGTCGACGGACACAATCAGCGTGCATTCATAAACCGTGAGCACTGTTTCAGTTACCGTAGCAACTCAGCTGGCGATTTTTATGCCAAACCGCCCGGGCATGCTCGCCCGTGCGTGTCAGGCGCTGTCAGACGTCGGCGTTGAAATCAACGCCATGGCGACAGAAGCGGGCAGCTTCGGCGCGCGCGGCGACGAGGTTCTCATCCGTATGGTGGTGAGCGATTCGCAGAAAGGCTCGGAAGCGCTCGGCGCGGTCGGAGCAACCGCGGTGAAAACAGATGTGTTGATGATCGAAGGTGCCGCGCAGCCCGGAATGCTCGCGGTCATTGCGACACGTCTCGCACAGGCGCAGGTCAACATCGAGTCCGTCATCGTGTCGGCGATGTCGCAGGCGGATCGCTGTCTCGTCATTCTGCGGCCGAGTGATGCCGAGAAGGCACTGCGCGTCCTCAACGATCTGTAACGCCGAGCGCGCGTGCGAACTCCAGAGCCGCAAGGCCGTTGCCTAGCCCGGGTGCGTAGCGCATAGGAACAATCCATGACTCCGCTCAAAGTATGGCTTGGCCACCCGTATCCACTCGGTGCGACGTGGCAGGGTGACGGCGTCAACTTCGCGCTCTTTTCCGCAGCGGCGACATCGGTCGACCTTTGCCTGTTCGACGACATCGACGCGCCGCGCGAGACGATCCGCATCCCGATGACCGAGCAGACGGAGCAAGTCTGGCACGTGTTCCTTCCTGATGTGCGGCCGGGACAGTTGTACGGTTATCGCGTTTACGGCCCGTACGATCCGACGCGTGGTCTCCGGTTCAACAGCTCGAAATTGCTGCTCGATCCGTACGCGAAAGCGATCAGCGGGCAGATCAACTGGTCGGACGAGATGTTTGGTTATGTGCTTGGCGGGCCGAACGAGGACCTTTCTCGCGATTTCCGCGACGACGCGTGGGGAATGCCGAAGTCGATCGTGATCGACACCGCGTTCGACTGGGACGGCGACAAATCGCCGCGGATTCCGCTGAACGAATCGGTGATCTACGAAGTGCACGTGAAGGGATTCACGCAGTTGCATCCGGATGTGCCGGAGCAATTACGCGGCACCTACGCAGGCATGGCGAGTCAGCCGGCGATCAAGTATTTGAAGGAGCTCGGCGTGACGGCGGTGGAGCTGCTGCCGGTTCATCATCACATCGACGACCGCGCGCTGCTGGATAAAGGCCTGACGAATTACTGGGGTTATCAAACGATCGGGTTTTTCGCGCCGCACAGCGAGTATTCGAGCAGCGGCCAGATGGGCGAACAGGTGACCGAGTTCAAGTCGATGGTGCGCGCTCTGCACGCGGCCGGCATCGAAGTCATTCTCGACGTCGTTTACAATCACACCGCGGAAGGCAATCACCTCGGCCCGACGCTTTGCTTCCGCGGAATCGATAACGTGTCGTCCTACCGCTTGATGGCGGACAACCAGCGTTACTATCTGGATTACACCGGCACCGGGAACACGCTCGACACGCTGCATCCACGCACCTTGCAGCTCGTAATCGACAGCCTGCGCTATTGGGTCAGCGAGATGCACGTCGACGGCTTCCGCTTCGATCTCGCTTCTGCGCTGGCGCGCGATGGCACCGGCTGCAATAAATTCCACGCCTTCTTCAAAGTCATTCAGCAAGACCCGGTGCTTTCGCAGGTGAAGTTAATCGCGGAGCCGTGGGACGTCGGCGATGGCGGCTACCAGGTCGGCAATTTCCCGGTGCTCTGGTCGGAATGGAACGGCAAATACCGCGACGCGGTGCGCAGTTACTGGAAAGGTGACGAAGGCCGCATCGGCGAGGTCGCGTACCGATTAACCGGCAGTCCGGATTTGTATCAGCACGATGGACGGCGACCGTACGCGAGCATTAATTTTATTGTCGCGCATGACGGCTTCACGCTGAACGATCTCGTCAGCTACAACGAGAAACACAACGAGGCGAACGGCGAAAACAACAACGACGGCGATAACAACAATCATTCGTGGAATCACGGCGTCGAGGGTTTGACCGACGACGAGGAGATCAACGAGCTGCGCGCGCGGCAGCGGCGTAATCTGCTGACCACGCTTTTTCTTTCGCAGGGTGTGCCGATGCTTTGCGGCGGTGACGAATTCGCGCGCACGCAAAACGGGAACAACAACGCCTATTGCCAGGACAACGAAATCAGCTGGTTCAACTGGGATTTCAGCGCGGAGCAGAAACAGCAGCTCGAGTTCACGAAAAAATTGATCGCGCTGCGGCGTGATCACCCGGTCTTTCGCAGGCCGAAGTTTTTGCAGGGGCGGCGCATCCGCGGGAGCGAGATCAAGGACGTGATGTGGTTCAATCCCGGCGGCAATGAAATGAGCGACGAGGAATGGACCTCGCCGTTTGTGCGATGTCTCGCGATGCTCCTCAGCGGCGACACGATGGACGTGCTCAACTTCGAGGGCGAGCCGGTGCGCGACGAAACTTTTCTGCTGCTCCTGAACGCACATTTCGAGCCGGTCGAATTCGTGTTGCCGGGCCAGGAAAATCTCGAATGGGAAGTCGTGATCGACACCGCGGTGGCGGAAGGTTTTCTCTCGGACCAAAAGAAGTTCTCGTCGACGGACGACGTCGAGGTTGAAGGGCGCGGCACCGTTTTGCTGCGGCTGATCGCCGGCACACAGGCACAGGCGCGCCAGGAATCGTGGCGCAAACGGCAGGTGGAAGTTCGCGCCGCCACCGCGGAGGCGGAACGCGCGGCGCGCGGTCGCTCGCGACGAACGTCAAGCCAGACGAGCTGACGAATGCTGCGCGCCGTCATTTTTGACGTCGACGGAACGATCGTCGACTCGAACGAGCTGCATGTCGCGTCGTGGGACGAAACGTTCAGGAAGTACGGCAAACATTTCTCGCACGAGCAACTGCATCGCCACGTCGGCGAAGGCGGCGATCAATACATCCCGAATTTTTTGAGCGAGCGAGAGCTGCGCGAATTCGGTGCGCAGCTCGAGGAGGACCGCGGGAAGCTTTACAAATCGAAGTATCTACCGCGGGTGCGGCCGTTGCCTCGCGTGCGCGAGCTGTTCGAACGGATTCACTCGGATGGAAAGCGGATCGCGCTCGCCTCGTCCGGCAAAACCGACGAGCTCGACCATTACCGCGCGTTGTGCGACATCGGCGATCTGGTCGATGCGCAGACGACGAAGGATGATGTCGCGCGCTCGAAACCGTATGCGGATGTTTTCATGGCCGCGCTGCACAAGCTCGGCAATCTCGCTGCCGACGAGGCGATCGTCGTCGGCGATTCGCCCTACGATGTGATCGCGGCAAAGCGGATCACATTGCCGACCGTCGCGCTGCTCTGTGGCGGGTTTTCTGAAGACGAGCTGCGCGCGGCAGGCGCGATCACGATTTTTCGCGATCCGGCAGAGTTGCTCGACAACTACGCGCGTTCGCCGCTGGCCGGCTGAGACGGCAGACATTTTTGGCCGCGCGCTGCCGCCGTCAGAAACGATGTTCAAATGCTAGATTCCGCATATGACCCCGAGCACCCTGGTTGTCGTCGCTGATCGCGGCAGTTTGAAAGCCTACAAGGTGAACGAGACGCCGAACCGCGGCCCATCGCTTCAGCTCGTGCAGGCGTTCAACATCATGGACGCGCACGGACGTTATCAGGACAAGATGACGGACCAGGCCGGTGCATTTCCCGACGCGGCGGGACCGGGCGCGATGAATTCGACCGCCGAGCGGCACGGCATCGAGAACGAAACCGACCGCCGCGTGCAGCGCGAGCTTGCGGACAAAATTGCGGAGACGGTCACACGCGAAAGCGTGGAGGGCTGGTCATTCGCGGCGCCATCGACGATTCACGCCGCGATTACCGATCTGTTGCCGAACGAAGTGCGGGATCGAATTGTCGAACACGTGAATTCGGATCTGGTGAACCTCGAGCCTGCAAAATTGCCCGGCCATTTCCGTTCGCTGCAACCGCTCTGAGGTTGCGCCGGAAAGCCGCAACTGTCGCAAACACATGCAATTACCCGTAGAAATCAGTTATCGCGGACTGGAGAAGAACGACGAAATCGAAGCGCTCGTGCGCGAGAAGGCGGCGCGCCTGAATAAATTTTGCGACCACATCAATCGGTGCGACGTCGTGATCGAGCAGCCGAACCACAATCACAAAAAGGGAAATCCGTTTCGAGTGCGCATCGATGTGACGGTTGCGCCCGGCCACGAGCTCGTCGCGGAAGACAACGAGACGGACGACGATTCCTTCCAGCCGCTACAGCGCGCCGTTCACGACGCGTTTAAAACGATGGAGCGGCAGTTGCGCCAGCTCGTCGAAAAACAGCGGCGCGAATAACGGACAGCCTACGCGGCAGATCGCGGCGACTCGCGCGATTTAGGCTGGAGCACCGCCGAGCGCGCCGGGGAGTGGCGGCGTCACGTCTGGCGCGACGACGACCTGCTTCGGCGGCTTCTCGGCCGGCATCTCCGGCTTCGTCGGCGGCGTCGGACCCGGCGGCGGGTTCATCATCCGGCCGTGCTCGATTATGTCGCGAATCTGCGAACCGTCGAGCGTCTCGTATTCGAGCAGCGCCCTCGCAATGACTTCCAGTTTGTCGCGATGCTGGACGAGCAGATCCTTGGCGCGCGCGTAGGCGTCATCGAGCAACTTGCGGACTTCGCGGTCGATTTCTTCGGCAGTCGCCTCGCTGTAATCACGCGAGCGTGAGATGTCGCGGCCGAGGAACACGTAATCCTCGTGTTCGCCGTACTCGACCATTCCCATCTTCTCGCTCATGCCCCATTCGCAAACCATCCGGCGCGCCATCGCGGTCGCCATTTTGATGTCTCCACGAGCGCCGTTGGTGACGTCGCCGAAGACGATTTCTTCCGCGACACGGCCACCCATGCTGACCGCGAGGCTGTCGAGCAGCTCGTTCTTGCGGTTGGTGTATTTGTCCTCTTCCGGCAGCCACATCGTGCTGCCTAACGACGGGCCGCGCGGGATGATCGTCACCTTGTGGAGCGGCTCGGTGTGTTCGAGCAATTCGAGCAACAGGGCGTGACCGGCTTCGTGGTAGGCGGTGTTCGTCTTTTCTTTTTCGCTTAGCGCGAGACTGCGACGTTCCTTGCCCCAGCGCACCTTGTCGCGCGCTTCTTCCAATTCAGCGAGCGTGATTCCCTTCAATCCGCGCCGCGCGGCGAGCAGCGCCGCTTCATTGATCACGTTGGCCAGCTCGGCCCCGGAGTAGCCGGGCGTGCCGCGTGCGACCACTGCGAGGTCGACACCCTCCGCGAGTTTCACCTTTTTCGAATGGACGCGCAGGATTTCTTCGCGGCCTTTCACGTCGGGCAAGTTGACGGTGATCTGCCGGTCAAAACGTCCGGGCCGCAGCAGCGCCGGATCGAGCACGTCCGGCCGGTTCGTGGCCGCGATGATGATCACGCCTTCCTGCGTGTCGAAACCGTCCATCTCGACCAGCAGCGCATTCAGTGTCTGCTCGCGCTCGTCGTGCCCGCCGCCAACGCCGTGACCACGATGACGGCCGACCGCATCGATTTCATCGATGAAAATGATGCAGGGCGCGCTCTTCTTGCCCTGCTCGAACATGTCGCGCACGCGGCTCGCGCCGACGCCGACAAACATCTCCACAAAATCCGAGCCGCTGATCGAGAAGAACGGCACGTCCGCTTCGCCGGCGATCGCGCGCGCGAGCAAGGTTTTGCCGGTTCCGGGCGGGCCGACAAGCAGCACGCCTTTCGGAATTCGTCCGCCGAGCTTCTGGAACTTCTTCGGGTCGCGCAGGAATTCCACCAGCTCCTGCACCTCGTCCTTCGCTTCCTCAACCCCGGCGACGTCGCGGAACGTGATCTTGTTTTTGTCACGCGCGAGCATCCGCGCCTTCGATTTGCCAAAATTGAGCGCGCCTTTGCCCGCCATGCGGATCTGCTGCCGGAAGAGCAGGTAGAGAATCACGAGAAACACGCCGATCGGCAGAAAACCGACCAGCGTCTGCGCGAGCACGTTTGACTCAGTGCGAATGGCCGGCTGAATGCCCGCGGCCGCGAGCCGCTCCTGCAGGTTGGTGTTGTAGTTGAGGAAAATCGTCGTCTTGAACGGCACCGGCTGCGGAGGCGCGCCGCCGACCGGTTGCTTCAGGTAATAACCGCGGAGCGTTTGCGTAGGCCGGCCTTCCTCCACGACGAGCTGGAGCGGATAATTTTTGTCGCTGGCGACCTGCTTGTTGTCGAGCAGCTCGAGGAAGCGGTTGTACGGCACGTCCTCGACGTTCGCGTAGGTGCCGCCGCGGTAGAGAATCGCGAGCCCAAAAAGCGCGCACGCGATCGCGATCAGCACGACGCCGCGCCAGTTAAACGTCGGCTCGTTGCCGCCGGATTTGTTTTCCTTCCGCGAGTTACGGTCGTTTGCCATATCGGATCGCTGTCGGGTGACAGTGCAAAAACGCTAACATGCGCAAGCTGCAATGCAATGAGCAGGAGCCGCGCCGTGGAAGGTGCGAGCCGCCCTCGTGCGGCGAATCGGGGCGCCGCGGCCACTGCCACGTTCGTGCCGCGCGATTGCGCGGAAACTGCTCCGCAGCTACCTTCGTGCCGCTGTTTCCATGCCCCCGCTAGTCACCACTGTCGCGGATAAAATCGATCGCGCGGTGCAAAAGGTTACTCCTTTTGCCTACCGCATGCAGCGGCGCAGCCGCGCCTGGATGCGGCGCGCGATGCGCAAGCCGCGCAGCGTCTCCGAGGGGCCGAACCTGCTGCCGTTGCTCATCCAGGTGCTCGCC
>CADDYX010000123.1 GCA_902810735.1 Verrucomicrobiota bacterium | reverse complement strand
TTCGCGAGTTCCGCGGTGGACGGCAGCGGCAGCTCAAGCCCGAGCCGTTGAGCGAAACGCTGGCAGGTCTCCGGAGCGAAACCTTCGAAGTGATTGTTCACGAAACCGAAGACGCTTCGCACCTCCGCGAGATGGCGCTGGATGCGCAGCGCCCAACTGTCGAGCGCGGCTTCTCGTTTCCAAAGCAGCTTGCCGTAGCGATGCATGTGCCCGCCGTCGCGATCGTATTTCGTCGCGTAGTCGCCGAGGAGCCGCAGATAAAGGAAATCCGTGGTCAGAGGCAGGAATTCGAACGGCGCGAGATTGCGTTCGTTCAGTGGGCTCGTGTCCGCCCACACCCAGCAGACGCGATGCTTCTCGAGCAGCCGGATGATCTGCGGACGGTGCCAGCCGCTGTTGCGGAATTCGATTGCGAAACGGAAGTCGCGCGGGAGCTGGGCGAGAAAATTGCGCAGCGCCGCCTTGCCTTCCTTGGGAGCAAAGGAGGGCGGCAGTTGGATCAGCAACACCTGCAGCTTGGGCGCGAGCGGCTCGATCGCGCGGAGGAACGCGCTGAACTCCGCCGAGCAGTCACGCAACCTGCACGCGTGGGTAATTTCACGCGGCAATTTGCAGCTGAAACGGAAGCTTGCTGGAGTGCTTTCCATCCAGCGGAGCACGGTCGTTTCAGCGGGCGCGCTGTAGAAGGTCGAATCGACTTCAATGGCGGGGAAATAGTGCGCGTAAAACTCTAGCCAGCGGTCTTGCGGGAGGTCGGCGGGATAAAAGCTGCCGCGCCATTCGTCGAAGCTCCAGGCGCAGGCGCCGAGCCGGATCCGTTGCTGGTCGGTGAGATTCAAATTTCTCTCGTGAAATGAATCGCAGGAGCGCTGCGGCGAAGCCGTCTCGCACCGGTGGTCAACTTGACTGAGGTGTTAAGGTTAACTACCCTGCGCAACGAATGAAAAGCGCGTGGCGCATTCTCTTTGCCGTCGTCATTGGTGTGGTGAGTCTCACCGTCACCAGCATGGCATCGGTTATCTTCAAGCCGAGCGCAAAAGCGAAGTTTGTGCCGCCGAGCGAGGAGATCACGAACGCGAACGCGCAACAGCTTTTCGAGAAGGGCCAGAAGGCTGAAGAGGCAGGGAATTTGCGCGGCGCGATCAAAGCCTACTCGAGTATCATTCGTCGCTACCCGAAGGACGCGCTGGCTCCCGGCGCGGCTTACAAAAGGGCGCAGCTGCTCGAGCAGACGCATGACTTTCTCAAGGCGGCAGACACCTATCGGCTGATCGTCGAGAAGTATCCCAAGTTCGAGCATTTTGACGACGCGATCGAGGCGCAGTTTCGCATCGGTGAGATGTATTTGGGCGGGAAAAAGCAAAAGCTTCTCGGCATCCCGCTGCTCAGCGCGCTCGATCATGCCGTCGATGTGTTCGCGGCGATCGTGCGGACAGCACCCTACGGAAAATACACCGCGCGCGCGCAGTTCGACATCGGGCTTGCGCGTGAAAAGCAGGGCAACGACGACGCTGCGATTCAGGCTTACGAAGCGGTAGTCGATAAATTTCCGAACGACCCGATCGCGGCCGAAGCGCAATACCAGATCGGCTACATCTGGCTGGAAGCCGCGCGCACCGGAACGAAAGATGCCGCCGCCACCAAGAACGCACAGCGAGCGTTCGAGGATTTCCTTTATCGGCACGGCAACAGCGAAAAAGCCGCACAAGCACGTGAGGACCTGCGCATCCTCGAGCACAAGCAAACGACGAACTCTTTCGAGGTGGCGAAGTTTTACGACAAGCAAAAGAACTACCGCGCCGCTGTCATTTACTACAACGAAGTCATCCGTCAGCAGCCCGGCTCTCCTGAAGGCGACCACGCGAAAAAGAGGGTAGACGAAATCCGCGCGAAGATCGGCGATGCGGCACTGCAGCCGGCGCTGATTGCAACCGGTCCGACAAAATCGAAGCACGGCAGCACAGCATCCGCGAAAGCGCAGCCCGAGGGGCCAATGCCAAACCTGCCGCCTGACGCGGCGCCGCTACCTCCGCCTGACGCGGACGTATCCCTGCCGCCGCCAGCGTCGCTCCTGCCCGATACCACGACTGCGCCAGCCGTGGATGCTTCACCCCGGCCGGGCGAATCAGCGGCGCCTGAGCCTGCCGCTTCGCCGGAGCCGTCGGCGTCGCCGCATTAGTGAAAAACCTGCTCGTTTGCGGCTTGGCCGCATTGCTCGTGAGCGGCTGCGCCGGTTACCACCTCGGCTCGTCAAAGCCGTATCAGCTGCGCAACGTCCGCAGCATCGCCGTGCCGACCTTCAAGAATCAGACGCTCATCCCGAGAGTCGAAGTCCTCGTTACCGACACCGTGATCAAACAGCTGCAGCAGGACGGCACGTATCGCATCGCGAGCGGCGACGAAACCGCGGATGCGACGCTCAAGGCGGAGATCGTATCGATCGGAAGAACGCCTGCGCGCTCCGTGCGGGGCAACGTTCTGGCGACGACCGAATTCAACCTCGGCCTGACGGTGCGCTACTCGTTAATCGGCGCGGATGGCCAGCTTTTGACGACGGGGCAGATCTCCGGCGGAACAAGCTTTTTCGTCAGCGCCGATGTCGTCACTGACGAGCGCCAGGCGCTTCCGCTCGCGACCGAGGACCTGGCGAAGCGTCTGACGAGCCAGCTTTCCGAGGGTTGGTAATGCCCGGCAAGGGCGACGAAAAGCTCTGGTCGATTCTGGGCGAGAAGCTGGAGATGCTTCGCGCCACCGGACGGATGGCTGAGGCGATCCGGGTCGGCGAAACGTTGCTTGAGCTGGCGCAACGTGCGTTCCAGCCGCGCGACGTGGAGTACGGCGTAACGCTGGAGAAGCTCGGGCAGCTTTACGACCAAAACGGCGATCGCAACGCGGCCAAGGTTTACCTCGCGAAAGCACACGAGGTTTTCGCCAAAGGCGAGAATCCTGACCCGCGGATTATCTTTCGCTCGGCGCGGCGCCTGGCCTTTCTGTGTGATCAACTCGGCCAGACCGGTGAAGCAGTGCGGTATTACGAACAGGCGATCAAAACCGGCACCGACCTTCCCGACCTGCCGCATTCCGATCTCGGAACGATGCTCAACAACATCGCCCTGATCTACCGCAAAACGGGCCGGCAAAAAGCCGCCGAGCCGTACTACCTCCACGCGCTTCAGATTTACGAGAAGCAACTCGGCACCGATCACCCGGACGTTGCCTCGGTGTTGAACAACCTTGCGGTTTTTTACACGAACGAACGGCGCTTCGCCGAAGCCGAACGCACGCACCTCCGCGCGCTCGCCATCCGCGAAAAAGCCTACCCGCCGGCGCACCCGGACATCGCGCAATCAAAGTGCAATCTCGCGGTGGTTTATCACTCGAGCGGCGACTACGCGCGTGCTTCGGAGCTTTACCGCGCCTCGATCAAAGCCTGGGAAGAAGCCACTGACAAACCGCCGGAGGATTACGAAATCGTGGCGTCGAATTATGCCGATCTGCTCCGCTCGTTAGGCAAAGCGCGACAGGCGCACCAGCTCGAGCAGCGCGCGCGCAAACGGCGCCGGTGATCTGACCGCACCGCATTGGCTGACCGTTTGCTCTTGCGCCGCATGGTGCGTCGCGCAACTTAGCAACCGCTCGCTCACGTGGCGGAATGGCAGACGCGTACGGCTCAGGACCGTATGGGGAAACCCGTGGAGGTTCGACTCCTCTCGTGAGCAGTTACTGGCGCTGCTGAGGCGCTATTTCGAAATGGCGTAGACCCTCACGTCGGGACTGGTGTTGCCGCCGATCGGCCGCGCCGGTTTCGCTTCGAAGAGCAACGTCGCGGAGGAAAAGATTTCCTGATATCGGGCGCGGCGCCGATCGTAATCAGCGCGGCCTTCTGCGCTCGTCGGCTGATCGGTGAAAAGCCGCGAGTAAGCCTCGTCGCAGGTGACGACGTGCGTCACACCCTGCGCCTTCAGCTCATCGAGTGAGCCGAGATCGGTGACGAAGAACTCCCGCGGCGTAAGCAGCTTTTGCGGAAGGTGTTCCTGACCGACAGGAAATCGCGCGTCGGCCGCATCCAGGTGCGCCGGTCTGTCCTGCGCGATTACTGCCGCCGCAGGCAGATTGTTCCTTATCCAGGTGCGAAGCTGGACGCGCGTTTCGTTTTCCAGTTCGTGAAGAATGGCGCGCGCGGGGGAGAGCGCCGAGACCACGAGCGCTGCGCAAAAAACAACCGTCGAGATCCAGCGCGCTCCTGCTGCTTTGATACGGTTGGTGATTTCGACAGCAGCAAGTCCCGCCATCGTATACGTCGCAAGCGTCACGGGCAGCAGATGCCGGTCGAGGACGAAACGGGATGCGCTGAGCAACAACAGATAAGTCACAGATCCGACTGTGAACAGAACGAGCGCCCGAGGCAGGCGGCGCCGCTTGTGGGTGCAGAAAACGAGGAAGCCCACCGCCGCAGCTGCGACGAATGGGTTGATCTGCGTGGCAAGCATCTTCCATATCGGACTTGCGATCAGCATCGCGTTGGCGAGGCCGTGATGGCCAGCAACGGGATGAGCGACTTCGGCGGATAAACTCGCGACGAAGCGCAGTGGATTGGCGATCACGAGATAGTTGATCGCGCACCAGCAAACAGCAGCGCTAAGCACGAGCGCACGCGTGCGGCGCGATTTGTCGCTCGATGGGCGCGTGACAACCAGCCAGTAGCCGACAGGAATTGCCGCCAGACCAATGTATTTGGCGGAAGCGACCATCGCGGCGGTGGTGCCGAGTAGCACCGCGCTGCGCCGCGTCGCTCGTTGTTCATCGAACCAAACAGCGAGCAGGAATGCCGCAACCGCAAACACCAGCGCAGTGTCTTCTTTCATGTAATGCGCCAGGAGAAGAAGCTGCGGGCAGGACAATGCGGCGACGCCAACGATGACGGCCGCGCGAAGGCTGCGTCGATGGATCGCATAACCAAACAGCGAGAGCAGGACGAGTGTGCCGGCTGCAAAAACCGCCGACACGTCGCGGCCGGTGAAGACCGCCTGCTGAACCGACGCCGTTCGTGCGGTCAGGCGCGTCGCGATCGCGGTTGTGGTGGTCAGAAGCAGCGGCTGCCGATATGTCGGGCGCGCCTGGATTGCCTGAATTGCTTTGGGCGCTTCGTCCGGATGGAATTCAATCGGGAAGGTGTTCTGGCGCGTGTAGAAAAATGCGCCGATCGCGAAGAGAAGGATGCACCAGAGACCGAGTAAAACGCGCGCCGAGCGGGAACTCATCAGTCCACGAGAGGAGATCAGCTGCTTATGACGCGGTTCGACGAGTCGTGGAAAGAGTCCAACGCCGCTGCCATTCGTTCCAAGCCGCCGCGCAACTCCGCCGTCTCGCCGCCGATTCCAATGCGGAAATGGTCCGGCGCGTCGAAGAACTCGCCAGGAACTACACTGACCTCGTAGCGCTCTCGCAGAAATTTCACAAACCCCGCGGCGTGCACCGCGTGCAGCTTTGGGAACACGACAGTTCCAGCCGGGGGTCGCACGCAATCCAGATCCGGACGCGAATCGAGGAAGCTGTCGAGCAACGCACCATTTTCGCGCAACAAAGCGGACGCGCGCTGGCGAAATTGCCCAAGGTGATCAAACGCGACGACGGATGCGCGCTCCGCGAGATGCGCAGCGTTGACTCCGAATAAATCGTTGAGCAGCCAGATGCGTTTCGCGAGGTCCGGTGATGCAAGGATCCAGCCGCAACGCAGCCCGCTCAATCCGTACGCTTTCGTCAAACTGCTTGTGATGATGAACGGGTTCGCATCTCCGAATCCCTCGCCGAGCGGAAACGCGCGCGGCGCGTCGGCCAGCATCTCAAGATAGACTTCGTCGACGAGGACGTGCGTGCCTGCATCGTGAGCGATACGCCCGACCTCACGCAGCGTCTCCGCATCGAGCAGCGCGCCGCTTGGATTGTGCAAATTCGTCAGCACGATCAGCTTCGTGCGGCTTGTGATCATCTGGTCGAGTTCTGCCGGATCGATCGCGAAGCGCGCTTCCGCTCTGCGCGGCAGCCGCTTCACGGTCGCGCCGAGATATTCGGCCACATCGATGAGCGGACCGTAGCCGGGTTGTTCGATCAGCACTTCGTCACCGCGTTCCAACACAGCGGCGAAGGCAAGATGATTCGCCATCGACGTGCCAATCGCCGTGACAATGCATTGCTCAGCCGCGCCGGTGTATTTCGACAATCGCTGTAGGAGCGGCGGGTACCCGTAACCGCCCGGCGCGGTGATCTCGAGCGCGGCGTCCTGCAGTGGAAACTCGCTTCGCGCCACCGTGAGCACGCCGCTTGTCGCGAGATTAAATCGTGCGGTTGAGCAGGTCTTCGCCCATTGCATGTAACGCGACGACATCGTGCGGTCCGTTTTCATATCGGTGCAACGGAACGACTTCGCCGGCGCCACAACGCATACGCCGGGAGACCGGCCAAGGCGATCGCGAGCCCGATCGTCGCGCGCTGTGGATCACGCATGAATGTGCTGGCCGCTACCAGCCATTCGGCCGCGATAAACAACAGTGTTGTCCAGGGATGAAACGGAACGCGAAATTGCGCGTCGCCCGTGGTCTGCCTGCGCATCACAAACAAACATGCGGCCGTCAGTCCGAAGAAGATGCAATCCATCGCGACGACATAGTTCACCACCTGCGCATAGGTGCCGGTGACGGCGATCGCAATTGCCCAGAGACCTTGAAGCGCGATCGCGACGATTGGCACGCGCGTGCGCGGGTGGACCCAGCCGACGCTCCGAAAGAAGATGCCGTCGCGCGCCATCGCGAAGTAGACACGCGGTGCGGTCAGGATCGATTGCGCGAGAAATCCAAACGCGGAGAGCGCGATTCCGGCAGCGATGAATTGACCACCCCGCGGCCCAACCATTCTTCTCATCACCGACGACGCCGGTGTCGTCGTGGCGGCGAGACCGGCCGGCCCGAGTTCGCGCAAATAAACGTAATTAACGGAGGTGTAGACGGCGATCACAGCGAGGACGCCGATGAGGAGCGCGCGTGGAAGTGTTCGCGTCGGACTGCGAAGTTCGCCGGCGAGGAAGCCCGACGTTTGCCAGCCGCCGTATGCGAAGAGGACCGGCGTCATCGCGGAACCGAATGCGAGCAGCAGCGCCGGGGAAAACCGCTGGTCGATCAACGGCTGCCAGACAGCGCGCGTCGGCATTCCGCGCGCTATGCTGCAGATTTCCAGCGCCGCGACAGCGGCGATCGCGGTCAGCGTTAAACCCGATTGCACGCTGCTGCCGGCGCGAACACCTGCACAGTTAATCGCCGTCAGCAACGCAAGCGCGGCAACGGCAACCGCCGCGTCAGCGATCGGCCAGCCGGTCAGCTCGATGAAGTACTTCGCGAACGTCACTGCAACAGCGGCCATCCCGCCGGTCTGAATGACCAGCAGCAGCACCCAGCCGTAGGTAAATGCGACCGCCGGATGGAGCGCATCGCGCAGGTAAGCGTATTGGCCGCCAACGGCCGGCGATCGCGCGCCGAGCTCCGCGTAGATGAAGCCTCCAAGCAGCGCGATCACACCGCCCGCGATCCAGGCTCCGAGAATCAGCACCGCCGTGTGCACGCGCTCGGCGACGAGGTAAGGATTGATGAAAATGCCGGCGCCGATGATCCCGCCGATCACCGCCATCGTGGCGCGGAACAGACCGAGCTGACGTGCCAGCCCGGTGTTGCTGCTCGTGATCGAGTGCGAATTCACCGCACTTTACCGCGCGCCGCGACCTGCCACTGATCGATCATTTCGCCTTGCGACGTAATTGTGAGCCGCTCCGCCAGATTCGCGACGGGACAGGCGTGGTTCGGGATCACGCGCAGTTTCGTCCCGATCGCGAGATCCTCGCCCGCGCGCTCTACGAATCCGTGTTCCTCGGACAAGCGAGCGACCAGGAGTGGTGCCGCCTCCGCGCCGGCGACATCGATCGGAAGCGCCACTCCGTAGCCAACACCTGCGCCGGTCCCGTGTGCACCAAGATCGGAACTGAGCACCTTCGAACCACCGTCGATGATAAAGTATGAGCTGTTCGCGCTGATTATAGTCACGACAACCGACAGCGCGACCTCCTCGAACGAGGCGAGGCCGAGGCGCACCGCCGTCGCATCGAGGAAGACGTAATTCCCCGGCCGGATTTCAGTCACGGCCTCAAACGAGTTGCCGGCGAGGACGGTTGGTGTCGATCCGACAGAAACTTCAGGCACATCGAAACCGGCGCTCGCAAGCCTTGAACGTACGCGCTGAAGAATGGCGGATTCTTCGGCTGCAATTTCCGCGATGCGAGCGATATCAGGCGCGGTATACGCTTGGCCGGCGTGAGACAAAAGCCCGGCGAATCGCAGCTGGCTGCTCGACGAAATCAGGCGCACGAGTCTAACGACTTGCGGATCATCTTCCACGAGACCGCATCGGTGTAATCCGACATCGATTTTCACGAATGCCGAAACCGTTTTATTGCAACTCTTTGCTGCAGCTTCAGCCGCAGCGATGCCGGCCTCGCTGTCGACCGTGATCCTCAACTCCACATTCTGATGACCAGCGCTCGCGAACGCGCGTTGCAACTTGCGCGGATCGACGATCGGATACGCGAGCGTAAATGAAGGTCCGCAGGCCTGTTCGATGAAAACCAGCGCCTCGTCGACTTTGGACGCGGTCAGCCCAACTGCGCCGTGCTCGAGCTGAAGACGAGCGATTTCGATGCACTTGTGCGTTTTGACGTGCGGCCGCAGCGCGACGTCGTGCTGCGCTGCGATGCGCTGAACGCGTCCGAGATTACGCAGAAGCTGGTCGCGATCGACAAGCACCTCCGGCGTCTCCAGTTCTGCTATCCTCAAAGCCACTGCGTTGCTGCGATGCTAAGCTGCTTCGCATCTTTCCGAACGTGAATTCTGCTCCGCCCGAACCAACGACGCGCGACCCGGAGCGCGTGCGTGAAATGTTCGGTCGGATCGCGGAGCGATACGATCTCGCGAATCATCTGCTGAGCTTCGGCACGGATTTTTTGTGGCGCCGCCGTGCCGCTCGGATCGTGTCCGGCTGGCAACCGGGTCGCGTGCTCGACGTTGCCACCGGAAGTGGCGATCTCGCGCTGGCGATCCAGAAATCGCTGCCGCGCGCCGAGGTAATCGCCGCGGATTTTTCCGAGCGGATGATCGAGATCGCGCGGCGTAAGAACGTGCGCAATGCGATCGTAGCGGATGCGCTGGCGCTGCCGTTCCCAAGTCACTCGTTTGACGCGGTGACGGTCGCGTTC
>CADDYX010000122.1 GCA_902810735.1 Verrucomicrobiota bacterium | reverse complement strand
GGAAGGTGCAGATGTAGGGGAAGCTTCCCGGCTGGGCGAAGGTGTAGTGCCAGGAAGCGTTGGCGTTGATCGATCCTGAATCGAACTCCTTGTTCGAGGCAGTCGCGGTGTGCGGCGTCAGGTCCGCGTTCTTCCACTCAACCGTGTCGCCCGCTTTTATCTCGATCTGCTCAGGTGAAAATTTGAGCAGACGAATCGTGACGGTGACGACAGCCGGCTGAGCTAATTGAGCTGAGGTCGCTGGTGCCGCTGCTGTCGCGGGTCTGGGCGGCGCAGGCGCGGCGACCACCGCTGGGGGAGCGCTGGATTGCGCCGCAGCCGCATCAAGTTCGCTAAGCTGTCGGCCGTGATAAAACGCGAGCGCGAAGAGGACCAACCCGGCTATTGCCAACGCTCGGAGCGACAGTGGGCCGGAGACGATCTCCACCCGCACGTTGTGCGGCACGGCTGGTAACAAAGGTCGCCCCGGTCGGGCGCCGCCCTCCCGCTCCGCAATGGAGGGCGGCGCGCTCATATCCGGGATGTCGCGCTGCTTACTTGACTGAGGACTGGAGTTGCTTCGCGTGGTCGAGGTGGGACGCGATCACCGGCCGAACGCTCTCGAGCAATGACTTCAGCTCGGCGTTCTTTGCATTCGGAATCAACGTCTTGTCGATCGTGTCGAGCACCTGCTGATGATAGGTGACCTCGTTCGCGACGTAGGCCTTGTCGAACGCGGCGCCGCTCAATCCTTTGAGCTTCTTCATCATTTTGTCTCCGCCACTCTTCAGGCCCTTGCTCGCGGCGCTTTCCTCCGGCGTCACGTTCAGCTTTTTGGCCAGCGCGGTCGCCTGCTCGTTCACCGAGGTGTGGTCGCGCACCATCAACTCCGCGAATTCCTTCACCTTCGGATCGGTCGCTTTTGAGGCGGCGAGCTTGCCGGCATCAATGTCCACATTGTCGGCGGTGACGGCGATCATTGCGATCTGCGGATCGGTGGGGGCGGCGGCAGACTTGGACTCGGCCGAGATCGCGCTGGTGAGCGCAAGCCCCATGGAAGCTGCAACGATAAGTGCAAGTTTGTTCATGGCGGAAGGTCGCGGGGCCGGATCATAAGTCAAGAAATACATTGACTTATTATGGGATCCGGCCAAGCTCGCCGCAAAGGGGTAAAATATGACTACTGCTGTTGTTTTGTTTGCCATCGCCGCGCTCGGCGGCGTCGTCATGGCGCTGATGCGTTTTAGCGGGCGAGATTATCCGCCGATGGCGCTGGCGCTGGTCCACGGGCTCTTCGCCGCGGCCGGGTTGGTCGCGCTCTTCCTCGTGGCATTTGCGCCCGGCGTTGCAATGACGGCGAAAATCGCATTGTTCGTCTTCCTCGGCGCGGCGATCGGCGGCTTCGTGCTTTTTAGTTATCATTTGAAACGCCGCGCCCTGCCAATCTCCTACGTGGTGGTGCATGGTCTCGTTGCGGTCATTGCCTTCGTGCTGCTGATCACCGCGCTGATGAGCCACGGCTGATCGGCCGGGGTGTCAGCCAGACCTTTTGTCGGCGTGCCTGAATTCGCCACGCCGCGATTGCCGTTCAGCCAGGCCGGGAACTTGAATAAGTCAAAGAACCATTTGATTTAATCGCAATCACGATTGTGATTCCCTGAAGGAACAGCAACTCCGGAGTCGAAAGGAGACCCAAGTATGGCGCGCTCAAAAGCAAGTATCGGACGTCATCCCCTGCACCCAATGATCATCCCGATCCCAATCGGTCTCTGGATTTTTTCCATCGTCGCCGACATCATTTTCAAGATGGGCTGGGGTGGCCCCGGCTGGAACGACGCGGCCTTCTACACGATGGGCGGCGGCATCGTCGGCGCGCTGATCGCGGCCCTGCCGGGCATGATAGATCTCACCGGCATCACCAATTCAAAAACGATGTCGATGGGCATCTGGCACATGAGCTTTAACCTGATCGCGGTCGTCCTGTACGCGATCAACTTCTGGCTCCGGATGCACCGCCCGCCCGGTGACACTCTGCCGATCGTTCTCTCGGTCATCGGCATCCTGTTGATCACGATCTCCGGCTGGCTCGGCGGCGAAATGGTTTACGTCCGCGGCGTGGCGGTCGAGCAGCCGCCCGACGAAAGCGTCTGACAGCAGTGGGAGCGACCACGATCGCGCCGAAACAGAGCGGCACGAGACTTAGCGAGCTCGATCAGCTCAAGCAGTTCACGAAGGTCGTCGCCGATACGGGCGACTTCGAGTCGATGCGGCAATTCGCGCCCGAGGACGCGACGACCAACCCGAGCCTGATTTATGCCGCCACCCAGAAGGAGCAGTACGCGCATCTGCTCGATGAAGTGATCGCGCAGCGGAAGAGTTCCGGACTAGTGGGCGCCGCGCAGATCGACGACATCATCGAGCATCTCCTCGTGCGCTTCGGCTGCGAAATGCTGCAAATCGTGCCGGGCCGCGTTTCGACCGAGACTGACGCGCGTTTCTCGTTTGACACCGAGGGTTCGATTCGGAAAGCGCGTCAGCTAATCAAAATCTACGAAGAGGAGGGAATTCCGCGCGAGCGTGTCCTGATCAAAATCGCATCCACGTGGGAAGGAATAAACGCCGCCGAGCAGCTCCAGAAAGAGGGCATTCGCTGCAATATGACGCTGCTCTTTTCGTTGCCGCAGGCGGTCCGTTGTGCCGAGGCGAACGTGCAACTGATCTCGCCATTCGTCGGGCGGATTTACGATTGGTACAAAAAGGCGAACAAACGGGACTACGTCGGCGCAGACGATCCCGGTGTGCAGTCGGTGAAGGAAATTTACACGTATTACAAACACTTCGGTTACGAAACCGAAGTGATGGGCGCCAGCTTCCGCAACACCGGCCAGATTCTCGAGCTGGCGGGCTGCGATGCGCTCACCATCAGCCCGGAATTAATGAAAGAGCTTTCCGCGTCGGACGAACCGATCGCGCGCAAGCTGAATCCGCAGGACGCGAAAAGCGCCGCAGTCGAGCGGCTGGAATTGGACGAGAAGAAGTTCCGCTATCTGGTGAACGAGAATGCGATGGCGACGGAGAAAACCGCGGAGGGCATTCGCAAATTCGCTGCCGATATCGTGAAACTCGAGGAACTGGTGACGAGCAAGATTTAGCGCCGCGTGCGGCCGCGCTCCTCTTCTACGATGCGGGCGAACGCCGGCCTCAGTCGTGATCGCGCACATGATCTTCGGCGCGATTCTCGGCCTGTTCTCATCGTTCGTAGTTAGGTAAGCGCGATCGCCTGGAACGAGCTGACGACGTCGTCGGGGCCTTTCTCAGTAAAGAAGCACTCGTAAAAACCGGGACCGAGGTCCCAGTGGTCGCCTTTGTAGTACTCGTCGCGATAAAAACGCCAGACGCCGCTGACGACGATCAGCGCGCTGATGCGGTCGTTCCAGAACTCGCCGAGGTAGAGGAAGCTGAGATTGGTGCGCGCGTAGGCGCCTTTGAATCCGGCGTGGTCGTAGACGATGACCTCGGGCAGCCGGTAATTGCCTTCCGTGCCCGTCGTCGAGTGCGTCGCTCCGGCAGCGCAAGCGTGATAGCTCAGCGGCCCGACTTTCCATTTGGTGTCGATGATAGCGCCATTGTCTGGCGACAGCTCGGTCTTCGGTATTTCTCTCATAAAGGGCGGAAGGTTTGGTGATTTGACCAGAGGCGTGGAGCGCTGTCGAGCGCGAGATTTCAGCGCAATGCGACCGTTGTCTCGCGTCTGCGGAAATGGTCGAGCTCGGCGTCGTGCTCCTGGCGGATGGTGTAAATCGGAGTGGCGAGGCAGAAAGTCACCTTCAATCGCGAATGGCCGAGGAACTGGTCCGGCTCGAGCAATTCATATTGGATCGATAGCTCCTTCAGCACGGCAAAGATCCAGAAAAGCTGAAACGGATGGCGCAGGTGCATCTCGAATTTCGCGAGGCGGTTCGCTTCCGTCGTGATCCAGGTCGTGCCGCTGATTGAATCGAGAAAGCGATCGGCGGTGTTCTTCTCCGGCTGATTGGATTTGGGAGTGAAATCGATCCGACGCGCCGCACCCGCGGCAATCTGCTCGTTCGCGTCGCTGACGTGGAAATCGAAACGCTCGTTGATCCGGTGGTCGCGCGCGAAATCCTGCAGCGTCGTTTTGTCGTTCTCGTCCTCCTTCGATTTCGAATCGTCGTCCGGCAGCTTCACGCGACCGTGCACTTCGCGAGAGATGTAGGTGACCTGCTTCGCGTCGCCGGGCCGGACGAGCATCTTCGCGTCGGCGGTGCCGCGGACTTCGCCTTTGCCGTTCCACTCTGTCACGTGCACTGCCGCGTCGTATTGCAGCGTCGGCGCAGCGTCGCGGAAGCGCTGGATTTGCGTCAGCGCGCGATCGAGCATTGCGGCCGTTTGCGGATCGAGCTGGCCCGCCGCGGCGCTCGCACAGATGGACCAAGCCGCCACCAACGCGCCGCTTATCCCCTTTCGCATCGCAGCTAAATCGCGTGTTCGCGATTATCCGAGCGCAGCCGAATGGTCTTAGTCTGCAGATTGTGGAGCGCGCGAATAAAGCGCACCGTTCTGCTCTTCGCGCGCATCAACATCGAGTAGGTGGTCGCGTTTGGTCCGTTCGTTCGCACGCCGCGGAGCAGTGCGCTGTCGCTAATCCCAGTCGCGCAGAAAACGATGTTTTCGCCTTTCGCCAGATCGTCCGCGTAAAAGACGCGGCCGAGATCGGCTTCGTGTCCGTCGGCAACCAGTTGATCGCGCTCTTTCTCGTCGCGCGGCCACATCATGCATTGCATGTCGCCGCCGATACATTTGATCCCCGCCGCCGCCAGCACTGCTTCGGGCGAGCCGCCGATGCCGAGATACAGGTCGATGTTGCTGTCGGGTATTGAAGGCGCCATCGCCGCCGCGATATCGCCGTCACCAATCATCCGGAGCGACGCGCCGACGCGTCGCACTTCCGCCACGATTTCCTTGTGGCGCGGTCGATCCAGCATCATCACAACGACATCCTGCACGCGCTTCTTCAGCGCGTCGGCGACTGCGAGCAATGTCTCCTCGACCGGGCTCATCAGCTTGACCGTTTCGATGCCGGAGATCTGCATCGCGTGCACCACGCGCGGCCCATAGGAGAGCTTCATCATGTAAAACGAAGGCACATCGCGCAGCGCGCACTTCACGCCTTCTTCTGGACTCGCGGCCGCGATGCAGGTGATCGAGTTCGGCGAGCCTTTCGAGATGTTCGTCGTGCCGTCGATCGGGTCGAGCGCGATGTCGAACTGCGGCGTGCCCGGCATCCAGGTGCCGAGGTGCTCGCCTTTGAAAATGCCGGGCGCGTTGTCCTTGATCCCTTCGCCGATCACGACCTCGCCGCAGATGTTCATCAGGTCGAACATGCCGCGCATCGCGTCGCACGCCGCCGCGTCCGCCGCTTCCTTATCGCCGCGCCCGACCCAGGCCAGCGTATTCAGCGCCGCCGCTTCCGTGGCGCGCACGAAATCGAACTCAATGATCCGCTCGATGTCATGGTAGCTCTGGCGCGGCAGACGAAGCATGGCCGGTATTCTGCAACGACGTTAATGCGCGTGCAATGAAGGTCGGATGCGCATAAAGACCTCGAACGTTACCGGCAACTCGTCACCATAATAGCGATCCAGCTCATCCGGCATGCTGTTGATCGTGACTTGGCCGCCGAGCCCCACATCAATGCCGCTTCCGTGCGACAGATCGCGAACGTAGCCGACGGTGTAGGCCCAGATCGGGAAGATCTTGCCGTGATCCGACTCGTCCAGCACGAGCTCGTGCCCGGATTTTTCAACGCGCTCGATGCGGGCGTAAACCGTGTCACGTTTCCGCTGGTAATTCGTTTCGGCCAAGACGGACTGCGTCGTCCCTTCGCCAGTCAAGTCGTTCTGGCCCCAGACCAGCGACGTCGACCAGTTCGAGTCGGGGCCGAGCGGCTGGTTAAAAATCGCCGATGCGCTGGTGCGGTGCAGCTTCGCGTCAGGTTCGGTTGCTTCCGGGCTCTTCACATATCCATGTGATACCTGCAGCGCGAGGTTCGCCGTCGGGTTCCACGAGATCCGGCCGCTGTAGGAATCGAAGCGCGGCCGGTCAAAATCGTAGCGGTTCTCGCCCGGTTCGCGTCCGGTAAAAACGCTGCCTTCGATTTTCACGTTTCTCCAGACGGCGCCCAACGTGGCGACGCCGAAGGTGACATGCGTCGAATCCTGCCAGTGATGCGAAATTGGTGCGTCGGGACTGTCCATCGCCGAAAGCCGATGCATGAACGTCGGCGGCCCGAGCGCGGGCTCGCCCGGGTAGCCGACATACACGAACGCCGACACGTCGCTCGTGAACCGCTGCGAGAGGCTCAGTGAAACTTCGCTGAATAGATCGTGCGGATGCTGACGATCGTGCAGCGGCTGGTCGTGCCACGTCTCACCCGACTGAAATAGCAACGGATAACCGCGGCCGCCTTCCGTCAGCGGGTCGAGGCTCATCATTGCCCGCGCGCCAAGTTGGGTGTCGGTGCCGAGCGGGTGCGAATACATCGCCATAAACCAGTTCGGCGCATCGATCCGATCGTCGCCGCGCTCGGTGCTCGCATTGACGTAGCGCGGAAAGACGGCGCCGTGCAGCATCAGCATGTCGTCGCCGAACATCAGCATCCTGCCGTACATCGGAGTCGAATCCGGAAGCCACGATGTGCCTGAACCTTCGCGGCTCATCGGATCCGCCATGTTGACTGACGAGTGCATCGCCATTTCGTGAGCCGACGAGTGCGCGCCATGCTCGTGCTCCACTGCCACATTCTTGTCGGCGGTGAATTTGGACATTCGACGTTCGGCTTTGGACGTTGAGCGTTGGACGTTTGCTTCGGTCTTCACCGGCACCAGCGTCATCCCACAAATCGGGCATTCGCCCGGTTGGTCCTTCACTACCTCCGGGTGCATCACGCAGGTGTACTTTTGCGCTGCGGCGAAAACCGACCGTGATGCACCGGCGGTCGCAGTAAGCAGCAGCACTAGTAAAATAAGTGTCTTCAAAGTTAGGTTGCTGGTCTTTCCAGACTCCGGTGGAGCGAAGAAACGATCCCCACGCGGCCGGCGAGCAAGCGCCCCGCCGAATTTCTCCAGCGGGGCGCCGATTGCTCAGCGTGTGCTGATTACTTTGCGCAGCAGCTCAGGCCGATGCCGCAGCACGCGCCGCCGCCGCAACAGGCATTCGCCGATTGCGACGTCGCTTGTGCTGAGCCGATCAGGGCCATCGCCGCGATGATCATCAAAAGATATTTCATCTACTCCTCCAGTTGAGGTTTCGTTCTTGCCGATCGCCTCAGGCGATCGAGCCGACCTGCTTACGCGAGGAGCGCGCGCGGTGGCGGAACAGGTGGCTGCTCGAGACGCGAAGTCTTCCCTGCGGATTCGCCGATGAGCTTGTCGCCGCGGTCAGCTGAGAAAATCAGCGCCTCCCGAGCCGTAACAAACAGCGTCAGACCGATCGCGCAGGCGGCGCAGCATTGCTGAGCCTCGTCGGATTTTTGCGGCGCCTCGTGATTGCAGTGATTGTCAGCGGCGTGATCGCCGGCGTGAGCGCAGCAGCTCATCTTCACCGGCTGCGGCGCGGCCGAAACACGCATTGGCAACGTGAGCGCGATCAGCGAGATGCTGAGCAACAGCACGAACACGCCACGCGCAAGCAGCTGGTTCACAGCATGAGAATACAGTCGGCGCCCATCAGTTCAATCACTGAACGCACGCGCAGCATTGGTTGCGACGCCGTTTCCAGCCGCAAAAGCGGTTGAACAGGCGTGTGGCTCACCTGAGCGTGCACTCCGCATGTCGCGCGAATACACCCTGCATCGGCCACAAGCCACGCCGGGTATTCACATCGATTACGCGGCGGAGCTGAATGAGCAACAGCTCGCGGCCGTCGTCGCGCCGCCAGGGCCGTTGCTCGTCATTGCCGGCGCCGGCTCGGGTAAAACGCGGACGCTCACCTATCGCGTCGCCTACTTGCTCGAGAACGGCGTCGATCCGCGCAACATCCTGCTCCTCACCTTCACGAACAAAGCCGCGCGGCAGATGCTCGATCGCGTCGCCAATCTCTTGCCGGTCGACGCGAGCGGACTCTGGGGCGGCACATTTCACTCGATCGGAAATCGCATGCTGCGACGGCACGGTAGCGTGCTCGGTTACGCAAGCGGCTTCACGATCATGGATCGCGAAGACCAGAAGGATCTGCTCAACGCCGTAATAGCGAGCGCCGGCATCGATCCAAAAGAGATGCGTTTCCCGAAAGGCGACGTGCTCGCCGACATCTTCAGTTTCGCGGTCAACACCGAGCACCCGATCGAGGAACTGCTCGCGGAAAAGTTCCCGTATTTCCTGCCATTGATCGCGCAGATCAAAGACGTGCAGGCGCGTTATGAGCGCAAAAAGAAAGCGACGAACTCGATGGATTTCGACGACCTGCTCGAGAAGACGCTCCGCATGTTGCTCGAGCACGAGGAAGTCGCCGAGACGTATCGGCGGCAGTTCCAGTTCATCCTCGTCGACGAGTATCAGGACACGAACAAGATCCAGGCGGACTTCATCGACACGCTCGCGGCCAAACATCGCAACGTGATGGTCGTGGGCGACGACGCGCAGTCGATCTACTCGTGGCGCGGCGCGAATTTCAAAAACATCCTC
Source organism: Verrucomicrobiota bacterium (assembly GCA_902810735.1). GTDB lineage: Bacteria > Verrucomicrobiota > Verrucomicrobiia > Chthoniobacterales > UBA10450 > CADDYX01. The sequence goes on along the minus strand of CADDYX010000122.1, from coordinate 617 downwards.
GAGTTCCCCAAGCGTTATCCAGACGCGCAGGTGTTCAAGATCGAGCTGAACTACCGGAGCGTGCCGGAAATTCTGCGGGTCGCGAACGCCGCCATCGCGCAGAACGTGCAGCAGTTTCGCAAGAATCTCGCGGCGACGCGCGAGAGCAACGCGTTTCGGCCGGCGATCGTTGGATTGAACGACGGCTCGGAGCAGGCGCAGTTCGTCGCGCAGCGGATTCTCGAGCTTCGCGACGAAGGCGTGGAGTTGAGCGACATCGCGGTGCTCTACCGTGCGCATTTCCACGCGGTCGAGCTGCAGCTGGAACTGTCGCGGCGCGGCATTCCGTACGCGATCACGAGCGGCATCCGATTTTTCGAGCAGGCGCACATCAAAGATGTGGCGGCGTTCGTGCGCTTCGTCGCGAATCCGCGCGATGAAGTTGCGTTCAAACGCATGGTGAAATTGCTGCCGGGGATCGGCAACAAGAGCGCGGACAATCTTTGGACGGCGTGGGAAAAATCACTCGACGCGAACGGCGACATCGCGTCGTGGGGCGCGCGGCTGTTGCCGATGAGTGTTGGCGCGAAATCGAAGAAGCCCTGGACCCAGCTTGCGCACACGCTGGATGAAATCGC
>CADDYX010000121.1 GCA_902810735.1 Verrucomicrobiota bacterium | reverse complement strand
AGCAGCGTGCAAAAAGGGCGCACGCGTGTTGTTTAAATACTAACGCGGAGGTGTCAAACCTCAGAGCAGTTGATACGGATCCACGTCGACCGCGACGGCGACATCTTCAGGAAACGGCAGCTTGTCCAGCGTTTCGCGAATCAGCCGGCTCAGCCGCATGATCGCGTCACCGCGAACCAAAATGTGAAATCGAAACTGGCCCTGCAATTTCTCGAGCGGCGCCGGCGCAGGCGTTCCGAGGATGAACTCGGCCGGTAGCGCTTCCTTCAAACGTCGCGCCAGCGTTTCGGCCGAAAAGCTGGCACGCTTTTCATGCGCCGACCGGATCGTGATCAGGACCGCATGTTTGAACGGCGGAAAATCGCAGCGTTCCCGAAACTCGAGCTCCTGCTGAAAATAGCCGGCAAAATCGTGATGCCGCGCGAATTGGATCGACGGCGAAAACGGCGTGTAGGTTTGCACGAATACTTCGCCCGGTGTCTCGCCGCGCCCCGCCCGACCGGCAACCTGCGTCAGCAATTGGAACGTTCGTTCGCCCGCGCGGAAGTCCGGCAGATGCAGCGCGAGATCGGCGTTGATAATTCCGACCAGCGTCACATTCGGGAAGTGCAGACCTTTCGCGATCATCTGCGTGCCGACAAGAATATCGATCTTGCCGGACCGAAATGCGCGGAGCGTTTCGCGATAAGCGTCCTTGCGCGTCATCGTGTCGGCATCCATCCGGCGCACCACCGCGTGCGCGAAAATCTCCGTCACATGCGATTCGACTTTTTCCGTGCCGAAGCCGGAGTAGATCAGCGCATCCTGCCCGCACTCAGGGCATTTTTTCGGCACCGCCGCGGTGTGCCCGCACAAATGACAGGTCAGCCGCGCGGCGGTCCGGTGAAAGGTGAGCGCGACGCTGCAATTCGGGCACTCGCGCGCTTGGCCGCAGTTGCTGCAAACAAGTGACGTCGAGAAGCCGCGGCGATTCAAAAACAGAATCGTCTGTTCGCGTTTTTCGAGCCGCGCCGTGATCGCATCGCGCAGCTTGCTGGAAATGATCGGCGCGATCTTCTCCTTTTGCCGCTCGAGTCGCAGATCGACGATCCGAATGAGCGGCATCTCGCAGGCGTCGACCCGCTGCGTCAGGTTCAGCAGGCGATACTTTCCGGTCGTCGCATTGTGATAACTCTCCAGCGAAGGTGTCGCGCTTCCGAGCACAACCGCGGCCCCTTCCATCTTGCCGCGGACGACAGCGACGTCGCGCGCGTGATATCGCGGCGCGTCTTCCTGTTTGTAAGAATTCTCGTGCTCCTCATCGACGACGATGAGACCGAGGTTCTCGAGCGGCGCGAAGATCGCGCTCCGGGCGCCGATCACGATTCGGGCGCGGCCGGAGTTGATCTTCTGCCATTCGTCGTGCCGTTCGCCTTCCGACAAATGGCTGTGGAGCACGGCGACGCAGTCTTGCGCTTCTGCGAACCGGCTCTTGAAACGCTCAACCGTCTGCGGCGTGAGCGAAATTTCCGGCACGAGCACGATCGCCGTTTTGCCGCGCCGCGTCGCGACGCGGATCGCCTGGAGATAAATTTCCGTTTTGCCGCTGCCGGTCACGCCATGGAGCAGGAGCGGCTGCGAGTGTTCAGGCGCGCTGACCGCCTCCTCGATCGCTTGCAACGCGACGGCTTGCTCCGCGTTCAGGACGAGATTGGTCGTGGCGATGAATTCATCTTCACTGTGCGGATCGCGTTCGACCTGCTGTTCGCGAAGCTCGACAAAGCCGCGCTTTTCCAGCCCGCGAAGCGCCGCGTTATCGAGCTGCGTTTTGCGCAGAAGCTCTGCCGCGGCGATCGGCGCATCGAGCTTCGCCACCGCGCTGAGCAGCTCCGCCTGGCGCGGCGCGCGTCTGCGCAACGCCTCGATCTCCTGCGGATCGACGTCGCGCGTCCGGCGGACAAACAGCTGCTTTTTCCAGCTCACCTCCGCGCGCCTGATCACCTGCGGCAGCAGAGTCCGCGCAACGGTCTCGATCGGACAGCAGTAGTAGGCGCTCATCCAGCGCGCCAGCTCGAGCAGCTTCGGGCTGAGCGCCGGCCGATCGCCCACCACCGCCTCGATCGGACGCACACCCGGCGCATCCGTTTGGCCGAGCAACGCCACGACCGTAGCGAGCGCGGATTTTTCGCGAAACGGGACTCGCACGCGCGATCCGATCTCCACTCGCTCGGCGAGGGTTTCGGGCAACGCGTAGTCCAGTTCGCGATGAATCGCGCGATCGATAATGACGCGGGCAAAAGCAGCACTCATCGGAGTTGCAATCGACTTTAACCCGCTGTCATGTCGAACGAAGTCGAGACATCCTCGATTGCGACCGCGGAGATTCCTCGACTGCGCTCGGAATGACAACTACGCGATGCGCTTCCTGCTCAAACTAATCATCTGCGCGTTGCTCGCGATCGCCGCCGGGTTCGGCCTTGTGGCCGCGAAGTCCGGCGATGCGGTTTACACGATCTACGAGTGGATCAGTCCGGCGCGATTTCAGCAATATGACGCGCTGATTCGCCGTGTCGCGGCCGAGCATCAGCTCGATCCGATGCTGGTGAAGGCGATCATCTGGCGCGAGAGCCGGTTTGACCCGCGGAAAGTCGGCACGGCAGGGGAACGCGGATTGATGCAGGTGAGCGAAGTGGCGGCAAATGATTGGGCGCGCGAAAATCACGTCGGCGGATTCAGCTCCGAGCAGCTCTTCGATCCGAAAACGAACGTCGAGGTCGGTGCGTGGTATCTACACCGCGCTCTGCAGCATTGGGAGAATCAGTCGAATCCGACACCGTTCGCGCTCGCCGAGTACAACGCGGGTGCCAGCCGGGCGCAGCGTTGGGCCGGCGGCAGCGCCAGCACCGACGTGCACGAGACGACGTTTCGCGCGAATATCGATTTCCCGGGTACACGCAGCTACGTCGAGTCGATCATCAAACGCCGCAACTTCTACAAACGCCGCGGCCGGATGTGACGCTGCGGTTTTCCCTGCTGGTCAGGGCGCGCCGTTCAGCACGCTCGTGATCCACGGCACGCGCGAGGAGATCCGGGTCGCGTAGAAGCCGCTTGGCACGGGTGATTTGCCGGTCACCAGCGTGTAATTGCCGGCGTCGTCTTTCTCGTAAAAAGTGCGGATGTCGAACAGCGCCGCGTTGAAGCCATTCGCGTCAGCCGTCGATGTGTAAAACGGACCGTCGACGGCGTAATTGATCCCGGCGAGCTTCCAAATGCCGGCGTCCTTGATAAAGACAGCACCGCCGGAATCGCCGGACGAGAGATGCGCCTCGTTGTATGCAGCCGTGCCGGGCTTGAGTCGCCCGTTCTGGAGCCGGTCGAAGGTGGCGTACAAGAACTCGGTGGTCTCGTACGGCACGATTTCGGCCACGCTATTTTGGCCCCAGCGCTGGGTGGAATTGAACGCTCCCCAATACCAGCCGCGCGCTGTGCGCCCGGTCATAACCTGACCGCCGCGATCCGTCCCGCGACCGATCACGATCAGCGGTTGCCCGAGTTCGTTCGTGCTCGTGTAGAGCGGCGCGTAAATCGGGAACGTTTCCGCAACCTGCCAGATTTGCAGGTCGGTCGGAGTGTCGCGGAATACCGCCGTCGTCGAGTAGGCGACACCACGAAACCAAAACTGCTCACCGACACTGCCGCCCACGTGTGCCGCCGTGATGAAATGATGCGGCCCGATTACTGTGCCGAGGAACGCGCCCCATTTGCCTTCATATTGCCAGCCGCTGTTGACGAGAGCGCCAGTCGGCGCGGAAGTGTTGACGCTCGGATCGGCCGTCCCGAAGAGAATGACCGCGCGCAGCTCTCGCGCACCGGCACAAAACAACGTGACCCCGACGAGCGCCGGGACGATTTTGCGGAGCAATGTTCGTCTCGGCGAAAACATACGGCTTCCATAAATACTGTGACCGGCGCCTCACGGCGAGCCTTATTTGATCAATGACCGACAAGGCGAAGATCGCTTCCGTTCTCGACGAGATCGCGACGCTGCTCGAGTTGAAGGACGAGAATCCGTTCAAGATTCGCGCCTACACGAATGCGGCGCGTTCGCTTGAAACGTGGGGCGGGAATCTCGACCTGACGGACGAGGAGGCGCTTGGGAAAATTCCCGGTATCGGCAAGGCGATCGCGGCCAAAATCAAGGAGCTGGCGGAGACCGGCGCATCGAAATTTCATGATGATCTGCGCGCCGAGTTTCCAGCCGACATTCTCGAGCTGTTCTCGCTGCCCGGTCTTGGTGCGAAGAAAATCAAGGCGCTCTACGAGCAACTAAACATTAGCTCGATCGCGCAATTGCAGCAGGCCTGCGAAAGCGGCGCTGTCTCGCAGCTCGCCGGCTTCGGCAAAACGACGCAGGAGAAGCTCTGCCGCGCGATCGCCGACCGGACGAAACACGCCGGCTCGTTCCAGCTCGGGACGATCGCAAAGGAAGCGGAAAAACTGCTCAGCGATTTGCGCGGTTTGGAGGACGCGTTGCAGGTTGAAATCGCGGGCAGTTATCGGCGTCGCAAAGAGATCGTGCGCGATCTGGATTTCATCGTCGCGACATCGCAGCCGGACGCGATCACCACCGCGTTCCTGCAACATCCGCTAGTCGAGTCGACGATCGCGCAGGGGCCGACGAAGACGAGCGTGCGGCTGCGTTCCGGCGTTCAATGCGATCTGCGCGTGGTCGCGCCGGCGGAATTCCCGTTCGCGCTCAACTACTTCACTGGCAGCAAAGAGCACAACATCGTGATGCGAAACCGCGCGCTGCAACGCGGTTGGACGCTGAACGAATACCGGCTCGCGATCGTGGAATCGCCTGCGAAAAAGAACACGCCCGAGCCAATCCCGCCGGTGCGCGACGAACCTGAGCTGTATCGCGCTCTCGGTCTGGACTTCATCGCGCCGGAATTGCGCGAAAACTGCGGCGAATTCGAGGCGGCGGAGCAGCATCGCTTGCCGCGACTGATCGAGCTGGAGAATCTGCGCGGCACGTTTCACTGCCACACGACGGCGAGCGACGGGCACAACACGCTCGAAGAAATGGCTGCCGCCGCGCGTGAGCTTGGGCTCCAATATCTCGGCATCGCGGACCACAGCCGCAGCTCGATCCAGGCGCGCGGGCTGGATGTGGCGCGGCTCCGCGCGCAGACCGCGCGGATTCGCGAGCTGAATCGCACGTTCGACGGCGAGTTCCGCGTGTTCAGCGGAGTGGAATGCGACATTCTCCGCGACGGTTCGCTCGACTTCGATGATGAAGTCCTCGCGCAGCTCGATTATGTCGTCGCATCGGTCCACTCGGCATTCAGTTTGAGCGAAGCGGAGATGACAAAGCGCGTGATCCGCGCGATCAGCAATCCACACGTCACGATGCTCGCGCATCCGACCGGCCGGCTTTTGCTGCGCCGCGACGGTTACACAATCGACATTCCGGCGGTGATCGACGCGGCTGCTGAGACTGGCACCTGGATCGAGATCAACGCCGCACCGAAACGGCTCGACCTTGATTGGCGCTGGTGGCCGCTCGCGAAGGAAAAAGGAGTCAAATGCGTCATCAATCCTGACGCGCATCGCACCGAGCGGCTGCAGGAATTGTGGTTCGGCATCGGTGTTGCGCGCAAAGGCTGGCTGACAAAAGCCGACGTAGTGAATTGTCTTACGCTCGGCAAAATCGAGCGCGAGCTGCAGCGGAAGCGCGCCGGGGTAACTTGTTAGGCCGTTTTCTCGCGCTGCGGCATGAACATCGTCAAGCATTTGCACGCGCCGCCGGCTTTCAGGAATTCAGTCATCGGCAGCGGATGACAGCGGTAGCCGCGCGCGTTCAATTTCTCGACCAGCGTCGGTGCGCCTTCCGGCAAAACGATGTCGCGATCGAGCACGACCGCGTTGCACGAGAAATGCGCCGCTTCTTCCTCCGGCACGTCGATCATTTCGCCCACGTGCTGGCGGATCGCGCTCTGTCCGTATTCATCAAACGCCTTCGGGAACCAGAACGCGCCGCCATCCGGCAGCGGACAAAAGCAGGTGTCGAGGTGGTAAAAGCGCGGATCGACCAATTCGACCGAGATCACGAGGCAATTGAAAATGTCGGCGACTGCGCGGTGCGACTGGATATCGGAGCGAAATTTGTAGCCGCAGAAAAGCGTGTCGCCGCCGAAGAGCGCATCGCCTTCTCCCTCGAAGTACAGGTTCGGCGGCAGCCAGACGACTTCGTAGCCGCGCGCCTCCATCCATTGGGCGAAGAACGGCGCCTCGCCGGCGCGTTCCTGGTGCCGGAAATTACTCGGAACGAAACGTCGACCGACCGTCAGCCCGGCATTCGCAGTGAAGACCATGTCGGGCAGTCGCGGCTGCGGATCGATCAGGTGAACTTTCGCGCCGAGCTCCGAGAGCTTCGCAAACAAGCCCTTCCATTGCGCCTGCGCGACGGGAATCTCCGCGGCGCGCGCGCGGCTCATCCACGGATTGATCTCGTATTCGATGCCGTAGTGGTCGGGCGGGCAAAGCAGCAGTTCTCCCATGCCGCTATCCGGATGTGCCATCGGCAGCTTGATCGGTGAGACATGCGGCGAGCTCCCGCAGAAACGGCTCCACGTCCGTGACGAGGCCGATCGACTGGAACGACTGCTGACTGGCGATTTTCGAAACAGCCGACGGATCAATGTCGACGACCACGATCTTCACCGCCGCCGAGAGCATGTTCGCGACGGCGATCGAGTGCAGCATGCTGCCAAGCATGACGACAAGCGTGACGCCGCGGATTTTCTCGCGCATGATCTTCTGCGCTTCGATCGCATCGGTGGTGACGCCGGGAATCGGACCATCGTCGCGAATCGAGCCCGAAAGAACGATATCGACGTTGTGGCGAACACAGGCGTGCATGATTCCGCGGGTGAGAATTCCTTTCGTGACCGCGGCGGCAATTCCGTTCGCCTCGCGAATGACGTTGACGGCGCGGAGGTGGTTTTCGTGGCCGTGATCTGCGAGCGCGCCGCGTTCAAGACTCACGCCGAGTGACGTTCCGAACAGCGCTGTCTCGACGTCATAAACGGCGAGACCGTTGCCGGCAAAAAGACGATCGACATAGCCGTGCTCGATGATTCGCTCGAGGTGTTCCCCCGCGCCGGTGTGGACGAGCGCCGGACCGGCGACGACGAGGATTTTGCCGCCGTCGCGTCGCGCTCGTTCGAATTCGCGCGACAATTCCTTGATCACGGCAAGCTTCGGCCGCTCGGCTGACACGTTCGTGTTGAGGAACTGGAAGATGTCGGTGTGCGACGTCGCGCGCTGCAGCGGCACGACGCGAACACCGTGGTGACCGATGACGATCTCGTCGCCTTTGCGCACGTCGTAAAAGCGCACCGTGCGCGCGCTTCGTTGCTTCCGATCGACTGCGATCGCGCTGTCCATCATCGGCTCCTGCACCTCGATCTCCTTGCCAGCGACGCGCACGAATGTCTGCTGGTTCGTGGTGACGTAAAAGTCGGCTGGAAAAACTCCGTCAGCCGGCGCGGCGCCGAGCTGCACATCTTTGCGTTCGACAATCTCGGCGCCGTGCTGGCGAATGCGCAGGATCAGCTCGTCGAGCGACTCCGTGGTTGGCGCCGACACCTCGACGCGCGCGTAGCTCTGGTCGATGCGGTTTTGGCCGATCTTAACCTCGTCGATTTTGAAATTGCCGCCGCGGGTCAGGATTTCGTCCAGCACCTTCGGCAGGATAAGCGAATCGATAATGTGGCCGCGCAATTCGACCATCTCGGAAACCATCCGCCCACTGTAGCGATGGCCTCCGACTGTGCCAGTCCGGCGAGGCGGAATAAGACCGGCCCGCGCGGCAAAGCCGTTTCAGTCACGGGATTACCGATGATGAAACCGCACGAAAAGCCGACCTCGCGCGGCCCCTCGCCGGCGCGCAAAGCGCATCAGGCTCTGGGCGCGAAACTCGCGCGCAAACCGAAGGATCCGCCGACGTTTCCGGGAAAGAAGGTGCCGAGCAATCCCATTCCGGCGCGGCGTCGCGCGCCCGGCCGTTCCGAACGTGACGCCCGCTGATCAGCTCATCGGATTGATCGCGAAGATCAGGGACGTGCTGTCGACGAAGCCGGAGTATTTCGTCACGCACCCGGCCGAGATGAAGGTGCTGGACAAAGTTTCCGATGAAGAGCTGCACAAAATCGCGCACGAGCACGGCTGGCGTTTCGTGCGACGACTCGGGCGCAGACAGATCGAATTCTACAATGACGTGACGGTGCGCGTCCGATGGAGTCCGGACGGAACACTCCGCCGCCTCCGTAAAGACAGGCGGCTGCCGCAAAGCTGCCTACGTCTCGCTGAAAAACGCCGTCAGCGGGCTGGTCGCAGAAGCGTTCCAGCTCTTTTCGCCCAGCCCAATCTCCCGCGCCTCACGTCCAGCTTCGACTGCTTTGCGAAACGCGTGCGCCATTCGTGCCGGATCAGGCGCGATCGCGATCGCGGTATTCACGAGCACGGCGTCGGCGCCCATTTCCATCGCTTCGGCTGCCTGGCTCGGCGCGCCTAAACCGGCGTCGACAACCACCGGCACCGTCGCCTGTTCGATGATGATCTCGATCTGCGCGCGCGTCTCGATTCCGCGATTGCTGCCGATTGGCGAACCGAGCGGCATGACCGTCGCGGTGCCGACATCCTGCAGCCGCTTTGCGAGCACCGGATCGGCGTTGATGTAAGGCAGAACAACGAATCCTTCCTTCACGAGAATCTCCGCCGCGGCGAGCGTCTCCACCGGATCGGGCAGCAGATAGTGCGGGTCGGGATGGATCTCGAGCTTCACCCATTTCGGCAAGCCGGCTGTTGCGGCGAGCCGCGCCAGGCGAACGGCCTCGGTCGCATTTCGCGCCCCGCTTGTATTGGGCAAAACCAGGAATCGCTCGGGATCGATGAAATCGAGAATGTTCGCGAACGGGTCGTGCTTGCCGGATAAATCGGCGCGCCGCAGCGCGACCGTGACGATCTCCGTTCCGCTCGCGATGAGCGCGTCGCGCATCGCTTCGTTCGACGAAAATTTGCCGGTGCCGACGAGCAATCGCGACGAGAACTCGCGGTCCGCAATCTTCAGCTTCGACGGTTTGTCGGACATCGCAGTTACCCTCGATTGCCAAACGGCGCGAGGCAACCGCGCGACTTAATCGCCGTCGGGTGGCAATGCCGGCAGCACTGTCGGCGGCGGCGGCTGGTCGGGGACGGCCTCGTAAACCTGGTGCCGTCGGTGCTTGCGCGGGCGAGCACGTCGTTCGCCGTCTGGTGGAAGGTCAACGACGCCGGTGCCGGACGGCGCTTCGAAAAT
>CADDYX010000120.1 GCA_902810735.1 Verrucomicrobiota bacterium | reverse complement strand
GTACATGTGGCGTGCGCTGGACACGCAGACGCCACGCGGAAGTCGCTCGTGAAAATTCTCGTCACCGGCGGCGCCGGGTTTATCGGCTCGCATCTGACTCAGAGGCTGCTCGCCGACCGTCACGAGGTGGCGATTCTCGACGACTTCAACGACTTCTACGACCCGCGAATTAAACGCGCCAACATCTCCCGCTTTGCCTCGGACGTTCAGGTGCATCAGATCGATTTGCGCGATGCGCGCTCGGTGCGGGCGCTCTTTCGCGACGAAAAGTTCGACGCCATTGCCCATCTCGCGGCGCGCGCCGGCGTGCGGCCGTCGATCGCCGCGCCGCAGCTCTATTACGACACCAATGTGAACGGCACGTTGCACCTGCTGGAAGCGGCACGGTCCGCGAACGTGGAGCGGTTTGTTTTTGCATCGAGCTCTTCGGTTTACGGCATCTGCAAAACGGTGCCGTTTTCCGAGGAGATGCTTCTGACGCAGACGATCAGCCCGTATGCGGCGACGAAAATCGCGGGCGAGTTTCTCTGTTCGACCTACTCGCACCTTTACGGAATTCGGGTCGTGGCCCTGCGATTCTTCACCGTCTACGGCGCGCGGCAACGGCCTGATCTCGCGATCCATCAGTTTACGCGAAAGATCGATGCCGGTGAGCCGATCCAGCAGTTCGGCGACGGGACAACGCGGCGCGATTACACCTACATTGATGACATCATTTCCGGCGTGGTGGCGGCGTTCGCCTACGAAGGGCCGAATTTCGATGTGTTTAACCTCGGCGAGAGCGACACAATCCAGCTCAAGGACCTGATCGGCGCGATCGAAGAGGCGCTTGGCAAAAAGGCGAGGATCGAGCGGCTGCCGGAGCAGCCGGGCGACGTGCCGTTGACCTGCGCCGACATCTCGAAAGCGAGGCGATTGCTCGGATATAATCCAACGACGCCGTTGCGGGTCGGGCTGCCGAAGTTTGTCGACTGGTACCTACGACAGGCGTCGCAGCAGGGCTCGACTTGAGCGCAGGCATTCCGCCTTGCATTCCACAGCCCCGGCGGGCATCTTATTCCCAAGATGTCGGGAATTTCCTCAGGTAATTCACGCGTCCGCTTTTTCCGGCGATTCAGGCTCTTTGCCATCGCGGCAGGCTGCTACGCATCCCTGCTTTCTCGCCGGCTTTCTTCTGCGGCGCGTGCTCTGACCGGCGACGATTCCCGGCGGTACGAGGCGGAGTTTCCACCGGCAAAAGAGACGGCTTTCGAGCTGCTAGAGCGCGTTTTGCGATGCGCGCGTGCCAGGAACCGTGCATCGAAGGATGCGCTCCGCCCGCAACACAAACTAATCGAGGATCAACATGGCATCTCATTCATCGGGGCGGAACGGACGGCGGTCGCGCGGGGGTTCGCGCAGGCGAGGCGGCGGCGGCGATTACCGGCCGCGCAGCAATCAGGGCGGACCAGCGAAAGCGCCGGGCAAGCAGTCATTTTGGCAGAAGCTCGCCGGGTTTTTCACCGGCAACGGAGCGCCTTCGGCGCCGGCGCGGGCTCATCAGCCGGCGCGGAATGGCGCGCAGCCGCGCGAACAGCGCGAGGCGCAGCCGCGGCAATCGCGTAAGCCGGAGCAGGTCGAGGTTACGTCGCCGCGTTTATACGTCGGCAATTTGTCCTTTGACGCGACGGAGAGCGACCTCTTCGAGCTGTTCAACGGCGTCGGCAACGTCCAGAACGCGGAAGTCGTTACCTACAAGCACAATCAGCGGTCGAAAGGCTTCGCTTTCGTGCAAATGCAGACGGTCGAAGAAGCGCAACGCGCCGTGACCGAGCTCCACGACAAGGAGTTTCTCGGGCGCAAGCTCGTGGTCAGCGGAGCGAAATCGAGCGAGCACCACGCGACAAGCTGACTCCGGCTGGAAAGCTGCATGGCTTTCCGAATTCGTGACCGGGAGATCGGCCTGCGTGCCGGTCTCCCGGGTTGTTTTTGTGCGAACCGGCGCCGCAATTTGACCGGATCTTCTGGAGGAGATGATAACAGAAGCGGAACGCGTGTTCTACATTGTCGGACCTACGGCTACCGGTAAATCCGAGCTCGCGGCCGCGGTGGCGACGGCTTGTAACGCCGAGGTCGTCGGGGCGGATGCGTTTCAGGTTTATCGCGGCCTGGCTCGGTTAACCGCGCAGCCGAACGCCGCGACGCGTGCTCTCGTCCCGCATCATCTCATTGGCAACATCGCGCCGACCGAAGAGATGTCAGCGGCAAGATTTCGGGACATGGCGGCGCCGGCGATCGGGGTCATCCATTCGCGGCAGAAAAACGCAATCGTGGTGGGCGGGAGCGGATTGTACGTTCGCGCGCTGACCGATGGATTTGCGCCGGTGCCGGCGCCTGATGCGCGACTCCGGGAACAACTCGAGCAGTTCTCGCTGGGTGAGTTAAACCTGCGCCTCCTCCTGCTCGATCGCGAGTCGGCCAGTACGGTCGACACCGCGAACCGCCGCCGCGTGCTGCGCGCTATTGAGATTTGCCTCGTCACCGGGAAGCCGGCATCGGAGCTGCGCCGCGCGAACGCGACGAACGCGCGTGGTGTGTTCCTTTTGCGCGATCGTGACGATCTGTATGCGCGTATCAATTTGCGGGTCGAGCGGATGTTTGCTGAAGGGGTGGTCGAGGAGGTGCGAGCGCTGGGGGAGATCGGTCGGACCGCGTCACAGGCGCTGGGCTTGCGCGAAATCCGGCAGCTGCTGGCTGGCGATCTCACGGTACCGGAATGCATCGCGCGAATCCAGCAGGCGACGCGGCAGTATGCCAAGCGGCAGTTGACCTGGTTTCGCGGGCAAACTAATTTCGACCAGCTGAATTTGACTCACTGCAGCACGGCCGAAGCGATCGAATTGATCACACAAAAAGCGCGCCTCTCTTTCGCGCGATGATCGAAGTTCAGCCGCAGAAAAAACAGGAGCGCGCGCTCCTCGTCGGTCTGGAGCAGGAAGGCACGACGAAGTGGGACCTGCGCGATTCACTCGACGAGCTGCGCGAGCTGGCGAGCTCCGCCGGCGCCGAAGTCGTGAACATGGTGACGCAGAAGCTCGAGAAGCCGACCGCGCCGTATTACATCGGCAAAGGCAAGGCCGAGCAGATCAAGGAGTCGTTCCAGGATCAACGCGTCACCTCGGTGATTTTCGACAATGAGCTGTCGCCTGCGCAAGGTCGGAACCTGGAGACGCTTTTCTCGCGCAAGGTCATTGATCGCACGCAGCTGATTCTCGACATTTTCGCGCAGCGCGCGCGCAGCCGCGAAGGCCGCCTCCAGATCGAGCTCGCGCAACTCCAGTACCTCCTGCCGCGGCTGACACGGATGTGGACGCACCTGTCGCGGCAAACCGGCGGCATCGGGACTCGCGGCCCGGGTGAAACGCAGTTGGAAGTCGATCGCCGCCGCGTGCAGGAGCGGATCGCGAAGATCGAGCGCGAGCTCGCGTCGGTGCGGAAAACGCGAGCGGTACAGCGTGAAGGGCGGCGGCGCAATCAATGGCCCGTTGTCGCAGTTGTCGGTTACACGAACGCCGGCAAATCAACGCTGCTAAACCTGCTCACCGGCGCGGATGTTGTCGCCGAGAACAAACTCTTCGCGACGCTCGACCCGACAACGCGCAGTCTGACCCTGCCGAATAAGCAGCGCGTTTTGCTGACCGACACGGTCGGATTTTTGCGCAAGCTGCCGCACACTTTGATCGAGTCGTTCAAAGCTACGCTTGAGGAAGTAAGCGAGGCGGACCTGCTGCTGCACGTAGTCGACCTGAGCCATCCGCGTGTCGACGAGCACATCGAGGCGGTGAACACCGTCGTGAAAGAGCTCGGCGCCCATGGCAAAGAGACACTGATGGTGTTCAACAAAATCGATGCCGTGGAAATGCGCGACGTGGTTGAGATGTATTTGCAACGGTTCCGCGGCAGCGTGGCGATCTCCGCACGGAGCGGTGAAGGCGTTAGCGCGCTGGTCCAGGCGTTGCAGGATGAGCTCGCGTCGTGGCGGCTACACTCGCGCTTCCGCGTGCCGTTAAGCGAGTCGGAGCTGATCGCCGAGGTCCATCGGATCGGCCACGTGCTCGACGTTCGCTACGAAGCCGACGTCGCAGTGATCAATGCGCACGTGCCGGCGCAGCTGCAGGAGAAACTCGCTCCGTTCGCGGCGTAGTTGCTCCGCTTTCGGCGGAGTGCAGTGTGTAGGATGCGACGCTGGATGCAGTCGGTAAACGCGCGGCTCAACTCGATGCCGCGCGTGAAAAAAGCCGTCGTCGCGGTGATCGGCACGACCGTGTTGTTGTTTGGCGTTGTCCTCATTGTTCTGCCCGGCCCGGCGTTCCTCGTCATTCCGATCGGCCTCGCAATTCTGGCCAGCGAGTTTGCCTGGGCGCGGCGCGTGGTGCGGCGCGGCAAAGTATTCGTCGGGCGAATTCGCCGGCCGAGCAGCGCGCGCGTTGTGCAGCGGCGGGAATCATCCACGCCATGACAGCGCGTGAGCGCGCGGCGCAGCTGATCGAGGCTTTCCGCGAAGTTTATCCGGGCGCGCACTGCGAGCTGAATTTCAAGAACCCGCTGGAGCTGCTTGTCGCCACGATTCTGTCCGCGCAATGCACCGACAAGCGCGTGAACATGGTCACGCCGAAGCTCTTCGCGAAGTATCGAACTGCCGCCGCCTACGCGAACTCGGATCCCGCGACGTTCGAGAAGGAGATTCAATCGACCGGGTTTTTCCGGAACAAAACGAAGAGCATTCGCGCGGCGGCGAGCGCCGTCGTCGCAAAGCACCGCGGCAAAGTGCCGGATACGATGGAGCAGCTGAACGCGCTTCCCGGCGTCGGTCGCAAAACGGCCAACGTGGTGCTCGGCAACGCGTTCGGTAAAGCCGAAGGCGTAGTCGTCGACACCCACGTCGCGCGCCTCTCGCAGCGGCTGCGCCTGACGAAACACAACGACCCGGAGAAAATCGAAGCGGACCTGATGAAGATCGTTCCACGCGAACATTGGACGATGTGGAGTCATTGGCTGATCTGGCACGGCCGGCGGCGCTGCTTTGCCCGCAAGCCGGACTGCAGCCAATGCGAGGTGCTGCGGCTCTGTCCTTCCGGCAAAATTTATATGCGCACCGGCGAAGCGCGGCCGGCCGATGCAACGAGCTAGTGCGGTTCTGCCGTCTGCGCGATTCGCTCCGCCTTCGCCGCGGCGTGTTCTGTTTTGTCGGCCGCGGTCTCGGCGTGCTGTCGCAAACGCGTAAACTGCTCTTCCAGGGACTTCAGCTCGTCGTCGGACATCTTCTCGAGATCGACCAGCTTATTTCGCGCGCCTTTCAGCGCACGGATCAGCTCGTCAAGCTTCAGGTGCACCGCCTTGGCATCACGGTTCTGGGTGTTCTGAATCAAGAACACCATCAGGAAGGTCACAATCGTGGTGCCGGTGTTGATGATTAGCTGCCACGTGTCGGAGTAATGAAAGATATGGCCGGTCGCGGCCCAGATCACGATGACTGCAATCGCGACGACGAACGCCCAGGCGGTCCCTAAGACCTGCGACGTCGCGCGGGCGAAGACGCTGAACGCGTCGCGTACCTTGCAGAGAAAATCCCGCTCCTCCGGTTGGCGGTTTTGGTGGTTCGACTGGGTGTTTGCGATACCCGTATTTCGGACGAGGACGTGAGGTCGCGCGCACGCGAGCGGGAAGTGCGACGTTGATTTTGCGCGGGCGCTGGGAAAAGATAGCGGGCGCTTATGCAGCAGGTCTCCGCGTTCGCCCCCCCTCAAACCGTGCCGCGAGTTCCGGTGCACGCGCCGCGCAATCTCTGGATTCTGAGCAGCTGGCGCGACCTCTTGCTATACGTCGGCACGCCGCTGCTGCTGATTCCAATGTTTGCGCTGGCGCAGAGCCGCTGGAGAGCGGAGGACATTTACCTGTTCGTGGGCGCGTTCGGCGCGACCGGTCACCATCTGCCGGGAATGATCCGCGCCTACGGCGATCGCGCGCTCTTCGAACGGTTCAAGTGGCGCTTTATCATCGCGCCGGTGTTCCTGATCGCGACCTGCGCCGCGTTTTACATCTGGGACCTGAAGGCAATTGTGCTGGTGCTCTTCTTTTGGGGCGTCTGGCACGGCATGATGCAGACTTACGGTTTCTGCCGCATCTACGACGCAAAGACCGGGTCGTTCGCGGCTCTCAACCGCCGGCTCGATTTCGCGACGTGCGCGCTCTGGTTCGCGGCCGGCGTGTTTCTCTCCTCGGAACGAATGGGCGAAACGCTCTCCGGTTGGTACGCGAGCGGAGGTCCATTCATCCCGCAGTGGATCCTGCGCAGCATGCAGCAGGCGCTGCTGGCGGTCGCCATCGCGGTCACGCTTCTGTTCATCATCAACTACATCCGGATGTGGCGCAGCAAGGAACGGCCGAATCCGGTCAAGGTGGCGCTGCTCGCGACCAGCGTTGCTTTCTGGTGGTACTGCAACAATGGCGTGACGAACATCCTCGCCGGCATCGCGCTCTTCGAGGTGTTTCACGACGTGCAGTATCTCTCCATCGTCTGGATTTATAACCGGAATCGCGTGGAGAAGGACCGCACGATCGGCGGCTTCATGCGATTCGTGTTTCGCCGCAGTGGTTCACTGCTTGGGCTCTACGTCGGTCTCGTGTTTGCCTACGGCTCCTTCGCCTACCTGAACTCGCAGCTCGAGATTAACAATCTTAAGCGGCTGCTCACCGGAGTCGTCGCCGCGTCCGGGCTGCTTCATTTTTACTACGACGGCTTCATCTGGAAAGTGCGCGAAAGCTCCACGCGCGCGTCGCTCGGACTGCAAGGCGGAACGAGCGACATCAATGCGGTGAAGCGCGCGATCTCCGGCTGGGCGTTGCATGGCGCGAAGTGGGTCGCTGGATTCGTTGTGCCTGTCGGGCTGCTCTGCATGTGGCAGATCCGCGGGGTTGCACCGGCGGTGGAGCGGAGCGCGCGCGTCGTTGCCGATATGCCGGCGAGCTGGACGCATCGGTTCGAATATGCGGTCGCGTTGGAGAATGCGCAGCAGCGAGAGGAAGCTTTGAAGCAGTTCCAAATCGTGCTGGCGGCGAAACCCTCGGACGCGGAGGCGCACTATCACGTCGCTGAACTTCTGCGCGATCAGGGCAAGTTCGATCCTGCACTCGCCGAGTACGAAAAGGCGATCGAGCTGCAGCCGAAGAACGGTGAGTTCTATTTTCATTCCGCTGAAGTATTGCAGCGAATCGGGCGCGAAGATGAAGCGGCGGCGCGATATGCGGAAGCCGCGCGGCTGAGTCCGAAAGTGCCGGCGGCGCATTTCGGGTACGCACGCTTCCTCGCTTCGAAAGGCAAACTCGACGACGCGATTGCGGAGTATCGGATCGGCTTGCGAATTAATCCCAATGACGCGGCCAGCCGCATCGCTCTCGCCAACGCGCTCTCCACAGCCGGGAAATTCGACGACGCGAAAGCCGAGTACCAGGCGGCATTAAAGAAGAAGCCGGACAGTGCCGAAGCGCATTGCAACCTCGGCAACATCTTCTTTCGCGAACGCGAGTTTGGTCGCGCAATCGTCGAATACGGTGAAGCCGCTCGCCTCGATCCGAATAATGCCGCCATTGCCGACAACCTTCGGATGGCCCGAGAGCTCGATGCGCAAGCAGCGAGTGCAGCGCTGAAGCAGCGCTGATCGTTGAGGAACGTCGTTCATCTTAATCTCGACGATGCGTGGATCGGCGGTGCGCCGGATCTGCCGCTGGTCGAGGCTCGCGAATGGGGGCCGCACTTGCGCTTTTCCGCGCCGGCGCGCCGGATCGAGCAGTTCTATTGCGTGATCAGCCCGCAGCTGCAGCAGTTCGTCCTGTATGGATCCGGTGACTTCCACCATCTGTCGGCGCTGTGGCTGCGGCGCGCTGCAGATCGGATCGTAGTCGTTTCGTTTGACAATCACCCCGACTGGGATGTGCGGCCGCCGCGCTGGACGTGTGGCGGCTGGGTCAATCGCGCTCTTGAGCTGCCTCAGGTTGAGAAAGTGGCGGTATGGGGCTGCGGAAATTCTGAGTGTTGGTGGCCGCGACGATTGTTTGGTAACCGGCGAGCCGAACGCGCGGGCAAACTCGAGGTGCATCCGTGGGCCGACGAACGCTCGCCGAACGAGCAGCAACGCCGCGGTGCGATCTTTCGCGAGGATTGGCGCGAGCAATTTTCCGAGTTTGCGCGCGGACTGGGCGACCGGGCGCTCTATGTCACGATCGACATCGATTGCCTGCGCGGCGAAGAAGCTGTCACTAATTGGGAGAACGGCCGGTTCACGCTTGCTGATCTAACCTGGGCGTTAGGCGAGCTGCGACAGCGCAGCAATGTCGTCGCCGGCGACGTCTGCGGCGCCTACTCGCCGCCGCGTTACGCGCGGTGGCGTCAACGTTTCGCGTCCGAATTCGATCATCCGAAGCTCTTGCTGCCGAACGAGCAAGCTGCTCGCGAGATCAATCGCGCTACAGTCAAAGCCGTAATCACAGCCTTAGCTGGCTGAGACAATGATAATTCCGGCGGTGATGAGCACCGTGCCGACGACAAGCTGCAGTGAAAGCCGCTCGCGCAAAAAGAGGAGCGCGGCCGCGACGATCAGAACCGTGGTCGAAGCCTGGAACGGAAAGAAGTAGCTCAAATCCAAATGTTGGAGCAGCGCGAGCATGAGGAAAAATGAGACGGCGAGTGCAATAACGCTGCCGAGGAAAAGCGGCAGCACCTTGCGTGAGACGACGCCGAACTCGACCGAGCGTTCCATCGCGTGCTTGAGCAACACCTGCCCGGTGACGGCAGCGCAAACTTCGATGACCAAAACGACGACAGCGCTTCCGCTCACAATCTTTCCTCCAGTCGCGCGACCGGCTTCGCGACCAGCGCAAGGCCACACACGACGACGAACACACCGCACCAGCGCCGCGGCGAAATCTGCTCGCCGAGAAACAACCAGGAGCTGATCGGCACGAGGATGTAGACGCTGTTCGAGAGCGGATAGGCGATGGAAAGTGGGATGTGCCGCAGCACGTAGGCCCAGCAGATAAAGCTCGAAGCGAAAAACACGATGCCAATCCAGACGTAGAGCGAACTCAGGCCGCTGATGCCGAGCCATTCGGTGGCGCTGCCGGGAGCGCTTGTCTCGGTCGCGCCGAGCTTGAGAAATACTTCCGCCGCCGTCACGAGCACCGCCTCGAGCGCGAGCTGAAAGTACGGGTGAAAAAAAAACGCGGCTCGCCTCGCCACGCTTACAGGTCAGCAGCGTTGCGAAACTGGCGCAAGACCGGGTCGTGACGGGTCGGCCCCAGAAATTTGACTGCGCGGCGGAAGAGCGGATTCACAAGCGCACCGGTGT
>CADDYX010000119.1 GCA_902810735.1 Verrucomicrobiota bacterium | reverse complement strand
CACTTCGTCAGCAGCCGCGGCCGTTGTAACGTTCGGTCTTGAGAACGCCTTCGCCTTTGAAGTTCACGTAATCGACCAGCGCGTAGCATCCCTGTGGCGTCGACGCAACGCGGTCGAACTGCTGGTGGATTTTCGCGGCACTTGCGCCGGCATCGCTGATCATTTTCGGCAGCGAAAGGTCGAGCCGATTGACGAGGAATTCCGCCTGCAGGTCGACCGTACTCGCGAGAAAGGCGCGGAGCTGCTTCATCTGCGCGGTCTGCTGCGCCGCGACGAATTCGGCGCGTGAATTCCACGGGCAGGGCGGGTGTTCGCCGGCGAGGAGAAACTCCGGCACCTTCCCGCCGCGGCTGCTGACGAAGTGGACGAGCTTCGGAAAACTCTCCTCGAACGGTCCGCGCACGTCGCGCGGATACCAGATAAAATGTCCGATGCCGAGGGAGGCGAAATTTTCTCCTGCGTTCCATGAGGTGAGGCCGGCGATGGTGCCGTTGCATTCGTTCTGCCAGATTTTGCGACCGATCCGCTGCGTCTCGGCAGGCGACAAACTGATCGCGCCATTCGCCAGCGCGGGCACCAGGAACAGCAACGCGGCGATGGCCGCGCATCTTGACGCCTGCCCGTTCTCCGATAGCGTGCGGCTTCCCGTTGCGCCGGCGTTGTTCGCCAACCGCACCGCTGTTTTGAAATTGCTTATGAAACGACTCGTCATCTTCACGCTCGCGCTCTGCTTCTCCTCCATCGCTCTGGCACAGGACAAACCTGCGCAACCTCAGACGCAACTCAAAGACCAGAAGGACAAGGTCAGCTACAGCATCGGGCTGGATATTGGGTTCAATTTCGTGAAGCAAAACATCGAGGTTAATCCGGATGCGCTTGCCGCCGGCGTCCGAGATGCAGTCGCGGGCAAGCCTCAGCTAACTGACCAGCAGGTCAAGGACACGATGAGCACGTTCGAAAAAGACATGCAGGACAAGCAGGCGGCGAAAGGCAAGGAAGCGGCGGCCACCGGCGAAAAATTCCTGAGCGAAAACAAGTCGAAGCCCGGCGTGAAGACAACCGCCAGCGGTCTCCAGTACAAAGTGCTGAAAGAGGGCAGTGGAGCGACGCCGAAAGAAACCGATACCGTGAAGGTGAATTACCGCGGCACGTTAATCGATGGGACGGAGTTCGACAGCTCATACAAGCGCGGCGAACCGGCGACCTTCCCGGTCAACCGGGTAATCAAAGGTTGGACCGAGGCGCTGCAGCTGATGAAGGTCGGCTCGAAATATCAGCTCTTTATTCCGGCGAGCCTCGCCTACGGCGAACGCGGCGCCGGCGCGCAGATCCCGCCGAACTCGACGCTGATCTTTGAAGTCGAGCTACTCGACATCGTCGGTTCCGGCGCGGCGTCTTCGCCGTCGCCAAGCCCATCGAAGTAGCGCGTCAGGAGCTCCGCGCGCCGGCCGTTTGCCACTGCACGCGCGGCGCGTCGCCCCACAAATCTTCGAGGCTGTAAAACGCGCGTTTGTCGCGGTGGAACACGTGCACGATCACCTGCAGGTAATCGAGCACGATCCATTGGCTCGCCGGAAAACCGTCGACCGACGCCGCGCGCACGCCATCTTCCTCGCGCAGGCGCGTCTCGATCTCGCCCGCAATCGCTTTCAGGTGCGGCTCTGATGTCCCCGAGCAGATCACGAAGAAATCGGTGAAGCTCGAGATGCCGCGCAGGTCGAGCACAACGATCTGCTCCGCTTTTTTGTTGTCCGCGAATTCGGCGCAGCGGCGCGCTAGATTTTCCTCAGTGATTGTCCTGCTCCTTGAATAAACCGCGCTCGCGGATGATCTCCTCGACCGCCGGCGGTACGAGATAACGAATCGACGCGCCGCTCGCAACTCTCTTTCGAATCTCGCTGCCGGACAGGTCGATCTTTCGCTTCACCACCGGATACTCGCGGCCGATTTCGGCGTCGCCCCGGTCGAGCACGACGAATTGCACGAGCCGGCGCAGTTCCTCGAAATCTTTCCAGCTCGGCAACCCCGCGACATGATCGGCGCCGACGAGCCAGTAAAGATGCGCCCCGGCCATGCGCTTCAGCAATTCAGTCACCGTATCGATCGTGTACGATGGCGGCGGGCGTTTCAGCTCGATGTCGTCGACGCAAAACCCGGGCTCGTCGGCAATCGCCGCCTGTAATAATTCGAAGCGGCAGTCGGCCGGCGCAGACTTGCTTTTGTGCGGCGAGAGCGCCGCGGGCACGAACACAATTTCATCGAGGTGCAGACGCTCGAGCGCCTCGCGCGCGAGGATCAGATGACCGTGATGGATCGGGCTGAATGTGCCGCCGTAAAGTCCGATTTTGCGCAAGCGAGATGACGTTTTCTGTTTGCCTTCGCGATCGGCAAACTAATGTCGCCACCGTATGAACGGCGATTCGCTCGGTCAACTGATCCTTACCGGCGTCCCGGGCACCGAGCTCGACGTTGAGACCGCGGCGCTCTTCCGCCGAATTCAGCCGGGCGCGTTCATTTTGTTCGGGAGAAACATCGTCAGCGCGACGCAGCTGCGAAACCTGATCGATGACCTGCGCGATCTCAGCCGCGTCGAGCCGATCATCACGATCGACCAGGAGGGCGGCCGCGTGTCGCGCCTTCGATTAATCGGAAACGAGCCGCCGAGTGCGCAGCAACTGCGCGACAAAGGCGATATCGCGCTGGTCCGACGACATGGCGAGATCACGGGCGAGCTGTTGCGGTTGTTTGGATTCAATCTCGATCTCTGTCCCGTGCTCGACATTTCGTTCGATGACGAGGCAGACAACTCACTGCGCGGCCGCTGCTATGGCAAAACGGTCGAGCAGGTGACGGAGCTCGCCGGCGCTTTCAACGAAGCGATGCGCGGGCAGGGGATCCTCAGTTGCGGCAAACACTTCCCGGGTTACTCCGCGGCCGGTGTCGATGCGCATCACGATCTGCCGAAAATCGACCGCAGCCGCGAAGAGCTGGAGCGCGAAGAGCTCGCGGTTTTCACCCGTTTCATTCGCGATGTCGATAGCATGATGATTTGCCACGGGTGGTATCCCTGTTTCGAATCGCAGAAGCGGCCCGCATCGCTTTCGCGCAAGATCATCACCGACCTGCTGCGCTCGGAACTCGGGTTTAACGGCCTCGTCATGACCGACGACCTCGACATGGGCGCGATCGTAAACGAGTACAGCCTCGACGAAACAATTCGCATGGCGCTCGACGCCGGCAACGACCTCGTGATGATCTGCCACCGCGTCGCCGCCATTGCAGAAGTGCATCAGACGTTGAGCCGCTGTCCACGCGCGCAGATCGATGCCGCGCTCGCCGGAGTTGGTCGGATCAAAGAAAAACTAGCGTCGCCCACACCATTCTCGGAAGCAGAGTTTCGCCGCGTCGATGCCAAAATCTGGCAACTCCGTGTTGCCGTGCTCGGCGAAGAAGCCGCGGGTCAGCGGTCGCCCGAAGACGGCAAACGCTCGCCGGTCGAGACCTACTGACCGCGGCCCGTTCCCGGTTCGCGTCGGCAGATTAAAAGCATAGCCGTTGTTGTGGTAGTGCATCACAACCAGTAATGCGTCTGCTGTTACCGCGAGGCTACACGAGCGGGTCGTGCTCTGCGTTTATCGCTTCTACAACCGAGCCGCGCGTGGGCGTTGACGCAACTTGGTCGCGCCCATAACCTGCGCGCGTGCAGGCGGAGCTGGAGCAGTTGCTGGTGTTGCAGGACCGACAGCAGAAGATCAGGCATATCGAGGCCGAGACGAAGACGTTGCCGCAACAGCGCAAATCGCTCGATGCGCAACTCGCGGCGAACCTCGCTGCGCTCGAGGCGGCGAAGCAGAAGCTGCGGCAGATCGAGGTGGATCGGAAGAAGCTGGAGCTGGACGCGAACACGCGCCGCGACAGCATTGCGAAGCTGCGGACGCAGCAATACGAGACTCGCAAAAACGAGGAGTTCCGCGCGATCGGACACGAGATCGAGCGTTACGAAAAGGAGATCCAGCAGATCGAGGATCACGAGCTCGAGCTGATGGAGCAGGCGGAGCAGGTGAAAGGCGATGTTGCTTCGGAGGAAAAACACGCCGCGACGGCGCGCGAAAGCGTCGCCCGGCAGCTCGCCGATCTCGAACAGAAGGGCACGACGCTGTCGGCGCGCCTGGAAGAGCTGGCGCGCGAGCGTCAGCAAATTGCGGATGCGATCGACGAAGATTTACTCAGCCGGTTTGACCGGCTGTTCGCGAGCAAAGGCGACGCGGCGGTGGTCGCGCTCGAACACGAGGTCTGCACCGGCTGTCACATGAAAGTGACGACGCAGACCGCGCACCGGGTGAAGAGTGGCAAGGAGATTGTCAGCTGCGAACAGTGCGGGCGGATTCTCTACTCGGCAGAGTAGCCGGTCAGACGTTGAAGCGGAACTCGACGACGTCGCCGTCTTTGACGACGTAATCTTTCCCCTCGATCCGAAGCTTGCCGGATTCGCGTGCTTTCGCGAACGAGCCGAGCGCGACGAGATCGTCGTAGTGCACGACCTCGGCGGCGATGAACCCGCGCTCGAAATCGGTGTGGATGACGCCGGCGGCGGCAGGCGCCTTATCGCCTTCCCGAATCGTCCACGCGCGTGTCTCTTTTTCACCGGTCGTGAGATAGGTGCGCAGGCCTAACAAATGATAAACCGCGCGGATCAGCGCGCCGACGCCGCTCTCCTGCACGCCAAGATCGCGCAGGTATTCGTTCGCTTCGGCCGCAGTCAGGTCGATCAACTCGCTCTCGATTTGCGCGCTGATCACAACCGCTTCGCTGCCAAAGTGGGTGCGCGCGTAATCTTCAACGGCCCGGACATGCGGCTGGTTCGCGGCGTTTGCGAGCTCGGATTCCGCGACGTTGCAGGCGAAGATCGTAGGCTTCGATGTGAGGAGAAAAAACTCGCGCGCGATCGCTTTCTCGTCGTCGGTTAAGGCGGCGGTGATCGCGGGTTTCCCAGCGTCAAGATGCGGAAGCAGCTTGTCGATCACCGCGCTTTCGGCTCTTGCGGTCTTCGAGCCAGCGCGGACTTCTTTCTGAAGCCGGTCGTGCCGCTTTTGCAACGCAGCAAGATCGGCGAGGACGAGCTCCGTGTTGATCACCTCGATGTCGCGCACCGGATCGATCGTGCCGCTGACGTGATGGATGTCGCCGCTCTCGAAGCAGCGCACGACCTGCACGATCGCGTTCACTTCCCGAATGTGGCTGAGGAACTGGTTGCCCAGACCTTCGCCCGCGCTCGCGCCTTTCACCAAGCCTGCGATGTCGACGAACTCGATCGCGGCCGGCACGACCTTTTGTGAGTGGGATAACTTCGCCAGCACATCGAGCCGAGAATCCGGCACGGTGACGACGCCGACGTTCGGATCGATCGTGCAGAACGGGTAGTTCGCCGCCTGCGCCTTTCGCGTGCGCGTGACGGCGTTGAAGAGCGTGGATTTCCCCACGTTCGGCAGTCCGACAATTCCGGCGCTCAGCATAAGCGCGGAGGTTAACGCGGCGGCACGCGCGGAGCAACGGAGTCGGGCCGGCGGGATTCGAACCCACGACCTCTTGAACCCCATTCAAGCGCACTACCAAGCTGTGCTACGGCCCGTGAACGGTTGAGTATCTGCGCATTTGCCAGACGCGCAACGGCCTCTCACGGCGATTCAATGCACGAATGAATTACCGCCGCCTCGGCAAATCGGGTTTGCAATTGAGCGAGCTTTCGTTCGGCGCGTGGGTCACGTTTGCGCAGCAGATCAGCAACGAAACGGCCGAGGAATTGATGACGATCGCCTACGACGCGGGCGTGAATTTTTTCGACAATGCTGAGGCCTACGCGAATGGCCAGGCTGAGATCGTGATGGGCGACATCCTGAAACGGAAAGGATGGCCGCGCGATACGTTTGTCGTTTCGAGCAAGGTTTTCTGGGGCGGCGATCTGCCGAATCAGGAAGGGCTCAGCCGCAAGCACGTGTTTGAGGCATGTCACGCCGCGATGCGCCGGCTCCAGGTCGATTATCTCGATCTCTACTTCTGTCATCGGCCTGATCCGAACACGCCGATCGAGGAGACGGTGCGTGCGATGAGCGATCTCGTGCGGCAGGGCAAGGTGCTTTACTGGGGCACATCGGAGTGGAGCGCGGAGCAGATCAGCGAAGCGGCGAAGATCGCGCGAGAGTTACTGCTCGTGCCGCCGACGATGGAACAGCCGCAGTACAACATGTTTCATCGCGACAAGGTCGAGCGAGAGTTCGCGCCGCTTTATCAGAGCATCGGTCTCGGGACGACGGTCTGGTCGCCGCTCGCGTCCGGTTTGTTGACCGGCAAATACAACGGCGGCGATCCGGGTGACACGCGCACTTCGCTGCCGGAATACAGCTGGTTACGCGAGCAATTCGAAAACGATGAAGCGCGCTCGCGTTTACGGAAAGTGAAGCAGCTCGCCGGCGTCGCATCGGATCTAGGCACGACACTGCCGCGGCTCGCGCTGGCGTGGTGCCTGAAGAATCCGCACGTCAGCACAGTGATCACCGGCGCATCGAAACCAGAGCAGGTGCGCGAGAACATGCGCGCCGCCGATATCGTCGGTCAACTCGACGACACGGTGATGAAGCGGATCGAGGCGATCCTCAGCTCCAGCTCGTAAGAAAGGCGTCGATCAGCTCCGGCAGCTCGTCGCTGTAGCCGCCTTCGAGAATCGCGGCAGTCGGCGTGTCGAGTTCCCGCAGCCACTTGCCGAAATTCGCGAAGTCATCCAGCTCAAGCGCCATCTGCGTGATCGGATCGCCGGAGTAGGCGTCGAAGCCGGCGGAGACGAGGAGCAGATCCGGTTTGAATGCGAGCAGCTTGCGCAGCGAATGTTCGACAGTCGCGACGTGGTCCGCGCGCGGCGAGTACGGCGCGATTGGGTAGTTCGTCACGTTCGCGAACGAGCGCGTGCCGGAGCCCGGATAACCCGGAAACTGGTGCACCGACGCGAACGCGATCTGCGGATGATGCGCGACGACGTCCTCGGTGCCGTTGCCGTGGTGCGCGTCGAAATCCCAAATCGCGACGCGCTTTGCACCGTTGGCGAGCGCATCGAGCGCCGCGACGGCGACGTTGCTGAAGTAGCAGAACCCCATCGCGCGATCGCGCGTGGCGTGATGACCCGGCGGTCGCATCAGGCTGAACGCGCGCTCACCATTGACTGCCGCGCGCGCTGCATCGATTGCAGCTCCAGCGGCACGCGCTGCGTGATCGAAGATGTTCGCATACGCCGGCGAATCGGCATCGAAGTCGGTCGTGCTGCTGCGAATTGCGTCGATGTGTTCGGGAGTGTGCGCGCGACCGAGCGCTTCCTCGGAAGCTGCATTCGGTCGACGCCATTCCCATTGTGGATGGCGTTCCTTCAAGAGCGGAACAGTGCGCGCGATGCGCTGCGGGCGTTCCGGATGACCGGTGCGCCCGTATTCGGTGCAGCGCTCGTCGTTAAAAATGATCATTGGTGCAATGGTTTGCCGCGCCGGTATATCGACAGCTCGTTCTCAAGCGACGCTGCGAGCGCGCTCTGGCCGCGTCTCTGCGCGTAATCATATGCTGCTTCTGCCGTGCCGATCGCGATCTGCGGTTGTCCCGTCTCGGCTTGCGCCGCGGCGAGCGAACGCAGCACGACCGGATCCTCGCCGCCGGAAAGCTGATTCGCCCGCTGCGCCAGGCCGAGCGCTTTCTGCCCGTCGCGCAATGTAGCGTCGCTCGACGTGCTAAGCACCCACGCGAGGTTGCACAACGCGATCACGTTGTCCGGTGCAGCTGCGAGCGCGGCGGAAAATTGCGCAATCGCGTCGCGCTCGTCGCCGGTGGCAAGCAGCGCTGTTCCAAGGAGCGCGCGTGTCGACGCGTCCTCGCCCTGCGCGAGCGCTGCGCGCAAATGTGGAATCGCCGCACTCGCGCGGCCCTGTTGGAACAACAGCAGACCGAGATTGGAATGCGCACTCTGGTGCTGCGGTCGAATGGAAAGTGCTTTTTCGAATTCGTCGGCGGCTTCGGTGCGGCGGCCGCTCGCGGCGAGCGCGTTGCCGAGGCTGACGTGCGCGTCGGGATCACGCGGCTGAAGTTCGACTGCGGTTCGCGCTTCTGCCAGTGCACCGGCAACGTCGTGCTCCTTCAAAAGCGAATTCGCGAGATTGTAGTGCGCCTCCGGATATTTCGGCTGCAACGCGACCGTCTGCCGGTATTCGAGAATCGCCTCTGCGTCGCGACCCTGTTGCGCCAGCTCGATGCCGAGATTGTTGTGCGCCATCCACGAGTGCGGATCGCGTGCGATGTTCGTCCGCCAGAGCGCCTCGATGTTCGAATACATCCCGGCCTGCCGCCACGTCAGGAAGGCGAGCGTTCCGACAATCGCGGCACCGACGAGCGACGTGGCGTATCGCCATTGCCGACGTTTTTCGCCGACGTAAACCAATGCCGCGGATGTGAGCGCAATCGGTCCGAGGCAGGCGAGATATTGATAGTGATCCGCGACGAACGTGTAGCGGAACGTGTAGAGCATGATGAAACCGATGACCGGGCTCAGTGTTGCGACGAAGTAAACCAGCGCGACTTCCGGCGCGCGCCCGACGTGCCGGCGGACCAGGTAAATCCCGATAGCGGCGAGCATAACCGCGGCGAACCACCCCCACGCGAGCGGATCAGCGGCGGAAATGTGCCACTGCGGATAGATGAACGTGAGCTTCGTCGGCCAGAAAAGTTTCCCGAGATAAAACCAGATCGCGCGGCTCGCGATCAGCAGCCGCTCGACCGGTCCGATCTGAAACAGCGCGCCGCGTGTGCCCTGGTGGAAGCGTTCCCACCAAACCGTGACCGCGCCCATCGCAACGCCGACAACGACGAACGGCACGACCTGCAAAATGCGGCGCGCGTCGATCCGGATTCGTTTCAGCCAAAGAATGAGCAGCAGCGCCGCCGGAAGTGTGCAGGCTGTGGTTTTGCTGAAGAGAGCGAGCAGGTACAGCAACAGCGCGCCGAAGTACCACGTCCAGCGACGTCGCGCTTCCGTTCTAACGAACCGAATCCAGCACCAGAGCGCGAGGAGGAAAAACGCGCCCATCAGCACGTTTTTGCGCTCGGTGATCCACGCGACGGATTCGACCTGCAGCGGATGGAGAGCGAAGATCGCGGCCGCGAGCAGCGCGCCGCGAATTCGGAGCAACGCCAGCACGCGCCAGACGAGCAGCGCGTTCACGATGTGCAGGATGAGGTTGATCCAATGGTAGCCGGTCGTGTTCAGCCCCCAGAGCGCGTGCTCGATCCGGAAGGTGGTGTAGACGAGCGGGAAATATTGCGACGGCGAATCGAGCGAGAACCAGATGCGCTGCAAACCGTCCGGCGCGGTCAGCA